>CAXRAX010000059.1:0-20074 GCA_964229195.1 Chitinophagaceae bacterium | reverse complement strand
CTGCCTGGTAATGCGTGTAACGGGTTTGCACCAGATTCGACAACCGGTAGGTGCCGATGCGGTTCGAAAGAAATCCTCTCCAATAATCGAAGGGCGGCAGATTAGCCGGACGCCAATCGGCATTGCACAGCTGGAGAGAATAGTAGTAAAACTTAACATCCCCATCCATGTCATCGAAATGAAGCTCCAGTTGCTCATTGGCATTCAGGTACAGAATCGGATACGAGGCGGGATCGCCCACCCGAAAGATCTTGACGGAGCGTATCTTGTTCGAAAAGACCCGGTCCGGAGACTGAGCAGACAGCCACGTGTTAACGCCCAGGAGCTGGAGCAGCCACAAAAGAAATAACGATCGCATCCCAACGCAATATTAACCAATAAATAGGCCGGGGTCGACTAATTTTGAACAAACACGCGGCCTTGTCCAGCCCCTTTCCCCTGATCCCCTTTTTAGCCCGGCGAATCGCTTGGAGTCCGCAACGCAGTTTCGCGCGATTCATTCTGCGCATATCCGTCGTCGCCACCACCATCAGTGTAGCCGTGATGATCATCGCGGTCTCGCTGGTCAATGGCTTTCAAGAGGCGATTCAGGATAAAGTCTTCGGCTTTTGGGGTCATATCCGTATCCAAGAACGACAAGCGCCCCGGTCCCTTCTCTCGGAAGAATTTCCCATTTTACAAAATCCGGTGCTGCTGGATTCGATCCGCAAGAAGAAAAGTGTTCGTTCGATACACGCTTTTGCCACCCGTTACGGCGTATTGAAAACAAACGAAGAAATGGAGGGATTGATGATCAAAGGGGTCGACCGCTCCTTTTATCTCGATCAATTACCGGCCTTTCTGAAAAAAGGGAATGCACCTGCCTGGCCCGACAGTGGCTTTAGTCGGGGTATCCTGATCTCACAATACACGGCGGAACGCCTGCGACAATCGACCGGTGATAGTTTGCTGCTATATTTTTTACAGGCCGATCAAGCTCCTCGTCCCCGTAAAGTTCAAATCGCCGGCGTTTTCAAGACAGGTATCGACACCTACGACCGGCTCTATGCGTTGGCCGACCTACGGCTGATCCAACAATTGAATGGGTGGCCCAGCGATCGCATCGGTGGATATGAATTGATGGTAGACGATCCACGACAAGCAGAAAAAGTGGCCGACGAGATCTATGCGATCCAGGATTTTCCGCAAACCTGGGATCCCACCCCGATCACCCGACTGATCCCCAATATTTTCGATTGGCTTTCGTTGATGGACAATACGCGGGTCCTCCTGATCACACTCATGATCGCAGTAGCGGTCATCAACCTCATCACCTGTTTGCTGATCTTGGTCCTCGACCGCGTTCGCATGATCGGCGTACTCAAAGCCCTCGGTGCACCCGACAGCAGCATCCAACAACTCTTTCTCCAACAGATCGGCTGGATCCTGGCCTGGGGCATTGCGCTTGGCACGCTACTGGGACTGGGATTGTTATACCTGCAAATGAGCACCGGATTCATTCGTCTGCCCGAGGAAGCGTATTACATCGACCGGGCCGCGGTCAAGATCGTGTGGGGAGAAGTGTTGGCCATTCTGGGTGGAACGGCGTTGGTTTCACTGGCCATTGCCTGGATCCCGTCTTGGCTGGTGCGTCGCATCCAACCGGTGCAGGCGATCCGATTCCGCTGATTTATCGGGATAGTTGTGCCAGCAAGATTCCCGTCGCTACCGATACGTTTAGGGATTCAGCCCCGCCCACTTGGGGAATGGTGATAGGATCGGTGGCCAGCTCGATCAATTCCTGTGAAAGACCCTTCGATTCATTTCCCATCATCAATATCCCCTCGCCACCGGCGGAAGCATAATCAGCTCCATTCAGCACCGCCGCCCATTTCCGAACGTCTTTTTGCTGCAGCAACCACTGGGGCAAGGAAGTTTGGATCACAGCCATTCGGATCAAGCTGCCCATGGAAGCTTGTACCACTTTGGGATGATACGGATCGGCACAATCGGAACTGCAAAGGATCTGTTTCACCCCAAACCAATCGGCCGTGCGAATGATCGTGCCCAGGTTACCTGGGTCTTGTATAGTAGACAGAACCAGATGTATCCCCCCTCGAAACGGCTGAAGGGTGCGGGAAAACTGTTTGACCACGATCAGTACCTCCTGCGGTGTTTTTTGTTGCGACAAGCGGCCCAGCAACACCTCGTCCACTTCCTGCACCGGGATGCCTGACAGTTGCGATGCGTACCGGTCAATCCAATTTTTCAGCGCATAGACTGCATGGATCTGATGCCGGGCATGCAGCAACAACTCTTCCGCCCACTTGATCCCTTCCGCCAGAAAGAGTCCCTGCGCCACGCGCGCCTCCCGGTGGGCCAGATTTTGGATATCTTTGATGATGGCCTTGCTAATCATGGCAACTGTTTCATGAGGATTTTTGGGCGTGTACTCCGGGAAAACGTACGGCTGCTCTCGCTATTCGGGATCTGTATCGGCACCGGCTGTGGTGTGATTCCGAAGCAATATCCCCTGGACCAGCCCTTCGTTTATCAGACAAATATCCAGGTTCAGGGCAATTTTACCAATACGGAAAAAATCCGCTTGGCCAGCCGACTAAAAGGCCAACTGGATGATAGCTTGCGCGTGCGCACCGTTTCCAAGCTTTTTTACAGTGAGCTGAAGCAACCGCCCCGTTATGAATCCACGGCCGCCTATAAATCCATTGGCTTCATGCGCAATCTGCTGATGGCAGAGGGATATTATCATGATTCGATACGAGTCGATACGACCGTCAAGCAGGTAGGCGATCACCAACAACGCACCACTGTCCGCTTTCAGGTCTGGCCCGGAAAACCGGTTCGGTTAGACTCGATCCGTTATCGTTTCAAAGACAGTAACCTCCAGCGGTTAGCAAACGCGCATGCAAACGAATCTTTTCTTCGAAGCGGTGACCCCTTTGCCAAGTCTATTATCAGCCAGGAGTTGAGTCGGCTGGTCACCTTGTTCCGAAACAACGGCTACCTGCGTTTTGGCCGGGAAGATCTTCTGGCGATCTGGGATACGCTCGACCGAAGCGTCCTAACCCCTACCCTCGACCCATTCGAGGAATTAAGACAACTGGAAAGACTCCGGGCCCGCAAGGAAAATCCGACCGCCAACCTGGAATGGATCTTGCGCGACGGGATCGACTCCTCCAAACTGGTTTGCTACCACGTGGGACGGATCACCGTGTACCCCGATCTGGAAGGCGATGAATCGCTGCAAACAGGCGACACGACCTTCACCGATAACCTGACCGTGGTCAGCAAACGAAATCTTTTCATTCCTCGTATCCTGGAACCCAACATCTATCTGCATCCTGGACAACGATACGATCAGCGTGACTATACCAAGACCCTGAACCGATTGAATGCCCTGGGCACCTGGCGGTTGGTGAACATCGACCAACTTCCGCGAGCCGGTACGGATACGACTGATTTTTTGATCCGCATGATCCCCGGGAAAAAAGGAGCCTTTCAGGCCAACGTCGAAGGCAGCAACAACCAGAGTATCCTCTCCGGGAATCTGTTCGGCTTGGCAGTGAACGTAGGATTCCAGAATCGGAACGTGGCCCGTCGTGCCATACAGTCCAACACCAACATTCGCTACGGCGTGGAAGCCGGGCGAGATACCGTTACGGATGTACGGTTCATCCAAACCCAGCAGATCTCACTCAGTCACAACTTGTACTTTCCCCGTGCCGTACCCGCCCTTCGATGGTTGCCTGATAGCGTCTTGGATAATTTCCGCTCGATCCTCTCCATCAGTGCCTCCAACACCGAGCGGAGATTTCTCGTCAATGTCACCAACTTGAACGCCGCCTGGGGATATGATTTTCGCGTCCGCAACACCCTTTTCACCTTTCGGCTGCCCAACATTGAACTCTCTTTCATCAAACGAAGAGAGAAGCTGGAAGAACTGATCGACAGCAACGCTCTTCTGCGAAACATCTTTGCCGACGGATTGATCGTTTCCGGCATGGCGGGGGCCAGTTGGACCAAACAACGCAACAACCGCACCACCAACATCCGCATCAATGCCGAGGAATCCGGATTGATCACCGGTATGATCCGAAATAAATTTTTGGATTCGAACCTTTTTCGATTTCTCAAATTGGATCTCGACCTCGCCCATAAGATCCAATTCAAAAAAACATCTTTGGCCCTGCACCTGTTCGCCGGTGCCGGATGGGCACTCAACTCCACCCGCAATCCCCTCAAGCGAAGCAACCTGCCGTTGTTTCGTCAATACTTCGCGGGCGGTCCCAACAGCATGCGTGCCTGGTCGCTTCGCAAACTCGGACCCGGCTCCTCGATACAGGATTTTGGAAACCGGGGACTACCCGAACGCTACGGCGATATGCAACTGGAAGCCAACATAGAATACCGATTCCCCTTTTTCCGGTTTGCCGGCTTTCAAGTTCAAGGAGCCCTTTTCTCCGACATCGGTAATATTTGGTATCTCAAAAAAGCTCCGGGAAGAGCGCCGGAGGAGATCTTCTCCGTTGGTCGGCTCGGACAAGACCTGGCCGTGGGCGTAGGAACCGGCCTTCGGATCGACTTCAGCTTTTTTGTGGTGCGGCTCGATTATTCCTATAAGGCAAAGGATCCGAGTCCCACCCCCGCAAACGCGAACGTCCAGAATAAATGGTTTGGTTACAAGAAATGGTCGGATGCCGATCAATTTCAATTGGGGATCAGTTATCCCTTCATCCTTTGATCGATTTTTCAAACGCTTCCACCGACCAGGCCTCGGAAAGTTTTTGTGTGCCGATGCGCGTGCGGGTGAGTCCGCTGAGATACGCTCCGCAACCCAAAGCTTGCCCGATATCGTGCACCAAACTTCGGATATAGGTGCCGGTGGAACAGACCACCCGAAGGGTTATCCGATCTTCCTGCCGTTGCAAACATTCCAATGTGTGGATGGTGACCGGACGTGGCTCCAATTTTACTTCCTTTCCGGCACGGGCCAATTCATATACCCGCTTCCCGCCCACTTTGATGGCGGAGTGTGCGGGCGGCACTTGTAATATGGGACCACGAAAGGCATCAAACACCGTTTCCAACTGATCGGCGGAAAAATCATCTATTGGTTTCATGGATTCCGGTTCCGACTCCAGGTCGTAGGTGGGGGTGACGGCTCCGAGTGTCATCTCGGCGATGTACTCTTTCTCCTGTCCCATGAACTCATTGATCCGCTTGGTGAATTTACCGGTGCAAAGGATCATGAGTCCCGTTGCCAACGGATCAAGGGTGCCCGCATGACCGATCTTTTTAATTCGAATCAATCCGCGAACCTTTCGCACGAGATCGAAGGAGGTCCACTCATACGGCTTATCGAAAAGCAAGACCTGCCCCGTCTCATAATCAAGCTTCGTCATATCCGGGCGATCAGTAGGCACGGGCGAAGAGTACGCGTTGCGTGGAGGGCTTGCCGGTCAGGATACAGGTGCCGGCCTCCGGTGAATTATTCAGCGGAATGCAGCGAATGGTCGCTTTTGTTTTTTCCTTGATGGCTTCCTCCGTTTCCGGTGTTCCATCCCAATGGGCAGCGATAAATCCGCCTTTTTCATCGAGCAGCTGCTCGAACTGTTCCCAGCTGTTCGCCGGGGTGATGTGCGCGTCGCGATAGGCTTTGGCGCGGTCGAATAGATTTTGCTGAATGTCAGTTAACAGGGACTGAACGTGTGCGACAAGGCCGTCGAGGGAAACCGTCTCTTTGGTCTGTTTGTCGCGACGGGCCACTTCCACGACGTTGTTCTCGAGGTCGCGAGCCCCAATGGCCAGTCGAACCGGCACCCCTTTCATTTCATATTCGGCGAATTTCCATCCCGGACGGGCTTGATCGCTGTTATCATATTTCACCCGAATACCAGCAGCCTTGAGTTCTGAGAGGATCTGGTTAACCCGGCTATCGATCTGAGCTTTTTGATCCTCGCCCTTGTAGATCGGCACGATCACCACTTGCCAAGGTGCGATCCGAGGGGGCAGCACCAAGCCCTGGTCATCGCTGTGTGCCATCACCAAAGCCCCGATCAGTCGGGTACTAACACCCCAACTGGTAGCCCATACATAATCCAATTTATTGTCGCGATCCGAAAATTTCACGTCAAATGCCCTGGCAAAATTTTGTCCGAGAAAATGCGAGGTACCCGCTTGCAATGCTTTGCCGTCCTGCATCAGTGCCTCGATGCAATAGGTATCCTCGGCACCGGCAAATCGCTCATTGGGGGTTTTAACGCCTTTGATCACCGGCACGGCCATCCAATTCTCCACGAAATCGGCATAGACATCGAGCATTTTAACCGTTTCCGCTACGGCCTCCTCGCGGGTGGCGTGGGCCGTATGTCCCTCTTGCCAAAGAAACTCAGCCGTGCGCAAAAACAACCGGGTGCGCATCTCCCACCGAACCACGTTGGCCCATTGATTGACCAAGATGGGTAAATCGCGGTAAGATTGGATCCAGCCTTTGTAGGTATTCCAGATGATGGCCTCACTCGTGGGACGCACCACCAGCTCCTCTTCCAATTTAGCTTCGGGATCCACGATCAGTTTTCCTTTTTTATTCGGATCCGCCTTGAGCCGGTAATGCGTAACGATGGCGCATTCTTTGGCAAATCCCTCGGCATTTTTCTCCTCCGCCTCAAAAAGACTTTTGGGCACGAAGAGGGGGAAATAAGCATTGACGTGACCGGTATCCTTGAACATCCGATCGAGTGCATCGCGCATGTTCTCCCACAGCGCGTATCCGTAGGGCTTGATGACCATACAGCCGCGCACCGCCGAGTAATCGGCCAATTCGCCCCGCAACACGAGGTCGTTGTACCATTGCGAATAATCCGTTGCGCGGGAAGTGATAGCTTTGCTCATGAAGGATATTTTATCAGGACAGGCATTTGTGGATTTTTTAACAACGATTCAGCCAACGCAAATCCAAAACTTCAAATCTTTGTTATATGGAAAACCCGCTTCAGCGGCTCAAAATTAACGAGTTCATCGCCTCAAAAATGAAACCCATGAAAAACATCCTCCTTCTTCTCTTACTGGTTGGTTTTTCGTTGAGCAGTTGCCGCACGGCCTTCCCTGAGGCACATACACCGGATGACGTGTATTACTCACCAGAATCGGCCGGCAACGACTACGAGCGGATCGACACCGACGAAGACCGTTACCTGCGTATGAAAGTGCGGAACCGCCGTCACTGGAGCGACCTGAATGATTGGTATGCGTATGAGCGGTGGACCTACGGCATGAATAATAGTTTTGGAACGCCTTTCCATCCCTTTTACAACTGGAACGTGTTTCACAACCCTTATTGGGGCGTGGGCGTGGCAGCTCCCCGCACACCCAATCGCCCCCGGGTATCCAACCTGAGTACCTTCCAGGCACCAACCTCCAATGGCACCACGTCGGTCAACTCGGGCAATCCGAAATTTAACCCCGTGAGAACGACCGGTACGAACCGGCCCACTCCAAACCTGCAAACCGTTGGGGGCGGACTCCGGGATATTTTCGGAAACGGAAACACAAACTCGGGGCGATCTTCTTCCACACCCACCCCATCGAGCAACTCCTCCTCCACCCCCGCTGCGCCGGTACGTAAATTCTAAATAGAATCCATGAAGTTCATTTTCCCCCTTGCCTTATTGGCAGGAAGCCTATCGCTGCTACCGGTGGTGGAAACAGCCGCACAAGACCCCACCGACGCCCTGCGTTGGAGTTGGACCCTTCCCAGTGGCACGGCCCGCCAACAAGCCATCGGCGGGGCAATGGGCTCCCTGGGAGGCGACATTTCCGCTACGTTCGTCAATCCGGCTGGGTTGGCTTTTTTCCGGACCGGCGACTTGGTGCTTTCTCCTGCCTTTCAACAGCTTCGTCAACAATCTGACTTTCTGAACCGAAAAGAAAATGCGACGCGTAAACAACTAAGCTTTGGCACCAGCGGATTGGTATTGGCCGACGTACAAACCAACCGCAAAGGGAAAAAACAGGTTTCCGCCCTCTCCCTGGCCATCAACCGCACAGCTCATTTTCGAAACGACATCCTGTATCGCGGACAAAACAATCAATCCAGTTATTCTCAAAAATACCTGGAGGAGATCCAAGGCATCCGGGACGCAAACGTGGTAGCCAACAATTATCCCCACGGATCCAGTTTGGCTTTCAATACTTATTATATCGATACCGTGGCAGGCGGCACCAATGGTAATTTCCAATTCAAGACCCGCGCTCCGATCACAAGCGGATTACTGCAGGAGAATTGGATCCGTCAATCCGGCGGGATCACAGAACTGGCCATCGGCTATGGTGGAGCTACGAATGAAAAGCTATACTACGGTGCCACGGTGGGCATTCCCTTCTTGCAATATGAGCGCGAGGGACAATTCACGGAAGCCGATGCGGGTACGGCCCTGAATAATTTTGATTATGCCCGCATCACCGATTATCTCGAATCGAAAGGCGTCGGCGTAAACCTCAAATTGGGTTTACTGTACCGTCCCAATTTGTATTGGCGTCTCGGACTGGCATTCCACACACCCACCTGGTTCTCGATGAAGGACACCTACCGTACGGTCGTAACAACGGATACGGAAAATTACAAGGGAGAGCAGACCCAAAGCTCCGCCCAATTCAATAACGGGGCTCCCGACGAGTTTCTATATATGATGAGCACCCCCTATCGGGCCATCGCCAGTGCATCTTATGTATTGCGCTCGACCAAAGACATCCGAAAACAAAAAGGATTTCTGACGGCCGACCTGGAATATGTCAACCAACGAGCCGTTCAATATTCCCCCGATACCGAGGTCGACAACAGCACCGACACCAAGAATTACCTGAAAGCCCTGAACCAAGCCATCGATCGGGCATATCGGGGCGTATTCAATGTGCGGGTTGGCGGCGAATTAAAATTCAACACGTGGATGGTTCGTGGTGGCGCCGCTTTTTTGGGTAACCCTTACGAAAACCTCCATGGCGAAAAAGGATCAAGGATGCAGATCAGCAGCGGACTGGGTTATCGCGACCGCGGTCTCTACATCGATCTCACATACGTATACCTCACTGGCAAAGACGTGCATGCACCATACCGGCTGGCCAATGGAAATTTCCCGATGGCCCGGCTTCAACAACAGGGTGCACAGGTAGTACTGACCTTCGGAGTAAAACTGGGATCCTGATCAATCTTTGTAGATGGCCACCACGCGCTTGGCGGGATCGGTTCCGGCCGTTTTGCGCACATAACCACGATACATCCCCTCGGTACAGAAGGGCATGATCGGTTCACCGTTTCGGTCGACCGCGATCAATCCCCCATCGCCGCCCAGTGCCGGAAGGGCCACCTGAATGAGTTCATCTCCGGCTTTCGCGAGCGATTGATTGCCGAAACGAACCCGATCGGCGAGTGATTTGGCCATGACCATGCGAATAAAAAATTCTCCCCAGCCTGTACAACTCACCGCCACCAAACTGTCGGCGTACGTACCGGCTCCAATGAGCGGAGCATCTCCGATCCGTCCGAACCGTTTATTGGTCATGCCACCCGTGCTGGTAGCCGCGGCCAGGTTGCCCTGTTGATCCAAGGCCACAGCCCCTACGGTACCATATTTCCAATCCACGCGTATCGCAGGCGTGCCGGCAGCAGGTGAAGGAAACTTCGGCGCATTTTTTTTCTCTTCCTCGAGCGCACGATGCAGTCCCCGGCGCCGCGCCTCCGTATTGAAATAGGTATTGGGTACCATCTCTAATCCGATCTGTCGAGCAAATGCTTCGGCCCCGGAACCACTGAGCATCACGTGCTCGGTTTTTTCCATCACCGCTCGAGCTGCCGAGATGGGATTCTTGATGGTTTTGACGCCGGCCACCGATCCGGCCAGGAGATTTTTTCCGTCCATGATCGCCGCGTCCAGCTCATGCTCGCCCGCATTCGTAAAAACGGCTCCTTTACCCGCATTGAAAAGTGAATCGTCCTCGAGCAGGCGAACCACTTTCTCGACCACGTCCAGGGCTGGCTGTCCGCCAGCCAGCATCTTCTCGCCGAGATCGAGCGCCCGTTGCAAGGAAAGATTGTAAGCACGTTCCATTTCAGCCGACATGTTGGTGCGCGTGATGGTGCCGGCCCCACCATGGATCACCAACGTATAGGAAGCGGTCCGCTGTGCCCACAGCGGGCAAAGGCCATAGCATAATATCGCCGCGCCGATCACCAGCAGGCGTTTGAATGAGTTTGATTGCATATCCCAATGTTACATCAATCCTAACAATTCCTAGTGGCCGTGAATTGGTCAGGGCGACCGCATACTGTAATTTTACCCAAATCAAGAATTGAAAAAGTTCAGGCGGATATCAAAATGGGTGATCGGGGTGCTGTTGCTCCTGATCCTTTCCGCCTACCTGTTCCTGCAATCCCCTTTTGGACAAAATTGGCTGACGCAACAATTACTCGGATACCTCTCCCAGCAGTGGCAAACCAAGATCGAGCTGAAAAATGCACGGTTCTCGCTATTCGATCGGCTGCGGTTGGAAGGACTCACCATTTACGACAGCGAACAAGACACCTTGCTGCATGCCGGACTCGTACAGGTGCAAGTGACCAACTGGTTTTTTCTTCGGAGCCGAAATGAGTTGGGACCGATCCGGCTGGAAGACACACGGATCATCCTTCAGCGTGATGATTCGGTGTGGCGACATGCAACATTGTTGAGCCAACTGACCGGACCAACTGACACTTCCACTTCGAGCGGCGGGGGTAGTCATTTCAACCTGCGCGAAGTGGTGATCCTGCGGTCGTCTGTTGAAATGCGGGATGCGTGGAGCGGCATGAATGCCTCGGCCTCATTTGGGGAGTTATCGTTACAAGCCAGCCGCTTAGATCCGGCCGACACCTTATTCGAGATCCAAAATATTTTACTGAAAGAGCCCATGGTGGTGATCGAGGAATATGAAGGAAAACGCCCCTCCCAAGCCCTTTCTGCTCCGACTGACTTTTTCGCCCTGAAACCGGGCTGGGAGGGTCCCGCTGCTCGCATCGATCAAATACGAATCGAGAACGGCAAGGTGGCTTGGAAAAAAAGAGGCGTAGCCCGGTACCGCGATCGATTGAATCCGCAGCACATGGAATGGACCGACCTGCAATTGGCGGTAACGAACCTGCAGGCTTCGCCCGATTCGGTTCGCCTGCCCATTGTATTTTCCGGCAAAGAGTCGAGCGGATTCGAATTAAAAAATTTGTCGGGTATAATAAAAGGTCAGCCAACCGGTTGGTCTTGGGAAGATTTTCAATTGTTAACTGGACGGAGTGAATGCCGTCAACAAATTCATTGGATACAAACCAATACCGGCTCGCGGATAGAGATAGCGGACGCTGTGATGGAGATCAGTCCGGCTGACGTATTCCTATTGACCGGTGAAAAATTACCCCTGACCGATCCCCTGCAGGTGCGCGGGAGGATAGTGGTGGAATCGGACCGTCTTCAGGCAAGCGGCCTATGGGCGCAATGGGGCCAGGGGTTACGACTGAGCGGCGATCTCACGGGTCTTCGCTGGAGAAGTCGGCAGAACTGGCGATGGGAATTGGAACGGGCGGAGGTATTCGCGGATGCCAGGACTTCCCTGAAATGGCTATCGGTGTCTCCCTCGCAACAAACCCTGTTGCAGAAACTGGGCTTTGCCCAACTGAGGGGAAAGGGGCAATTGACGGCCGAGCAGGCTTCCTTCAGTGGAAACCTGCGCACGCAGTTGGGTTCGCTGACGGGTCAGGGCGAGGCACGCTATGCCCCGAGCCAGGCATTGACCTATCGGGCATCGCTTAGTGGACAGCTGCAGGGGTTGAACGATGTTTTCCCGGAAGCCGGCGTGCGATCGGCCCAACTTTCGTTGACGCTGACAGGAAAAGGGACCCAAACCATTCGGGCCAATGGAGCGCTGAATCAGTTGCAAACCTCCACCTACCGATTTAGCCCGATCCAATATCAATTGGAGGTGAACGATCCGAGTTGGCTGGTTACCCTGAACACACGCGATCCAAATCTCAACGGAGTCATACAAGTTAGCGCCGAACCATTCTCGAAAGATCCGGTTTTCAATCTCGAGGCGCGGCTGGAGAATATGGACCTTACCCGGCTGGGCTGGAATCCGGATGGGCTGACCCTGAAAGGATCGCTGAAGGGCACCTTCCGAGGCAACGACCTCGAAACCCTCAATGGCACATTACAAGGACATTCCCTGGAACTTGCCCGCAACGGCGTGCCGATGAGCTTGCAGGAATTTGAGCTGCAACTGGAGCAACAAGGAAGACAGCGCAGTTTGATCCTTCGCTCCAATGAAATGGATGCCTCGATCGGCGGACAATTTAACTGGGAAGCCTTGCCGAACCTGGCCCTGCAGGTAGGGAATAAATATTTCCCCGCCTGGATACAATCTCCCCCACCCCAGCAACGAGCCGATGAGGTAACCTTCTCGCTTAAGTCTTACAACATTGAATCCTATCTGGAATTGCTGCACTGGCCGATCAGCGGACTCAGCAATGCACAAATTGAGGGCCGTCTGGAGTCGGCCACGGGTCGCTCTCAACTCAAAGCTTCCCTCCCCAAATTGCAATGGGGAACTTATTTGTTAGAGGGCACTTCATTGGAAGCGACGGGCAACCGCGACTCGCTTCGCTTCACTGGGACGATCCAAAAAATTCATTGGAACGACAGCATCAGTATTCCGGAGGCTCGTATTGAATTGACGGCGCATCAAGACACCGCCGACCTGCGGTTGATGGCGGGACTGAGCCAAGCCGTCGACAAAGCCGATATCCGTAGCCGATTGATCGCCTACTCGAACGGATTGAAGCTCGACCTGGCACCTTCCACCTTTCTGGTGCAAGGTAAACTCTGGTCGATCGACGAGAATGGACAATTGTTGATCCGTCAAGGGGAACCGGCGCTCGGAAAAATCAGCTTGCGCGAAGGTGATCAGCGGATCGATCTGCGAACCATTCCTTCGAAAACGGGTGGAGACAATGACATCGAGATCTCGATACAGTCATTGAACCTGCATGATATCGCTCCTTTCTTTTTACCCTCGAATGAGTTGGAGGGACTGATCACGGCCAAGGTCCGCCTCATCAATCCTACTGGAAAACTTCGCGTCGAGGCCGACAGCATTCAAACCCGTCTGCTCCGATTTGACAACGATTCGATCGGCGAGATAGGTGCCTCGCTGGCCTTCGACCCCGTGACCCAAAAACTGACTGCCTGGGGCGAGACCCTGAATCCGCAGGAACACCTGAGCTTCGATGCGAGGTTGTGGTTGAATGGTCCGATCGACAGCAACCGTATTCTCCTGCAGGCCAACGCTTATCCGATCAAGATCCTGGAACGTTTCCTCGGCGATCTGTTCAGTGACATACGAGGCAATCTGACAGGTGAAGTGGAGCTCTTGGGCGACTTGAACAATCCTGCGCTCTATGGCCGCGGACGATTGATCGGTGCCGGACTGCGGATCAAATACACCAATTGCTTCTATTCGATACAGGATGCCGATATCGACATCACGCCCAACCTGATCGACCTGGATGGCTGGGTCTTGAAAGACTCGGCCACCGGAAATCCGATCTTCATCCGGGGTGGAATTGCCCACGAGTCGTTTCGAAACATGTATTACGATCTCTCGGCCACCACCCGCTCGCTGGTCACCAATTCAGACCGCCCGGTACTGTTGCTCAACACCGACCGATCACAGGGTGAGGTGTACTACGGAACGGCCCGGGGTACGTTGGCCCTGCAACTACGAGGTCCCCAATCAAACTTGCTAATGAACATGCAGGCGCGGGCATCGGACCGAGACAGCAGCTATATTACCTTACTGTCGGAGGACAGCCGGGAATCCGGAGAAGCAGATTTTCTCGTCGAGCGGGAATATGGAAAAGAGATGTCGGGCAAGGACAACTTATCAGTGGCGGACAATTTCACCGTTGATATTGAGATCACCGCCACCCCCCTTGTCAATGCCAAAGTGATACTCGACGAACTGACGGGTGATGTGATCCGTGGAAAAGGAAGCGGTACCCTGAAGCTTCGATCGGGCAGCAACGAACCCCTCACCCTGCGAGGCCGATACAACATCGACGAAGGGAACTACCTGTTCACCTTCCAATCCTTTTTCAAGAAGCCATTCGAGATCCGAAAAGGAGGACAACATTATTTGGAATGGAGCGGCGACCCCTATGATGCAAACATCAAACTCGAGGCCGTGTACCGGGCAGAGAATGTCAGCTTCGCTCCCCTGGCCAGCTCGCTCAATTTGGGGAACGGACTCAACAATGCGCGGGGCGATGTTTGGGTGAATGCCGAACTCTCCGGAAAATTATTTCAACCCCAGATCCGATTCTCGCTGGCCTTTCCGCCCAACAGTGTGGTAGACCGCAATCAGGAACTGGCACTGCTGGTGAACCAGCTACAAAAAAATCCAAATGAATTAAACCGACAGGTAACCTACCTAATCGTCTTCAATAGTTTTGCCCCCAGCGAGCTTGCCGGTGATCCGATCGGCAGCGGCATCGGGGTTTCCACCATCTCCGGCGTGTTGCTGAATGTTCTCAGCGATCAGATCAATAAACTCCTGGGGAATTTGCTGAAAAGCGACAAGTACACCATCAACCTGAATACCTCATTGTACAACCGCGACTGGATGGCCGCCAGCACCAACGCCCTGAACCTGGGCAGCAATATCAATTTTTCCATCGGCCGATCCTTTTTCAACAACCGTTTCATCATCTCCGGGGGATTGGGATTTGACGCCCCATTAGGGCAATCTTCCACCAATGCCAACCTCTCTCAAAGCATCCAACTGCTGCCTGATGTGACCATGGAATGGCTCCTTAACCCCAGTGGAAGCTTACGGGTCGGATTCTTTTACCGGAAAAGCAATGACTTCCTGACAAACAATACGAACCCCATCACCGCCCGTAGAGCCGGCGGCAGCTTGTCCTATCAAAAAGACTACGATCACCTGGGTGACCTGTTTCGGGGACTGTTCCGGAAAAAGAAAAAATCTGCCGACAAATAAGATTGACCGGCGTTTATCTATCTGATATACAGTTGTTTACAAAAATTAAGGCGAGGGCTGGCGCACGCTCTGGTCACTGGAAATTTCTGTGGAGAACTCGGCATTCGTAATTCCTTATTTTTCAAGGCGGAAACTGGATATTTGCCTATATTTACCTAGGAATTTTCCGTTTCTTTGCAATCGAAAACCAAAACCATTATGCTTAAGAGAATCCTCGTTCTGTTCGCGCTTGTTTTCGTGGCCGGTCAGACCTTCGCCCAGATTACCACCTCGGCGATCAACGGCGTCGTTAAAAGCAGTACCGATGAAGCCCTGGTTGGGGCTACTATCGTTGCCACGCACCAGCCATCCGGTACCAAGTACACCACCATTACCCGTGCCGGTGGACAGTTCTCCATCCAAAACATGCGCGTGGGTGGCCCCTACCTGATCGAGGTCAGCTACGTAGGGCACAACACCGAGAAATACGAGAATATTTTCCTCCAACTCGCCGAATCCTTTTTGCTGAATCCGGCATTGGAGAAAACATCAACGACCATGACCGGAGTGACCATCACCGGCGGACGTAAAAACGCAATCCTGAACTCCGGACGCACCGGAGCCCTCACTAACATCGGGGTTCGTCAGATCAACCAGCTTCCCACGATCAGCCGGGGCCTGAACGATATCACGCGTATTACCCCGCAAGCCAACGGTGCTTCCATCGCCGGTGGTAACTACCGTCAAAACAACTTCACCGTGGATGGTGCTGACTTCAACAACAGTTTCGGTATCGGATCCAACCTGCCTGCCGGCGGATCTCCGATCTCCATCGATGCGGTAGAAGAAGTTTCGGTCAACATCACACCTTTCGATATTCGTCAAACCGGATTCATCGGTAGTGCGATCAATGCCGTTACCCGTTCCGGAACCAATACCTTCTCTGGATCCGTGTACACGTACTTCCGCAACGAAAATCAGCGCGGCCGTCGGGTTGAGAAAACCTACTTCGTGCCTGCCGCGGAAGAGTTCAAGCAATACGGATTCCGCATCGGTGGTCCGATCATCAAGGACAAACTTTTCTTCTTCTTCAACTACGAGACCGAGACCTCCCCGAAGCAATTGCAGACCAACGGTGCCGCTACGGCAGCTGCCACTTTCGGAAGCAGCCCCAACATTGCCCGCCCCACGGCCGACTCGCTAAACTTTATTCGTCAGTACCTGCTCACGAACTATGGTTACGAGACCGGTCCGTATGACAATTATACCCCCGAGATCCAGCGGACCAAATACCTGGCCCGCATCGACTGGAACATCAACGACCATCATCGTTTCAATATCCGGTATAGCCAAGTAGAAGGCGGTGAACCCTTCACCCCCTCAGGTTCTACCTCCGGTGCCGGTTTCAACTACGCTTCCGGACTCGGCCGTACCAACATCAACTCCCTGTGGTTTAAAAACTCCAACTACTTCCAGGGCGCCAATCTGTATTCGATCGCTGCGGAACTGAACTCCAACTGGGGTAAAGTTTCCAACACCCTGCGTGGTACCTTCACCTATCAAAACGACTCTCGTACCACAGAGAGCCAAACTTTCCCCTTTGTCGACATCCTGAGCACCACGGGTGTTGCCTCCTCTGCACCTTACACCTCTTTCGGATATGAGCCTTTCAGCTTCGGGAATGTTCGTAAGGTGAAAACTTATTCGCTGATTGATTATTTCAGCTGGACCAAGAACAAGCATAGTTGGACCGTCGGCGGCCAAATCGATTACAGCGAGACCATTAACGGTTTCCAGCGTTTTGCGACCAGCTATTATGTATTTAATACCTGGGCAGATTTCGCCAGTGCGTTGAATCCCAATCCGGCCCTGCGTGCCAAACCCCGTGAGTTTGCCTTCACGTATTCGCTTTCTCCTGGCTTCGCCCCTGCTTTCTCCGCCTTCCGTTTTGCTCAATATTCACTTTACGGACAGGATGAGATCGCTGTCAACAAAAACTTCCGTTTGACCGTGGGACTGCGTGCCGATCGGCCCACCTATCCGTTCGCTCCCCAGATCATCACCCACCCGCTGATCGCCTCTGCCACATTCGTTGGCGGAGAAAAGATCAACACAGGAGTACTTCCCAAAAAGAGAATTATGTGGTCTCCCCGCGTCGGATTTAATTGGGATCTCTATGGCGATCGTTCGCTGCAGATCCGTGGTGGAACCGGCGTGTTTACCGGTCGTGTTCCCTTCGTGTGGATCGTGAGCCAGTCGGGCGACAACGGTATGTTGCAGATCACGCAATCGTTCAATGGTCAGGCGAATACACCTGGTCCGTTCAATCCGGATCCGGCCGCTTACCGTCCGGCTGTTGTACCGCAAGCCGGTACCGTTATTCCGGGATCGATCACCGCCCTGGCCAACGATTTCCAAAACCCGCAATCCTGGAAATCAAGTTTGGCAGTTGATGCGAAAATGCCCGGCGGCATCATTGCTACCATCGAGGCGATCTTCAATAAAGACCTCGTGACCGCTTTCTTCCGTCATGCGAACATCCTCGCTCCCGTTCCCCTGAACGTGGCCGGATATCCCGATAGCCGCCCGATGTATGGCGCTACCACACAAACCCGCTTCCTGAACACCTTGACCAACGCCGGCGTGTTTGCAGCCGGAGCCCCGAACCAATTCAATCCGATCGTGTTGGACAATGCCTCCCGTGGTTATTATTTCTCCTTGACTACCAAGTTGGAGAAGACCTTCAGCAAAGGACTCTCTGCCTCGGTGGCCTACACGAAATCGATGGCCGGCAACCTGTTTGACGGTGGTGGTGACCAACCGCTCTCTGCTTGGCAGGGTACAGCCTCGGTGGCCGGTTCCAACTACCAGAATCTTTCCTACGCCGACTACGTTATCCCTGACCGCGTTGTTGCCGTGCTGGCCTACCGCAAGGAGTACTTCAAGCATCTTGCGACCAGCATCTCTATGTATTACAATGGTGGCATCAACGGTCGCTTCTCCTACACTTACAATGGCGACTTCAACCGCGACGGGGTGAACGGAAACGACCTGATCTATGTGCCCACGGTAGCTGAACTGCAGCAAATGCAATTCGTAAGCCACACACAAAACGGTGTTACCTACGACCAAACTGCCCAGCGTAATTTGTTTGAGGCTTATATCCAGCAGGACAAATACCTGCGTGGCCGCCGCGGACAATATGCCGAGCGTAACGGTGCCCAACTTCCCTGGCTGAACCGCCTGGATGTGAAATTCGCACAGGATGTATTCACCAAGATGGGTAAGACCAGAAATACCCTGCAGTTCACGATCGATATCTTCAACTTCGGAAACCTGCTCAACCCGAGCTGGGGTAAGTTGAAGTCGATCAACAACAGCTCCATCCTGATCCCGCAGAACCAAAGCTCACTGATCCCGGGTGGTGCCGTGGTACCGACCTTCAAGTTGGCCACTGCCCAAAATGAGATGATCACGCGCACCTTCCGCGACAACGTGAGCATCTTCTCAACCTACTCGATGCAGTTCGGCTTACGCTACATTTTCAACTAAGCCGGTACTACCGAATAATGAAAAACCCCGATCACCGATCGGGGTTTTTTTATGGAGCGTAATTCCATCGAAGAAAGAATGGAAAGGCCCTTGCCCAACTGGAGATGTCGTGTTTTCCATCGGCCAACTCCAAGTAATAGATCTGGGTGGAACGAGATACCCCTTTGCGTACCAGCTCCTCGATCAAGTCGAGAGTATCATCGATCGAATCGATGATACCATTTCGATTTCGATCCATTTGTTCATCCATCGCCCCACACTGAAAAAAGTAACGTTGGTTGGCGTTACCTGCTCCCCGACGAATCCGCTGGTGCAGGATGCGGTGCTGGTCATCCGAATAGAGCGGATCTTCCTGTGCCATACTACGCCACCAAAACGAACCGGAAAAAACGCCTACCGAGGAAAACCGCTCGGGATGCTGCCAGACCAGATCCATGGCCGACAACCCCCCTAACGAAAACCCCGCCAGAGATAGCGCTGCCGGGTCGACCTGAGGGTATTCACGCGCGATCCGGGGCAGGCATTCCTCCAATATAAAATCGCGGTAGGCACCAGCCCTGCTCCCCCTTCCCAAATAATCCGGCTCTCCAATGGTACCATATTCCATACGCCGGTCCTTACCCGCGTGAACCGCTGCCACCAGTAGCGGACCAATGGCTTGCTCTCGCCACAATCCGCCGATAATCTGTTCAAATTGCATGGTGCGCAAATCCTGCCCGTCATTGACCAGGAGCAGCGGACAATTTTCCGGCAAAGGCCCAGGAGGCAAATAGAGATCGACCCGTACCGCTCGATCCAATATGGAGGTATTCCATTGCCATTCGATCGGCCCGGCATCAGAAAGGGATTGCAACTCCACCATCGGGTAAAAATAGGGAAACGAAAGCCGAGCCCCTCGATTTCTTTTGCCAGAATGCGAGCGAAAAAATACATTTGATACATATGAAAAAAATAGGCATACTACATGGTAAAGAGAGAAGCTTCCCCGAGGCATTTGTATCCCGCATCAATCAAAAAAATGTACCCGGCGTGCAAGCAGAGCCGGTACGTCTCGACAAAGCCATGCAAGGAGAGCCCAGCGGCTACGCGGTGATCGTGGACCGGATCTCTCAGGATGTTCCCTTCTACCGAACCTGGCTAAAGAATGCTGCCGTCACCGGCACAGCCGTGATCAACAACCCTTTCTGGTGGAGTGCCGACGATAAATATTTCAACAACTGTTTGATGACCCAGCTCGGCGTTCCCGTTCCGAAAACGGCCATCATTCCCTCGCGGGAATTGCCGGACGATACCTCCCCCGAATCCTTTTCGAATCTCGCCTATCCCCTCGACTGGAAAAGCATTTTTGACTATGGTCCGTTTCGCCGTCTTTTTGATATTTCGACCATGCTCGCTGGTCACCAATGTCACCAACTTGAATAACAGTCACGTCATCCCCTCGGTCTTTGGCTATATCAATCTCTTCTGC
>CAXRAX010000058.1:0-5642 GCA_964229195.1 Chitinophagaceae bacterium | reverse complement strand
TGGCAGGGGCTTCTTTCCAGTAATGGAGGTCACCGAAAAATCCGGTGCGGGCAGTAGGTTTTTCGCCGGCAGGTTTCTCCCGAATTGTCAGCAGCAGCGCAACGGAAAACAGGCCGGGTATGAAGGCGAGGAGGAACAAGGTTGCATAGTCGCCGGGTCGGTAGAGCAAGTAGAGAAGGGCGAGGAGTGGACCGATCGCGGCGCCCCAGGTGTCCATGCTTCGGTGAAATCCGAAGACGGTGGCTTTGTGTGGTCCGGCTTCCTGTGCCAGCCAGGCATCCCGGGGGGCGGTGCGCATGCCTTTGCCCAGTCGGTCAATTCCTCGCACGCCGAGTATCCAGAGGGGGTGGGTAAGCCAGCCCAACAGGGGTTTGGAGAGGGCGCTTAGGGTGTATCCCCATTGGATGAAGGGGAGTCGCCGGCCTCGCTCGTCGCTTTGTTTTCCAAAGTATCCTTTGCTGACCCCCGCCAGGAATTGCACGGTACCTTCTAACCAGCCGATGCCCGCCACTGTAAATCCGATCTGTTGGAGGTAGAGCGGAATGACGGGGTAGAGCATTTCGCTGGCCATGTCGGTCAGCAGGCTGACCCAGGCCAGGACCCAGATGATTCGGGTGAACGAGGGCATACACCAAGTTAGTCAATCCGCGCGTCGCGGCACCAAACTTTCCCTCGGAAATCCTGCTCGCCTCCTTGACAATTCAGATTATTTACCACACCTTTGTCATCATTAATACACAGCAGTTTTCATGGGCATTTTCAATTGGTTTACACAGGAGATCGCGATCGATCTGGGCACCGCGAACACCTTGATCATTCACAACGACGAGGTAGTGGTGAATGAACCCAGCATTGTGGCGCTCAATCGCAATAACCCGAAAGAAGTGTTGGCGGTGGGTCGCAAGGCATTGATGATGCACGAGAAAACGCACGAGAGTATCCGAACGGTTCGTCCGTTGAAAGACGGTGTGATCGCCGACTTCAACGCGGCCGAGCTCATGATCCGCGAACTCATCAAGCTCGTGTATCCGAAGAAACCGTTGTTCCCGCCCAGTTGGCGCATGATGATCTGTATTCCTTCTTCCATCACGGAAGTGGAGAAGCGTGCCGTACGCGACAGTGCCGAACAAGCCGGTGCCAAAGAAGTCTATCTCATTCACGAGCCCATGGCGGCCGCACTCGGTATTGGCATTGATGTCGGCGAGCCCGTGGGCAACATGATCATCGATATTGGTGGCGGCACAACCGGCATCACCATCATTGCGCTGGCCGGGATCGTTTGTGATCAATCCATTCGTATCGCCGGCGATGAATTCACGGCCGACATCATGGAGGCACTTCGTCGCTACCACAGTTTGCTCATTGGGGAGCGGACGGCCGAGCAGATCAAGATACATGTGGGGGCCGCGATGAAAGAGATCGATAATCCGCCACCGGATTTTGCCGTGAACGGACGCGACCTGGTGACTGGTATTCCCAAGCAGATCATGGTCAGTTATCAAGAGATCGCTGAGGCGTTGGACAAAAGCGTGTTCAAGATCGAAGAGGCCATCCTCAAAGCCCTGGAGCAAACCCCACCCGAGCTGGCCGCCGATATCTATCGGCGCGGATTGTATCTCACCGGCGGTGGAGCCTTGTTGCGCGGGTTGGATAAGCGACTCAGTGCGAAGATCAAATTACCGGTACACATCGCCGATGATCCGCTGAAAAGCGTGGTGACCGGCACCGGGATCGCGCTGAAAAATTATGACCAGTATCCCTTCGTGATGCGTTAGTCTACATGCGGAACGTACTTCTTTTCATCCGGCGTTATCATACTTTCTTTTTATTTCTGCTATTGCAGATCGTTTCATGGTGGTTCTTAGCCAGCTTCAATCGGTTTCATCAGGCTCGTTTTCTGACAACGGCACAGGAGATCACCGGTTCCATCAACCGTCGGTACGACCGGGTAGAGGATTTTTTCCAACTCCGCGCCGAGAACCAGCGCGTGCATCAGTTGAATGATTCGCTGCTGAACCTGTTGCCCGCGAACGACCTGGTGATCGATACGCAACAGTTCTTCCGACAGGAAGGGGCAGCCGACAGTACCAAACGACTGCGCCGGTATATGTATCGTTCGGCTACCGTCATTTATAATTCCATTCAGGAGGATAAAAATTATTTTCAGCTCGATCGCGGTTCCAACCACGGTATTCGGGAGAACATGGCCGTACTGAACGCCGATGGCTCGGCCGTGGGAGTGATCGTGCTGGTCAGTCCGAATTTTTCCCAAGGCATGAGTTTGCTGCACGTACAACAACGAGTCAATGCCACCTTGAAAAAGACCGGAGAGTTCGGCACGTTGGAATGGGATGGCGCACACCCCGATCGGCTTTTATTGAAAGGGATTCCCAAAGGAGTTTTTCTCAAGATCGGGGATACGGTGCTGACCAGTTCGTATTCATTCAATTTTCCGCCGGGTAAGCTATTGGGTCGGGTGAGTTCGTTGTCGACCGACAAAAGCACCAACTTTCACATCATCGAAGTGCAGCCCGCCGCTAATTTTCGAAACCTGCAACAGGTATTCGTGGTAGAAAATTTGCAAATGGACGAGCAGGTGAATTTGAACCGGGATGCCCGCAAGCGCATTGAGGACCCCAAAAACCGTCGCCCATGAGCCGTTTCTTCCGATATCTGTTTCGGGGCCTGGTGCTGGTGGCCGTTCAGGTGTATCTGCTGAACAAGGTGCCCCACCTGCATCGGCTGGTGGTGCCCTCGCTCTATTTCGTGTATGTGCTCTGGTTGCCCTTCTCGCTGAGTCGGCCCGCCCTGCTGCTGATCGCTTTTTTATTGGGGATCACGGTCGACTATTTCACCCTCACGCCCGGATTGCACGCGGCCGCCTGTGTACTCATCGCGTACGTTCGCCCCTATCTGATTACCCTGCTCATGCCCCGCGACACCCAGGACTTTCAATACCCCGAACCCTCGGTGCGCGCCATGCAATGGGCTCCTTACGCCCTGTACCTGTTGGTGCTGACCTTCCTGCATCACTTCTATCTCACTTTTTTGCAGTGGCTCAGTGTAGGCTCGTTCTGGTCGTTTTTGGGAAAGACCTTCCTGGGTACGTTGATCAGCTTGTTGTTGATCTTTACGGTCGACTTGCTTTTCCCCCGCCAACAATCTTACCGAACCAATACGGCTTAATGTGTTTTTGATTTGGTGCAGGCCGCTTGGCATCCGTAATTTGTAACCGCGATCCCTTTACATCCCAATGTCCGTTTACCACCAAGCCCGAAGCCGAAGCATCCAGCTCCTCTTGCTGGTGGTGTTTTTGGTCATCCTGCTCCGGCTTTTCTACTTGCAGGTCATCGATGGGCGTTACCGGCAATTGGCGATGGACAATGCCGTGTACGCCAAAGTCATCTTTCCCGAGCGCGGAATCGTATACGACCGAAAAGGAAGAGCGATCCTGACCAATACCATTGCCTACGACCTGATGGTGACGCCCGCAGAAGTGAGAGGCATCGATACCCTGGAGCTCTGCCGCCTGCTCGAGATGGACACCACCGAGTTTCGGAAACGATTGGTTGACGCGATCGTCAAGAATACCTCGGTTCGCCCCTCTGTATTTCGGGGGTTACTCACCAAGGAATTACAAGCTCGTTTCGAAGAGAATGCCTGGAAATTTCCCGGATTCAATCTGGTGGAGCGTCCCCTTCGCGCCTATCCCTATCAGGCCGGGGCACACATACTGGGCTATGTTCGAGAAGTAGATCCGAAGGATATCGAGCGGTCGAAAAATTTTTATCGGCAGGGCGATTATATTGGAAAGACCGGACTCGAATCGTTCTATGAAAAAGTATTGATGGGGCAACGAGGGGTTCAATACATGATCAAAGACAACAAGAATCGCCTCGTGGGTCGCTACGAGAACGGTGATTTCGATACCGCGTCGCTGGCCGGTCGAAGCTTGCGTACTTATCTCGACATCGAATTGCAACAGCTCGCCGAGCAATTGATGAATAATAAGGTAGGCGGACTGGTAGCACTGGATCCGCAGACCGGGGGAATTCTGGCGATGGTATCGGGACCGAATTACAATCCGAACGATCTGACCGGTCCGGGTGGTAGCACCAACTACAGTAAAATGGTATTGGATGTGACCGGTCCCATGCTCAACCGCGCCATTGCCGGCCGTTACGAGCCCGGCTCCACCTTCAAGCCATTGGGCGGTTTGGTGGCGCTCGGTGAAGGCGTCATCAATGCCAACTTTGGATATCCATGCGGCGGACAATACAATGCTTGTGGCCACGGTAAACCCGCCTGTACGCATGCCGGCGGTGGACACGCCGCCAACCTTCGCCTGGCCATTGCCAATTCCTGCAACTCATATTTTGCCCATGTGTATCGAATGACCGTTGATCAATCGAAATACCGAAGCGTAAAAAATGGCTATCTGCATTGGAAGGATTACATGAATGCCTTTGGGCTCGGGGTAAAATTGGGCGTCGATCTTCCTGGTGAAAGTGCCGGCAACATTCCCGATACCTCCGTGTACAACCGGGAAAATGACAATCGGTGGACGTCCTGCACCAATCTTACGCTCGGGATCGGACAGGATAAGATGCTGACCACGCCCTTGCAAATGGCCAATGCCATGGCCATCATCTGTAACCGAGGTTATTACTACACTCCTCACTTGGTGGAAAAGATCGAAGGAGAGTCGGAGCAAGACACGGCGCTGATCAATCCCTATCGGCGTCAGCACAAAGTATTGACCGGTATTCCCGATACGGCGTTTCGGGCAGTGATCGAAGGAATGAGCGATGTGGTCAAGATGGGAACCGCCCGCGTGGCGCAGATCCCCGGCATCGAAGTTTGTGCCAAGACCGGCACGGCGGAGAACTATACCATCCTGGATGGACGTCGCATCAAGCTTCCCAACAACTCTATGTTCGTTTGCTTCGCTCCCAAAGAAAAACCCAAGATCGCGATTGCGGTATTTGTTCAGAATGCCGGGTTTGGTGCAACGTGGGCGGGACCGATCTCCCGTATGATGATCGAAAAGTATTTGAATGATACCCTGTCGGCCAGAAGTCGGGCCGACTCCGCCCGGATCGCCGCTGCCAACCTGATGCCCGCCTATTTCAAACGGTTGCAGCAAAAAGAAGATTCCCTTCGAGCCAGACAATGGTTCAAGCTCACACGCGACAGTTCCTACCTGAAACGAATCACCCACCGTTCCCATCCCACATCCCCCCGACGCTCGCTACCCGTTTCCGCGGAAACACGATCGACCGCTTGGATGGTGGAACCCCGTAAAAAATTCGGCTGGGAGGCCGACCGACGGGCATGAGACCGCAACAAGGCACGATATCGAAAGGGGTGGACTGGGGTCTTTTTTGGATCCTGCTCGCACTTTCCACCATCGGATTGCTGGCCATCTTCGCAGCTACCTATAGAGAAGGGGATCCGATCATCGCCTCCTGGATCGGATTCAAAACCGATTACAGCAAACAGTTTTATTTCTTTCTGTTCAGCTTACTGATCGGATTTGTGGTGTTGTTGGCCGATAGTAAGTTCTTTCCGGCTACAGCCAACCTGGGTTATGCCTTGGGTATCGTATTTCTGTTCCTGGTATTTCCGTTTCATTCGCGGAT
>CAXRAX010000057.1:0-24977 GCA_964229195.1 Chitinophagaceae bacterium | reverse complement strand
ATAAATGATCTGATGGGTTCCAACGCCGGCGGTTTGCACATTGAAGGTCGTGCCGGTTACACCAGGTCCGCTCCAAGTTCCACCACTTGGCGTACCGCTGAGTGTTACCGGAGTAGCATCAATACAATAAGGACCATAACTACCAGTATTTACAACGGGCAGCGGGTTAACGGTAATGGAAATGGTATCTGCATTAGTACACCCTGAACCGTTGGTATACGTATATATCAGCTCATGTGTTCCCACCCCTGCGGTCTGAACATTAAAGGTGGTGCCCGTTACGCCCGTTCCGCTCCAGATACCACCACTCGGTGTACCACCCAGGATTACCGGAGAAGCATAGATACAATAAGGACCATAACTACCTGCTACAACCGTTGGGAGATTATAAACGGTTATGCTGGTTGTATCTGCTGCCGAGCATCCATTCGCATCAGTATAATTATAAATGATCTGATGGGTTCCAACGCCAGCGGTTTGCACGTTAAAGGTCGGACCGCTTACACCCGGGCCACTCCAAGTACCACCACTCGGGGTGCCACTCAGTGTTACCGGCGTAGCATCGATACAATAGGGACCATAACTTCCTGTGTTTACAACGGGCAGCGGGTTGACAACTATCGAAGTTGTATCAGCCGCAGAACATCCGGTGGCATCAGTTTAGTTATATATAATCTGATGAGTTCCAACGCCGGCGGTCTGCACATTGAAGGTAGACCCAGTTACGCCCGGTCCGCTCCAAGTTCCGCCACTCGGCGTACCGCTAAGTGTTACAGGGGTAGCATCTATACAATACGGGCCGTAGCTTCCGGTGTTTACAACAGGCAGCGGGTTGACCGTTACCGGATAGGAGCAGGTATCATTTAAGATGGAGGGGTTGGCATAATCCAACACCAGGGAGAGGGTAAATGAGATTGTTCCGGGGTCGACCGTGACGGATTGGAGTCCGTTGGCAGAAGTGATGACGGTGCCATTATTGACCAACCATATATACGTTACATCCGTGTCGGGTGGTGTGCTGGCCGTATAGGTAGCTGATGTGGCGTCGGCGCAGAGAGGATTGCGGGGAACGGTGGGACATGCCTGTTTCGCTGTTACGACCACTGTTACGGAATCGATATCCACACAATTCGGGGCGGCGGTTTGGGTGGCGGTCACGCGGAATTTATAGGTTCCCGGATTTACCGCTGTGAATTGCGGGGTGCGGGTACTGGCGCCGGTGAGGGTGCCGCCGTTGAGTCCGCCCGGGCTGGTCACTGTCCACGCATACGTAAACGCCCCATTATCCGTTACGCCATTTAACAACGTTGTAGCGGAAAGATTGGAGATGGAGGTAGTATTTAGGGAGAAACTGGTAGGGCTGGCCGAAGCGGTGGTGGCTACATCGTTGATCAGGACGGAATCGCCTGGTGCAGACGACGAGTTCAGGTAACAGACTGCCGAGTTTCCATCGCGCTCAACAGTTAATTGTAATCGGAATTTTCCTCCGGCTATAAAATCGGTTACCAGCGGAGTAACCTCTCTGATCATCGAAGCAGCCGTCGTGCTGCCGCTCAGTGTTCCCGTCAGCTGTGCCCCGGCGGAAGGGGTTCCGTTAGTGAGCAACCACGTATAATTGACAGCCCCGTAAGTAGCGGCATCCAGGGTGGCTGTATAAGTAAGGAGATTGGTTTCCGGACAAGCAATGGTTGGTCCGCTGATAGAGCAGGTGGGCAATATGGAAACAGCATTGGAAGATAGTTGGCAATCCATATTACCATTACAGATCGTATTGACCCCGTCGGACGTTTCCACGGTTTCGACGTACATGTGATAAGGAGAGCCCGGGATATCGTGTGCGGAAAGTCCCTCTCCCCATGTTTGGGTAGAAGAAATGTGTCCGCCCCAAGCCATCACAACCGGGTTAGCATTATTCGCTTTTGTAAATATGACCTCGAAGGTGGCGTGCACATCACTTAGATTCGTATTGATCGTATTCACATACTGAATGCTGTTGATGGTCGCATTCCAAATGGCGATATTCCCTTTGTCACGAACGGCTGCCGAAAACGGAGAGGCCGGAACGGTAACCTCCGGATTGAAATAGGCGGGCGTCTTCAACAGTGTAAACGCATTGGTGGCAGTTGTATTATAAGACGCATCTGTTGAAAATGTTGGATTGGGGATCGGAAAAGTATTTACGACGATTCCGCTCACCCCTTCCAGCCCCGTTCCTAAAATGGGATTTACTTGCTCTGCCGGATCGGTTGTGCTATACTTCAGGTTTTGAAATCCGGTGATAAAGTCCATCGCATGCTTAGTCTGCTTTTTTACATCAAAAGAGATCAATGCCCGATACTGAGTATTTGCCGATAGGGTCGTGAACTCAATTCGATAGGGGATGGAATTCCCTTCCACATAATGGGCCTTTGATCCGTTGACGTTTCCGCGGGCGAAGTCGATCGGACTGATCACGGCGGCATTAACTCCTCCATTTTGCCCTTGCTGAAACTGGCAGGCTTGCGCGTCGGCTCGCTGTGTGTAAAAGAGGCTGATGAGGCATAGCATCAGCGACCACGTGCTCAACAGCCAAGAGCTTCTGTGTGTAATTGTTTTCATGATGACGTTTATTTTGAACAAACGTATCATTGCAGAGGGGGGAGAAAGAAGGACGAAAATTCATGGTAACATGAGGTTGATCATTGCAAAAAAACAGGGCAACTTTTGGCTGCCCTGTGTTCAATCGATACAGTTTAGTGTCTTTTACAACGGTTATTCTGTATCGGTTTATTCGAACGAAAACCATCTTGCTCAGCATAGCCGCTTTTCTGCGGGGTTAGTCGGCCAGTTTACGGTCCTTTAAACATCTATATCTGACCTCTTTTACTGAACGATCCGTTTTCGATCAACGTTTCACAAACATAGGGTGGCGGGGTGGGGAGTATGAATGAGGATCGTCAATTTTATCATGGTTGTTGGTCAGCTGGTGATCGAGGGCGGGATTCCCCGCCAGTTTGAGAAGTTTGAGGAGTTTGAGAAGTTTGAGAGTTGGGTGAATTTTATATCTTGTAGGTATATCTGACGCCATGAAAAAACGTGATTTTCTGCGCACTTCTGCGCTTACGGGTCTGGGTCTTTCTTTGGGATGGGAAGCGCTGGCCCGGGACTTCACAACCGTTGCGGACCGACCGGCGGCATCGCTGGCTGCCGATGAGGCGTTCTGGAAAAGTATCCGCGAGAAATATCTGCTGAAGCCAGATTATATCAACCTGGAGAACGGCTATTACAATTTCATTCCGCAACCCACGCTGGAGCGATACATTCAACATATACGAGACATCAATTACCAAGGCTCCTATTATATGCGGACGGTACAGTGGGAGAACAAAAAGAAAATGGCCACAAAACTGGCAGCCATCGCCGGGTGCGGAGCCGATGAACTGATTGTTACGCGCAATACGACCGAATCACTGGATCTGGTGATCGCTGGACAATCCTGGCAACGGGGCGACGAGGCCGTGATGGCCATTCAAGACTACGGAGCCATGCTCGATATGTTCGATCAGGTGGCTGAACGATATGGGGTCGTCTTGACAAAAATCTCCATACCCAACCACCCCCAATCCGACGAAGAGATCGTTTCCTTATACGAGCAAGCGATCACCCCCAAGACCAAGCTGTTGATGGTCTGTCATATGATCAATATAACCGGACAAATCCTGCCCATCCGAAAGATCTCAGACATGGCCCATGCCAAAGGCGTTAAGGTGATGGTGGATGGTGCCCATGCTTTCGCACATATTCAGTACAAGATCAGCGAGCTGAATTGCGATTACTATGGAACCTCTTTGCATAAATGGATGAGTGTTCCGCTGGGCGCCGGATTTCTCTTCGTCAAAAAAGGAGAGGCCTCTTCTCTCTGGCCACTGTTGGGCGACCGGACGCCAAAAAATGATATCTACCGACTCAATCATACCGGCACTCATCCTTGTGCCACCGATCTCGCCATTGCCGATGCGATCGATTTTTTCAATCTCATCGGAGCGGATAAAAAAGAGGCGCGGTTACGGTTTTTGAAGGACTATTGGACGAGCCGAGTAAAAGACAATCCAAAAATTAGACTGAATACGCCGCTGTCTTCAAGCCGATCCTGCGGCATCGCAAACGTTGGTATCGAAGGAATGAGTCCCGGTACACTGGGAAAACGATTGCACGAAGAACATCGGGTTTATACCGTACCGATCGATTATGCGAATGTTCACGGATGCCGCATCACGCCCAACGTCTATACCACCACCACCGAACTCGATCAATTTGTAACGGCTCTCCACCAACTAACCAACTAACTCCCAAACTTCTCAAACGCTCAAACTTCTCAAACTTATTTTCGCTCCAAGCGCCGCATTCGATCGGATCAAAGCAATATTCGCCTCCAAGCTCTCTCCATTCGTATGTTCGGCGATGTATTTAAGTAAGAACGGCGTTACCTCTTTTCCTTTGATGCCGGCTTTTTCGGCAGCATCAAGCGCCTGCTGAATGTGGCTCTCCATTTCTTTTGGATCGATGGAGGCTTCCGCTGAAATAGGGTTGGCGATGAGAACCGATCCGGTTAGTCCCATTTTCCACTTGACCGCCAGCATTTCAGCGATCGCTTTTTCAGAATCCATCCGCAACGGGGAACGATGGCCGCTGCTCCTCGAATAAAAGCTAGGAAATTCATCCGATCCGAACGTAACAACCGGCACGCCCATTGTTTCCAAGTATTCCAGGGTCAAACCGATGTCCAAGATCGATTTAACACCTGCCGATACCACCGCTACATTGGTTTGTGCCATTTCCGTGAGATCCGCCGAAATATCCATCGTCGTCTCCGCTCCCCGATGCACCCCGCCAATCCCGCCGGTCACAAAAACCTTGATCCCCGCCATCGACGCGATCCGCATGGTGGCCGCCACGGTTGTTGCTCCCATCAAGTTTTGAGAAACGACATAGGGCAGGTCGCGCAGACTCACTTTCCAAACATCGCTGGATTGGCCAAATGCCTTGATCTGAGCACGATCCATCCCCACAACACATTTTCCATTCATCACCCCGATCGTGGCTGGTACAGCACCATTATCGCGCACGATTTGTTCAACAGACAAGGCCGTCTCCACATTTTGAGGATAGGGCATTCCGTGTGAAATGATGGTCGACTCCAGCGCAACCACGGGTTTTCCTGATTGCAATGCCTCAGCTAGCTCCGGATGTATGTGTAGGTATTCGTTCATTTGGAAGGAAAATAGTGCTCGACGCGACTCAATAATGTTTTCTGATCGAGATGCGTGGCGATCGCTCCATTGACCTGCAAGATCTCGGCCGATAAACTATGGGCCAGTCGCATGCAATCCAGATCGCTCCATCCCAAGTATTTTCCCAATAGGAATCCGGACAGCGACCCATCCCCCGCACCGGTGCAATCGATTACTTCTATGGTTGGGGCGTGCAGGTTGATAACTTTCTCTTTCGAATACAAAGCCGAGCCGTTTTTCCCATTGTGCAACCAGATCTGCTGAACACCCCGGTTTAGCAGTTCTTCGATCTGGTGGGGGATCAGGGTAGAGTCGGTCGAACACAATACGGGCAACTCGTCCTCATTGGGTGTTATTAGATACAAGCCTTTCAGATCGGCCGTCTTGAATTTCCGGGCAGGCGGCACCGACACGGGCTCGAGGATGAAGGGGATGCCTGTTTCCCGACTGAAACGAACCAGCCACTCGCCGGTATCGACTCGAATATTAGCATCCGCCAATAAATAAGAAGCGGTCGATAACAGATCCCGATTCGCCTCCAAGTGTTCGGGGGTGATGAGGTGATTGGCCGAATTGGTCAGAAACGCAGTGAATAGCGATCCGTCGGGATTGAGGATGCCGGTGTATTTGCCGTTGAGTCCATCGGTGGTAAGGAGAGCATCCAGTCCCACCCCCGCAGCACGACAAACCTGTTTGATCCAGTCGCCATCGCTATCGGCCCCTACGGCCGTGATCAATTGTACGGGTACCCCCAGCAAGGCCAATTGATGGGCGATGTTTCGGGCTACCCCGCCGGCGGTTTTAGTTACGGTTGCATCGGAGGTGGTGGCGATCAGCACTTCGTCGGTGGCATGAAAGAGCTCATCGATCAGGGCAGCACCAATGCAAATGACGGGGCGGGCAGACATACACCAAAAATAGACAAATGAATCGCTTTGCGAGATCGGAATGGAGATATAGAATAGAATGGAGCATCCAACCACTCATTAGTATGGATAAAATCTGAATTAATTCTGATTTCAAATGAACATTATTAAATACTTTACATTCACTAACCCATTATGATTACCTCAACCTATCAAACCATTACTACGGGAACGGACCTATTTGAGGTTCGATTAAATCCTGCAACCGGGTTCAAGGCTTTGTTTACGAATCGCGCCTTTGAAGAGGGTGAAGAACTTTTTGTCTTTAGAGTCAGGTCGATGCGCGATACACCCACCTATCTCACCGTACAAATCGACGATGAAAGGCATTTTGAATTTGAACCGGAGTTTCTGCAGTACATGAATCATCATTGTGATCCGAACGTACACCTCGAACTCAACAACTTCACCCTGGTAGCTTTAAAGCCCATTCAGGAAGGCGAGGAACTTCATTTCTTCTATCCGTCAACCGAATGGAAGATGGATCGGCCCTTTGCCTGTCATTGCGGGTCTAAAAATTGTATCGGCATCATCTCCGGTGCGTACGCTCTGTCTCCCGACCAACTATCCCACTACTGTCTCAGTCCCTATATAAAAAGCAAACTGGACTAACCTCAAACTCTTCAAACTTTTTAAACTATTCAAACTCTTCTAACATCCCACATTTGGGTGCTGGCCCCCCAGTTGGAGTCGGACGATCCGAACTTATCGTGTTACTACGACTTCACCCAATCCATTCAGGAGTATACCCGCGTATTTGCGGAATTGGGAATGGAGTGGACCTGGCAACCCATCACCCTCCAAAGCTTTCGCGAGGTGCTGGGCAAGATCGCAGCGTCTCCCACCCCGTCGATCATACTTAATCTCTGTGACGGCGACGAGGTGAATGGTGCTCCGGGGGTATCTGTGATACGGGAAATGGACCGATTGGGGCTGATCTACACCGGATCGGATGAGCATTTCTACCGAATCACGACCTCGAAGATCCCCATGAAAAAAGCTTTTGATAAATGTGGTGTCTCGACGGCAAACTGGCGAGTGATCACGGAAAAGAAGGGAACCCTCAAGGGGTTGGGGAAGCGAGTCGGGTTGCCCATGATCATCAAACCCGCCGTATCGGGCGGAAGCATGGGGGTAAGCGTAAAGAACGTAGTACAGACCGAAGAAGAGCTGATCGCCCGGGTAGAGGAGATCCGAAATGGATACCGGGGCTGGAATTTATTGGCAGATGGGTTGTTCGTCGAGCAGTTCATAGCCGGACCCGAGTTCACTACATTTATAACCGGCTCGGCCGACGATCCCGAGCATTGCCGGGTATATGAGCCGGTGCAGCGGGTATTTCATGAATCGCTGCCGGAAACGGAAAAGTTCCTGTCCTTCGATCGACTTTGGGAGATCTATGAAGAAGAAACACCCATGCCCGAGCAGGCAAATTTCTACGAATACACCTCTGCCCCGAAAAAACTGATCCCCGCCATCAAAGAACTAAGCCTGCAGGCCTATAAGGCCTGCGGCGGAAAAGGGTATACCCGAATCGATATCCGCCAGGATGCCAAGACCGGCAAACTCTATATGCTGGAGGCCAATGCCCAATGCGGGCTCAGCGAGGACGAGAATTACACCTCCATTGGAGCCATCCTAAAAAAATCCAAGGTTTCCTTTACCAAAGCGATCGAGGCCATCTTGCTCGACGCCCTTCGTCGAAAAGAAAAATCCACCCCTAAAAAACGGGTAGTCAAAAGAATCGATCCAAAGAGCCCTCAATTGGTCAAATAACAAGGGCTTTATACTATTTTCGAAATCATGAAGGTATGTGTGCTGCAGCCGGACTATTCCACCTCCGGGGTCGATTACCAGAACTACGATCCGCCGAGAGACCTGTCGCGTTTGTTACCCGGCGACCAAGTACACCACATCTCCCTGAACAAGCTAACCACCTACAAACAGCTCCGGGATCTCAGCAAACAATCCTTTGATGTGTTCGTCAATCTCTGCGAAGGATATCTCGAGTGGGAGATCCCCAGCATTGATGTTATTCACACGCTGGAGTTGCTGGACCTTCCGTTCACCGGCCCCACCTCTAAACTATACGACCCCACCAAAGAGCTGATGAAATACGTAGCCTACTGCGTGGGCGTTAATACCCCTGGCTATGTGCGCATCGAAAGATCCGAAGACGTGCAATCGGCTGCTCAGTTGTTGAACTTTCCGCTTTTTGTCAAGCCGGCAAAAGCCGGTGATAGCCTCGGGATCGATGAGCATTCAAAGGTTGCTGACGCAGCTGAGCTGTCAAAAAAAGTGAACGAGATACTCGAAGAATACGGACCGCTGCTGGTGGAAGAATACATCGACGGGCGGGAGTTTACCGTACTTGTGGCAGCCAATCCCGACGGAAAAACCTGCACCGCTTTTAAACCGGTGGAATATATTTTTCCGACAGGCAGATCGTTTAAAACCTATGCACTTAAAACATCCGAGTTGCATCCGGATGCCAATATTCCCTGCAATGACCCCGTACTGGAGAAGAAATTGAAAGACGCGGCGGAAAAAATCTTTTTGGGATTTCAGGGGGTGGGATATGCACGGTTGGATTTTCGGGTAGATACATCCGGAAGCATCTATTTTCTGGAGATCAATTTCACATGCTCCGTTTTTTATCAGGACGGATACGAGGGTTCGGCAGATTTTATTTTGAAGTTTGATGGCATTGGTCAGGCCGGCTTTTTGAAACACATGATCGATGAAGGCATCGCCCGACATCAACGCAAAAAGAAGTGCTACGAAATGCGTGGCAACTCCATCGCCGGTTACGGGATCTACGCCAAACGAAACCTCGCAAAAGGTGAAGTGATCTTCAAAGGTGAAGGCCGGGCGCAACGCATCATCACCCGAAGGCATGTAGAGAAATACTGGAACGAAGAAGAGAAATTGAATTTCCGTCGCTATGCCTATCCCATCAGTGAAGAGGTATTTATTTTATGGGATGAGGAACCCGCCGAGTGGGCCCCGCAGAATCATTCCTGTGAGGCGAATACGGCGTTCGACGGACTGGACGTTCGGGCGCTGCGCGATATTACCGCCGGAGAAGAACTCACCCTCGATTATGCCCATTTTTTGGACCACAATATGGAACCCTTTGATTGTCAATGCGGTTCATCAATTTGCAAAAAGTTAATCCGCGGCCCCGAGGCCAATACGTTAAATTTGCGGGAACAAACCCTCCGCGGTTAAACACGGGACCTCCTCTTAGGTCTCACCTCCGCTACCCCATTGCGTTCTACTTACTGACCTTTCCGTTCACCTCGGGCATCCGGGACTAAACCCTTTGCCTGCAACATATATAATATGTCACGCCTTGCCGCCTTGAGCCAACTGATCCTGCAGCACCGAAACCGGCTGGGATTCACCTACTTTCTTTTTTTACTGGAAACGGCCGGAAACCTGCTTCGTCCACTGTTCCTGGGAATCGCCGTCAACGACCTGATCAAAGGGTCCTATTCGGGACTGATCTGGCTTTGCATCGTGCACCTGGTCTGGTTAACGATCGGAACCATTCGGCACCGCCTGGATACACGCACTTATTCCGCTATTTATACTTCGATGGTCACTCGGTTTTTGGCCCGGCGTTACCAGCAAGGCGAGATTTCCAAACTAAGTGCACACTCTACCCTCGCCCGAGAGCTCGTTGATTTTCTGGAATTCGATATGGTGTACGTGATGGAAGCGATCTATAACATTTTCGGATCGCTGATCTTGTTGTTTTTCTATGATACCTCTGTGGTGCTGGTTTGCTTGAGCATTCTTTTGCCCGTATCGCTCATCAGTTATCAATATGGTCGTCGCATGCGAAAGCTAAATCGCCTGAAGAACGATGAGTTGGAAAAACAGGTGGATGTGATCACCAGCGGTAACGGACACCTGATCCGTCAGCATTACGACAACCTTCGCAAATGGCAGGTGCGCATCAGCGACCAAGAAGCCTGGAATTTTGGGGTAATGGAAATTCTGGTGATGGTGGTGATCGGCCTGTCATTGCTGATCACCAATAAATCCATGGGCGCTGAAATGGAAGCGGGGAGTTTGATCGGAATCTATAGTTACATCCAACGATTCGTGAGCGGGATGGATACTATTCCTTATACTGTGCAGCGGTTGTCGGCCCTGAAAGATATTCTGTATCGCATGCGTTTGCAGGAAGAAGATCTGGAAACTCCACCGCTCAGAGAAGTGGCCTAATCAAAACTCAGCAGATCCCGGCGTGCGTGGGAAGGCGATGACGTCGCGGATGTTTGACATGCCGGTGACGAATTGTACCATCCGTTCAAATCCCAAGCCGAAGCCCGCATGCGGAACCGTACCAAATCGACGCGTGTCGAGATACCACCACAATTCCTCTTCAGGAATGTGCATTTCTTTCATGCGTGCCGTGAGTCGATCCAAACGCTCTTCGCGTTGTGAACCACCCACGATCTCGCCGATGCCGGGAGCGAGTATATCCATGGCCGCAACGGTTTTGCCGTCTTCATTCTGCCGCATGTAAAACGCCTTGATGGCGGCGGGATAATTGAAGAGTATCACGGGTTTCTTGAAGTGCTTTTCAACCAGATAGCGTTCGTGTTCACTTTGGAGGTCCATGCCCCAGCCCGTGATCTCGTATTGAAATTTCTTTTTCTTATTGTAATTGCTCTCGCGCAGGATATCGATGGCTTCGGTGTAGGAGAGTCGCTCGAACTGATTGTTCAATACAAACTCCAGCTTTTCGATCAGGCCGAGCTCGCTGCGTTTGTCCTGCGGCAATTGTTTCTCTTCCTCAGCTAATCGGGTGGCCAGAAATTCAAGGTCCTCCCGATTGTTCTCCATCGCATAGCGAATGATGTATTGGATGAATTCCTCTGCAAGGTTCATGTTGTCTTCCAGATCATAAAACGCCATTTCCGGCTCGATCATCCAGAACTCGGCGAGGTGTCGTGCGGTGTTGCTGTTCTCGGCGCGGAAGGTGGGACCAAACGTATAGATCTCACCGAATGCGGTCGCACCCAGTTCCCCTTCGAGCTGTCCGCTCACAGTGAGGTTGGTCGACCTCCCAAAAAAATCTTCTTTGTAGTTGATGGTGCCGTCCTCGTTTTTCGGAGCCGTGCCATCCATCGGCAGCGTGGTTACCCGAAACATCTCGCCGGCCCCCTCTGCATCACTGGCCGTGATGATGGGCGTGTGCAGGTATACGAATCCTTTTTCGTTGAAAAATTTATGAACGGCAAACGCAAGGGCATGACGCACGCGAAAAACAGCGCCGAAGGTGTTTGTCCGAAACCGCAGGTGTGCTTTTTCACGCAGAAACTCGAGACTGTGCTTCTTGGGTTGAAGCGGATACTTTTCCGCATCGCTGTCGCCCAAGATCTCGATCGTCTCTGCCTTCAGGTCCATTTTTTGTCCCTTCCCCAAAGACGGTTCAATGATGCCGGTCACTTTTAAGGAGGCCGAGGTGGTAATGCGCTTGAGGAGAGACTCCTCGAACTTGCCCAACTCAACGACCACTTGAATATTGGTATTGGTACTGCCGTCGTTCAGGGCAATGAACTGGTTGTTGCGAAAGGTGCGAACCCAGCCCATAACAGTAACGGACTGCCCGGCCGGCTCCTGTTTCAAAAGATCACTGACTTTGATGCGATGGTTGAACATAGCGGAGACAAAGATACTGAAGGAGAGATTGTTATGGATATGTCATGGTTCGTCGGTAACATTTTGGTAACCATCCCTTCATTTTATGGTAAAACGAAGTAGGGACTTTTGCCAAAATTGTTGCGATGAAAAACTTGATCGGTGTTGGTTTGGTGGCCTTGACCCTATTGATCGGATGTAAAAAAACCGACCTATCTCCTTCTCTCAGTGAGCGGGCAGACAGCTTCGTGGAGGTCGGCAGCATAGATATCGGGGATGCTGGAGCAGCCGAAATATCAGCCTACGATCCGATAACCAAACGCTTATTCGCCGTAAACAATGGAATCGTCAATAAAATTGATGTGATTGATTTGGAGGATCCCACCAATCCAAAGCTAATCCGCTCGATCTCTATGTCGCCATACGGAGGGTTTGCCAACAGCGTGGATGTTTCAGGCGGACGGCTGGCGGTAGCGATCGAGGCAGCTGTTAAACAGGACCCGGGAAAAGTAGTCATTTTCGACACCCGCCTACTAGTTGAAATCAAAGCGGTGACCGTGGGTGCCCTACCCGACATGGTAACTTTCTCGCCCGACGGAAACTGGATTCTTACAGCCAACGAAGGAGAGCCGTCGAATGATTATCAGATCGACCCGGAAGGAACGATTTCGATCATAGATGTTCGAAACGGATTTCTCGTCTCTTCCTTGAATTTCAAATCTTTTGTGAGTCAACGAAACAACTTGGTCAGCCGAGGTATGCGCATATCGGGGCCGAATGGAAATTTTGAAAAGGACATCGAGCCGGAATATGTTGCCATAAGTGAAGATTCTAAAAAAGCCTTTGTAACACTACAAGAGAACAATGCGATAGCCCGCATCGATATTGCCTCAAAGACCATCGAGTCTGTTTTTCCGCTGGGTTCGATCGACTTTAGTAAACCCGGTTACGAGGCCGATTTCAGCGATCGTGACGGGCGGATAGCATTCGCCAGCTGGCCCGTCCGCGGCTACTTTATGCCCGACGGTATCGCCAGCATGGAATACGAAGGGGAAACATTCCTTTTTACCGCCAACGAAGGAGATGCCAGAGAGTATAGTGCCTTCAATGAAATGAGACGTGTCAACACTTTGACACTCGACCCCGCACGATTTCCGAACGCCGCCCTGCTGCGTACCGATGCTCAACTCGGCAGACTGAATGTGACGCGCACGGCCGGAGACATCGATTTTGATGGCGACTACGATTCCCTCTACACGCTCAACTCCCGATCTTTCAGTGTTTGGAATGGGCAAACCGGCGCATTGGTCTTTGACAGTAAAAATGAACTGGACACCAAGTGCAACCTTTGGTTTTCTTACGACGATGCCCGCAGCGATGATAAGGGGTCGGAACCCGAAGGTGTGGCACTCGGTACGGTTGGCGGGAAGAAAACTCTTTTTGTAGGACTGGAGAGGTCAGATGCCGTAGCCGTTTATGATGTGAGTAACCCCCGCCAACCAGTGTATCTTAAACTGCTGGCTTGCGGGGATGCGCCCGAAGGCCTCCTGTTTATTGGGGCCAAGGATAATAAGCTCGGTCGCAGCCTCCTGGTGGTTAGCAGCGAAAACGATGGTGTCATTAAGATTTTTGCAACCAAATGATTTTAGTATATAAACGCCTGTTTATCAGGTGATCACGCTTTGTTTTGGTCCCGCCGGTGCGGGACTTTTTTTATGTTGGGCGCCCCGCCTTATATTTGCCTTCGGAAAGCAACCCATTTATCCGGCTTTCCTCCCTTCATCAATCTTTTCAATTCACAAGTCGGGTTTCGGAATAATGTTGAACCCCCTCTTACCAGTATGATAGATCGCCGCTGAAAGACGGCAGTTCATTCCTTTTCGATCCGCACAATCCCCCACAACCTTTATCATTTCTTATTAATCTTCTCTCTTAAAGCCGTGTCGACCGACACATCAAGAATCCTAAAAAAGAAAAAATGGCTGGTAACAAAGACGAAAAAGCACCCGCAAAACGCGGCAGACCCCGTAAAACACCCGTTGCACCTGAAGAAGGACAGCCCGAAGTGCCCGCTGCAGCTCCCAAAACCGAGCCGGATGCACAAATGAAGTTGGCCTCCGCGATTCTGCAGGAATCCGACGAACAAGTACAACAACAGGAAACAGCCCCGCCCCCGGGTGGCTACCGCCCCTCCTTCCAGCCCCGCCGCGAGAACCCGAATTTTAATGTGGAGTTCGACGGACTCATCCAGGCCGAAGGCGTGTTGGAACTGATGCCCGACGGCTACGGATTTCTGCGCTCCTCCGACTATAACTATCTCTCCTCGCCCGATGATGTTTATGTAGCCCCTCAGCAGATCAAACAACTCGCCATCAAAACCGGCGACACATTGGTGGGAATGGTTCGACCGCCGCGCGAAGGAGAAAAATATTTTGCGCTCGTCAAAACCGAAAGTATCAATGGCAAGCGCCCCGAAGAAGTGCGCGACCGCGTGCCGTTCGATTACCTCACCCCGCTTTTCCCCTTCGAAAAACTGAACCTGTTCACCACACCAAGCGATTATTCGACGCGGATCATGGACCTGTTCACGCCGATCGGAAAAGGACAACGGGGACTCATCGTGGCCCAACCCAAAACGGGAAAAACCATGCTGCTCAAGGCCGTGGCCAATGCCATCGCCGCCAACCATCCCGAATGTTATCTGATGGTGGTGCTGGTAGATGAGCGACCCGAGGAAGTAACCGACATGGAACGCAGCGTAAAAGCGGAAGTCATCGCATCCACCTTCGACGAACCCGCCGAAAAGCACGTGAAGGTCTCCACGATGGCGCTACAAAAAGCCAAGCGCTTGGTCGAATGCGGACACGATGTGGTGATCTTGCTCGACTCGATCACCCGCCTCGCCCGTGCCCATAACACCGTAGCCCCAGCCTCCGGTCAAGTATTATCGGGTGGTGTGGAAGCCAATGCCATGCAAAAGCCCAAGCAATTCTTTGGTGCCGCCCGTAAGATCGAGAACGGCGGATCCCTCACGATCATCGCCACCGCACTGGTCGATACCGGAAGCAAAATGGACGAGGTCATCTTCGAGGAATTCAAAGGAACCGGTAACATGGAGCTGCAACTCGATCGAAAACTGGCCAACAAACGGATCTACCCGGCGATCGACCTTACGTCGTCTTCTACACGGCGCGACGATCTCTTGCTGGATAAAGATGTATTGCAGCGGATGAACCTGCTGCGCGTATACCTCACCGATATGAATACGGAGGAGGCCATGCGCGAACTGCAAAATCGTATTAAGGGGACCAAGAGCAACGAAGAGTTCCTGGCCTCTATGAACAGATAAACCGGTGCGCCCGATCGACATTGAGAAATTCCTCGAATTATCGGAACAACATCCGGTATTGGATGTGCGGAGTCCGAGTGAATTTCTTCATGCCCATCTCCCCGGTGCCATATCCTTTCCTCTCTTCACCGACGAAGAAAGAAAGGTCGTAGGCACCACGTACAAACAAGAAAGCCGGGAACGAGCGATCAAGGTGGGACTGGATTTCTTCGGCCCCAAAATGCGCCCTCTGGTGGAACAAGCCGAGGAGATCACATCCAAATACGGATCGAAAACAGTATTGGTTCACTGCTGGCGAGGCGGCATGAGAAGCGGAGGCGTTGCCTGGCTCTTGAACCTATATGGGCTTAACGTCTATACCCTCGCTGGCGGATATAAAAGTTTTCGCCGGTGGGCGCTGAGTCAATTTGAAAAAGAATATCCGTTGCACCTGGTGGGCGGTTATACGGGTTCTGGGAAAACGGATCTGCTCGCTACCCTGAAAAAAAAGCAGGAGTTTGTATTGGATCTGGAGGGGCTTGCCCATCACAAGGGATCTGCTTTCGGAAATATTGGTCAGCCCGAACAACCCTCCCAAGAACATTTTGAGAACAACCTAGCGCTGACCCTCTATCGGATTCAACAGAAAGATCCTACCCGCATCTGGGTGGAAGATGAATCGCAGCGGATCGGTCGGGTGAATATCCCGCAGGTCCTCTGGCAACAAGTCCGTTGCTCGCCGGTATATTTTCTGAATATTCCATTCGAAAAAAGATTGCTTTACATCATTGAGGGATATGGCTCGCTCGACAAACAGAGACTCGCCGACGCCACCGACCGGATCCGAAAAAAATTAGGCGACAAGAACGCCACTGAAGCGATCGGCTTCATTCAAAACGGACAGATTGCGGAGGCGTTCGATATCCTGTTGCGTTATTACGACAAACTCTATCAAAAATCCTTGTATAACCGGGAGCAGGCCGAGTCCCTCATCCGAGTGATCGAATCCCCGGATGTACAAGAAAGCAACGCCACCCTTTTATTGAATCGATGAATTATATGGATCAGGCTGCCCACACCCCGCTTACTGCCTTCACCCGAAACACGGGTTGTAGCTGCAAGATCTCCCCGCAACTGCTGGAGCAGATCATAAAGCCCGGCACTCACGCCAACACATTTCCGGGTTTGTTAGTAGGAAATGAATCTCTCGATGATGCCGCCGTGCTGGACCTGGGCGATGGCACCGCACTGATCTCCACTACCGATTTTTTCACGCCCATCGTCGACGAACCATTTGAATACGGACGGATCGCGGCCGCCAACGCGATCAGCGACATCTACGCAATGGGTGGAAAACCCCTGATGGCCCTGGCCTTGCTGGGTTGGCCGGTCGACAAACTCCCCGCCGAACTTGCCGCCGAAGTGATCGAAGGCGCACGCGCTGTATGCAAAGAGGCGAATATTCCCCTGGCGGGCGGACACAGCATCGATTCCACCGATCCGATCTTCGGCCTATCGGTCAACGGACGCCTCTCCACCCGAGATATAAAAAAGAATAGTGGCGGCCAGGCCGGCGATCTGCTGTTCCTGACCAAACCACTGGGAAGTGGCATTCTGTCGACCGCAAGAAAAAGAGGATTGTTAGATCCGGCACACGACGAACCGCTTTTCAAAACAATGGGCTCTCTGAATAAGATCGGAGAATCATTGGGAAACATGGCGGGCATACATGCCCTCACCGACGTAACGGGATTTGGCCTACTCGGACACCTCAGCGAAATGGCACAAGGAAGCAATTGCGGAGCAGAGATCTATTATAACCAACTTCGTTTGCTACCGGGCGTATCACAATATATTCAGCAACGCATTTTTCCGGATTCGACGACCCGCAACTGGAGTCGGTATCAGACAGATGTTCAATTTGAAAAAGGTGTACCGGTAGCCGAGGCATTCACGCTGCTGCCCGACCCACAAACCAATGGCGGCCTGCTGATCGCTGTAGCGAAAGCGTCGGTAGGTGCACTCAAAGAGCAGCTGCAAGCATTCGGCCTATCCGACCATCTGTTACCCATTGGGGCGCTGACAGCTCCGGGCGAAAAGCGGCTCGTGATCCGCCCATCCGAATAGAAATCAAAACAGGGAATCGATCGCTTTAGCGAGGATGTGATCTTTTTCAGTAACAATGTTTCCGGCGTCGTGTGTACTGAGCCAGATCTCGACGGTATTCCAGACGTTGGTCCATTTCGGATGATGCTGTTGCTGCTCGGCTAACATCGCCACGCGGGTCATGAAGGCAAATGCTTCCGAAAAATCACGAAACTGAAATTTTCGATAGAGGGTGTTGTCGGTTTCCGTCCACATACAGTCAGAATAAAAGATTTTCGCGGTGTTTGACCTGGTCGATGGCCAGCTTCACAACCATCTGAACGGAATGCGTGCCTCGGATGGCTTGCATGGTTTCCTCCAGCCAGGCCGGCTCGATCTCGTCTCCTTTCATCAACCACAGGTAATCCATGTGCTTTAATTCGGGCAGCAGGTATTCGCCATCGAATTGATTGACGTATAAATAATGTTCGAGCATCGAGTCGCGTCGACGATATTCATAGACCTTGAAAAAATACTCTCTTTTTTTTCTGACCAGACCGATCTCGAGGTCGTTGATGCGAAAGTCGAGTTGCAGTTGGGCGTTCAGGTGCCACACGAACTGATAATCCCGAATGGGGGCCATGATCCCGAGCAGACAGGCCTCGTCAAAAAACATCTCGTTGAGGGCCGCCGTATCGAGAATAAGTTTTTGTCCCCTTTCCGCCATGAAGCTTCTTTCTAGAAAGTTACGTTTACTTCTTCGGTTTTATCTCCCCGCTGATAAACAACTTTTACCGTATCGCCTTTTTTGAACTTCCCGAGGGTCTGCATATAGCTTTCCATCGAGCTGATGTTGTATTCGCCGATCTGAAGTACGATATCGCCCGCTCTGAGTCCGGCTTTTTGGGCCGGCTTTCCCTCGCCCACACCATCCGCCCGTACCCCCTTACCAGAATAGGTATAGTCGGGCATGATGCCCATGGTTACACTGAACCGGGCGGTGGTGGTGGTTTGTGCTTCGCGGGTTTTCAAAAAGGCAAGCTTGGGTTCTTCGTTCAGTCCGCCTACCGTGCGTTCGATGTGCCGAAGGATGCGCACCATTCCGGAGTAGTTGATCTTATCGGCATCATCCGAGGGCTTGTGGTAGTCGGTATGCAAGCCGGTGAAATAAAACAACACCGGTATGTCTTTTCGGTAAAAGGAAGAGTGGTCGCTGGGACCAGTACCGCTGGAATCGATGCGGATACCGAGCACCTCATTTTTTTTCGGATCGATCACCTTAGACCAGGCCGGGGAGGTTCCATATCCGCCAAGCGTGATGGTTTTACTGCTGTCGGGCAGTCGTCCCACCATATCCATATTGATCATATAGTTGATCGACCTGAGATCGATGGTGGGTTTCTCGGTGAAATATTTGGAGCCGTACAATCCGAGTTCTTCGCCCGAAAAGGCAATGAAGAGATAATTATTCTTTTGAGCGGATTTTTGTTTGAAGAGTCGGCCCAACTCAATCAACATCGAAGTGCCGCTGGCATTGTCGTCGGCTCCATTGTGTATGTCGGGCGTGCCGGTGTGGCGCGAGTTGTTATCCTCTCCGTAGCCGAGGTGATCGTAATGCGCTCCGAGAACGACGGTTTTTTCTGCCTGATTATCGACGTAGCCGAGTACGTTGTATCCGCGACGGATGTTCTCTTCAAATGCGATCCGTGCTTCTACATAAATAGGTCCCTTTGAAGCCTGAATGGTTCGAATGGCCGCTTCGTTACGCAGATAAGCGGCCGGAACGGGCAGGGTTTCGGTACGGTCTTTGGGCTGAAAGACGAGCTTGTCGCCCGACGGATGCGTGTTGTACAACAACAATGCAGTGGCCCCGGCGCCGGAAGCTTTTTTGGCCTGCTCATATATATAAGTACCCAGGTCAAAATGGGGATTGCCCGCGTTGTCGCTTATACCCTCATTCAGATCGATGATCCACAAGGTATTCACCTCCCGAACACCGGGAAGGGATTTGTCTTTTATCTCCGCCTTCGCGCTCCAGGGGAAAAAGAAATAATCCTTGTCGGCCTTTAACGTGTCGGCTTGAAAAAGCAGATAAGACCCGGTCTGCGGTTTTTTACCCTCGTTCACCTCGAACGGTTGAATATATCCGTCAAGGCCTTTGGGCAACAGCCCCGCGCGCTGAAACTGTTCCGCTATATAATTACGGGCCAACAACTCGCCTTGGGTACCGGTACGCCTTCCCTCCAACGAATCGGAAGCCAGATATGAAACGTGTTGCTGAAAGCGGACTTGAACCGCTTGATCGGCTCGCATCATCTTTTTTGTCTGAGGCACACAGGCAGAGAAAAACAGTAGGATAGCGAAGAAAAGGGTGGATTGCTTGAACATGGATATAGAATTGGCGGCAAAGTTACCGGGTATCCGATTCAAAAACGGGAAATGATACGGGGAGTTCACAATTCCGGTCTACTTTTGCCAAATTGAAATCCGCCCCGCTCCATATCGCCCTGGTTGGCAACCCCAACAGCGGTAAAAGTTCGCTGTTCAACTGCCTTACAGGCATGAGCCAACAGGTCGGGAATTTTCCTGGGGTGACGGTAGATAAGACCACCGGACAATTTTCCATCGGAGAGCTGCCCGCAGAAGCCATCGACCTGCCCGGAACCTATTCGCTATATCCCAAACGGATAGATGAGTGGGTCAGTTATCGGGTGGTGATCGGCGCCGACGAAGGATTTCGCCCAGACCTCGTGATCGCTGTGGCCGATGCCAGCAACCTGAAAAGAAACCTACTGCTTTGTTCCCAGCTGATCGACCTGAATGTGCCGGTGGTGATCGCGTTGACCATGATGGACCAGGCTCGGAAAAAAGGTATCCAGATCGACATCCCCGCCTTGGAGCGCGAACTCGGGGTGCCGGTGGTGGCGGTGAATCCCCGCAAAAACAAGGGCATCGGCGAATTGAAAAAAACGATTCAGCTCTGGTCTAAACAACCCGTAAAAACTGCCGCTCGCCCCATCATTTCCGCCAAAGCATTGGCTCCTGTGGCGGTTGCAGAGACACAATCGCTCTTCCCGGGCATTGCCGACTATAAGGCAATTCACTACCTGATCCATCGCGAATCACTCTCCCTGCCGAAACAACGGGAACTGGAATCCGTCGAGGAAAAAAATAAATTCAATCCCACCAAAACGCAGGCAGAAGAGATCCTGCAGCGATACGCTCGCATTCGCGAGATCATGCAGGCCTCCACAACAGAACCCGATCCGCTGAAAAAGAAAATGATCACTGAACGGCTTGATTCGGTTTTTCTTCATCGGCGCTGGGGGAATCTGATCTTACTGACGGTTTTGTTTTTGATGTTTCAGGCCGTGTTCTTGCTGGCGAAGTATCCGATGGACTGGATCGAAGGTTGGTTCGGTGTCTTCTCCGGGTGGCTGGGAGAAACCTTGCCGGTGAATGCGTGGAGCGACTTGTTGATCAACGGCGTGGTGGCCGGACTGGGCGGCATCTTCGTATTCGTTCCCCAGATCATGATCCTCTTCGGGATCATTACGCTGCTGGAGGACTCCGGCTACATGGCACGAATCAGCTTTCTGACCGATCGGCTGATGCGAAGTGTCGGACTCAACGGTAAAAGCGTGATGCCCATGATCAGTGGCTTTGCCTGCGCCGTTCCGGCGATCATGAGCGCACGCAACATTGAGAACAAAAAAGAACGACTGCTGACCATTCTGATCACCCCATTGATGAGCTGTTCGGCCCGATTGCCGGTGTATTCAATTTTAACGGGACTGGTAATACCCGATACATATCTTTTGGGGTGGTTGAGTTTGCAGGGGCTGGTGATGATGGGATTATATGTTTTCGGTGTCGTGATCGCGCTTCTGGTGGCCAATATCGCTAAGTGGTTTATCCGCATTCAAGAAAAAAGCTTTTTTATTCTGGAGCTACCCGATTATCGAATGCCTCGGTGGGGAAACACCGTTACCGTTATGTTCAATAAGGCAAAGATCTTTTTGTTCGATGCGGGAAAGGTGATCATGATCATCAGTTTGGTGTTGTGGGGACTTTCCTCTTTTGGCCCAAGCGACAACATGCAGGCTGTCGAGCAGCGTTATCGGGATGCCAAATCGGTTGCCGTCAAACCGGCCGAGCAAATCGAAAGGGAATACCATAGTGAAAAGCTTGAATCGTCTTACGCCGGCATATTGGGCCATGCGATCGAGCCCGTGATCGCTCCATTGGGGTTTGATTGGAAGATCGGAATCGCGTTGATCACTTCTTTTGCCGCACGGGAAGTTTTCGTAGGCACCATGGCCACCTTATATAGTGTTGGGGAAGATGAATCCAGCAACAAGGTGCTGAAAGACAAAATGCGAAGTGCCACCCGCCCCGACGGATCGATCGTATTCACCTTGGCTACAGGTGTGTCTTTGCTGATATTCTATGCGTTGGCCATGCAGTGCATGAGCACGCTGGCGGTGGTGCGTCGGGAAACCCGCAGCTGGAAGTGGCCGGCCATACAACTCGTATACATGACCGGATTGGCTTGGATCATGAGTTGGCTTGCTTATTTACTCTTGCGCTGATCGATCCCCCACCGATCATTCGGTTCAAAATGTTCCCATAGTATATCTGCCAGGCTTCGGGCGAGTGTCCAGGCTTCGTTGTCGTGCGTCCACCGCTGGTCTTTGTTGTTTTTTGTAAAGACGCAGAATACAAAGGGCCGGTTGGGTGCATTCACGATCATGGCTTCGCTTCGGGAGGCATTGACGCATCCGTTTTTGCTGAACACCTCGATGTAGGGAGGAAATCGAGAAAGCGCTTCATCCTCATCCCAAATATTTCTTCCCATGCAGCGAAGCATTCGGTCGTCGGTTGCCGGGGAGAATAGTTGATTCCGGTAAACTCGCTCAAAAAGCTCGCCCATTTCTCGGGGGGTGGTTTGTCCCCACCCGAATTGCGTACGATTTGCTTCTCGCCCGGGTGTACGGGAGTTCACTCTCGTGTATTTGTATCCCAGGCTGTCGAGCAGGTGATTGATGCGGGTGCCGGTGCCGGCAATGGATTGTAACCAAAGGCTGGCGGTATTGTCGCTCGTGGTCATCATCAGCATGATGATCTTTTTGAGCGCGATTTTTTCGTTGGACTTAAAAGAGCCCAGTATATCCTCTCCGGCATAGAGAAGGGAGTCTTTGTAAACAAAACCGGAGTCGTAGCTCAATTCTCCGCGGTGGAGTCGGTCCATGATCCCCAGCAAAATCGGCACCTTAACAATACTCGCCGTCGGAAAGAGGGTGTCGGCGTGATACAGGACCGTTTTTCCCGAACGAAGATCCTTTACATATACGCCTATTTGTCCCTGAAATCCGGCAACCGCCTGTTCGATCTTCCGATACAACTTGGCGTCGGTGCGCTGGGCGTTGGCAGTATGGCACGCGAAGAGAAGAAATAGAATTATCCAGCGGCTCATGTTATTTGGATTGCATCATATCCAATACCAGGCTACAAAAAGCGCGGATGCCGGTGGGCATGCCGCTGTTGTCGACATAAAAATCGGCCGTATGGTGGGGTGGGGCTTTGTTTGGATCGTTTCCTTTGGGCATTCCTCCTAAATACAAAAACACCGCGGGAGCCTTGGTGCCATAATAAGAAAAATCTTCGCCGCCCGTCACCCACTCACGTGGTTTGACTTGACTCGCTGCCTTTTCGAGAGAAGGTATAACCCGCTTGAGTAATTCGGGGTCGTTGTAGGTAACGAGGGTTTTGGTTTCGATGGTCACCTCAGCGGTAGCGCCTGAAGCTTCTGCAATATGCTTAGCGGTGTGTTTGATCTTTTCGTGAACCTCTTTTTGCATATCTGAATCCAGCGTTCGGATCGTACCGGCCATTTGACAGGTTTCGGAAATGATGTTTTGGCGAACCCCTCCGTTGATCTTGCCTACGGTTATGACCACCGGGGCTTTGGTGAGCTCAGACTGTCGGCTAACGATGGCCTGCAATCCGTCGATGATCTGTGCGGAAACCTGAATGGGGTCCACGCCCTTCCAGGGTTGGGAGCCGTGACTTCCTTTTCCTTTCACCAGGATCGAGAACCAGTCGGCTGCTGCCATGAAGGCGCCGGATTTGTATTGGATCTCTCCTGCTTCTATGTCCGATTCAATATGAAATCCAAACGTCATGTCAACTGTTGGATTTTCCATGACCCCTTGCTTCACCATCAGGGGTGCTCCACCCTCTTCTCCTTCGGGGGCGCCCTCTTCCGCTGGCTGAAAAATAAACTTGACGGAGCCGGCGATCTCATTCTTAAAAGCAGATAATACTTCCGCGGCGGCCATCAACATGGCGACATGCGTATCGTGGCCACAGGCATGCATCACGCCCACTTCTTGTCCGTTGTACGTGGTACGCGCTTTGGACGCAAATGGAATATTCACCCGCTCTGTTACCGGTAGCGCATCCATATCCGCCCGAAGGGCGATACAGGGACCGGGCTTGGCGCCCTTCAGCAAACCGACCACCCCGGTATATGCAACGCCTTCTTGTACTTCCAGTCCCAACGACCGCAAATGCGCTGCGATCAGTTTGGCTGTACGAAACTCACGGTTGCCGAGCTCAGGGTTTTGGTGGATGTCCTCTCGCCACGCATTCGTCTTGGGAATAACCTCTTCCACCTTCTTAAACATTCGTTGGCGCAGTTGTTCTTTTTTGTCCTGGGCCGACAAATGCAAAGTCACCAACAATAGAATCAAGCCGATCGGTAAAATGCGCATGCAAGTAGATTTGCCTCAAAATACTTCGTTTTTCCGCTATATTTAAATATGCTCCTTCGACACATCCCCTTTTTGCGCTCCGTGGCCTGGCATAGCCTAACCGCGTTTGGCGGACCGCAAGCCCATTTAGGGTTGATGTTAAGGCGATTTGTCCGAAACCGACCCTATGTAAGTGAGGCCGAACTGATGGATTATAATTCCTTTTGTCAATTGCTTCCCGGAGCCTCCTCCACCCAAACCCTCACCCTTATTGGTTATAAAAGAGGCGGTGTTCCGCTGGCGGTGCTGACCCTGTTGATCTGGATTTTACCGGCTTGCGTATTGATGGGCGGGTTGACCTTTCTGATCGATCGGGGTTGGGGGTTGAAGCATTCGGCTTTTCAATATGTTGCCCCCATGGCCGCGGGCTTTCTGGGTTACGCCGCCCTTCAGTTGTTTCCGTTAGCGGTTAAGAACACCATCACCTGGATCATCTTTTTCATTTCGGGGGTCATCTGTTTTGTGTTTTTTGGAAGTCCCTGGATGATCCCCGCCCTGATGGTGGCCGGTGGCATCGCCACCAATTTCAGCAACAAGCGTATTCCCCAACAAAGCGATAAGCCGAAAACGATCCGTTGGTGGAACTTTTGGTTGTTCGGAATTGTTTTTTTGCTGGCCGGTTTTTTTAGTGAGCTGGCCAGAAAACAACAATGGCCCGAACGAAAACCTATTAATCTCTTCGAGAATACATATCGAATGGGAAGCTTCGTTTTTGGCGGGGGACAAGTATTGCTCCCCCTGATGTATGAACAATGGAGTGTGCGTCCGGGACGGGTACAAGAAAATAATCCCGGTGCCATCCGCATCGATCAAAAAGATATGTTGGTGGGAATGGGAATGGTGCGCGCTGTTCCGGGTCCCGTTTTTTCGATCGGCGCATTCACCGGCGGGATGG
>CAXRAX010000056.1:0-9159 GCA_964229195.1 Chitinophagaceae bacterium | reverse complement strand
TAACCGTAATGTTGACGGTATTGCTGGCGGTCACTGCGGCATTTTGAGTGTAGGTACCAGTAACAACAGCTTGGGCGCAGTGGCTGGGTGTTCCGCCAGCCACCAATGTATAGGCGGCATTCCCGCCACCTCCCCCACCACCGCTACCTTGAACGGTTACCTGAATATCACAAAAAGTGCTATCGAAGCTGACGATGAAATTGTTCACCCCGGCGGAAAAGGGTGTTCCGTTTCCGCGAAGGGTGACCGTATTGCTACCCAGGCTGGTAAACGTACCCGTGCCGCTAAAGTAGTATCCGTTGATGGTATCGGTCAAGATCACATAGGGTCCTGTTTTGGTTACATTCACCTCACAAGTGATGGTGTTGACGGACGAGACCAGCGCCGTGCCGGCGGTATAGGTTCCATTAACGGTCTTGGGGGTACAGTCGCCGTTGAGGTCGCTGCGAAGCGCGCCTTCTGCCGGGGTATTGTCCCCCTCAAAGCTGGTCTCCTTTTGACAGGAAAGAAGAATGATCAGGCTACTGAGGGCCAACAGGGAGAGGGATCGTAACATATCGGGTCGTTTGAAGGTCAAAGGTATAGAAAAGCGGAAACCCGCTTGCCGTTCTTATTTTTATGACATGGTCTCTTTTAAAAACGGAATCCGGTTGATTTTCGTATGTCCCCTACTCGTTTGCAGCGTTTGGGCGCAGCAGCTGGTGAATTTGAACAGTGGGACGACGGCGCATATACGAGGCCTTTCAGCCGTCACGGATCGGGTGGTGTGGGCAAGTGGCACCAACGGACAGGTAGGTATATCCACAGATGGTGGAAACAGCTGGAATTGGAAACAAATCCCCGGTTTTGAAAAAATTGATTTTCGCGACATAGAAGCTTTTGACGAGAACACCGCTGTGGTGATGGGTGTGGGAAGTCCGGGTTATGTTTTACGAACAACCGACAAAGGAAAAAATTGGTTGGTCGTTTACCAGAACGAGGACAAACGCATTTTTATGGATGCCTTGTTCTTCTGGAACAATCGAGCGGGAATGATCCTTGGCGATCCGATCGATGGACGTTTTTTCATCTTGCGAAGCTTTGATGGAGGTCAGTCCTGGCAAGAGATCCCATTCAGCAATCGCCCCCCGGCCCTGGCCGGAGAAGCTTGTTTTGCCGCAAGTGGATCCAACATCGCTTCGGTGCGTCGGGATGAGGCCGTTTTTGTCAGTGGCGGTGTGCACACACGGATGTTCCTGCGAGACCGGGCGATTCGGTTGCCGCTTATAAGTGGATTGGAGTCGACCGGCGCCAATGCTGTTGCGACATATCAACATAATCGTTCCCGAAGGGCAAAACAAATCGTGGTGGTGGGTGGTGACTTTTCGAACGACAAGATCGACAGTGCCGTCTGTGCCATCAGCTTTGATGGAGGAAATTCGTGGAAGCTACCCAACCGAGGACCGCATGGTTACCGAAGCGGAGTCGTTTGGATCGATGCCAAGCGCTTGGTCGCTTGCGGAACCAGCGGCGTGGATATCAGCGAAAATGCAGGACTGGATTGGAGATCGATCAGCACCACCGGATACCACGTATGCGTGACATCTAAAAAAGGAAATACGATATTCCTGGCTGGTGCCAAAGGAAGAATCGCCCGGTTGGAATGGGCTCGGGGGAATTAGTTGGCCGACTGCAAACTTCTGAAGTCTACACTCACCAATTTACTCACACCAGGTTCTTGCATGGTAACGCCGTAGATCACATCAACCGCACTCATGGTCATCTTGTTGTGCGTGACGATGATGAACTGGGAGTTCTCGCTGAATTGGCGGATCATATTGGTGAACTTGCTGACGTTGGCGTCATCGAGCGGGGCATCCACCTCATCCAGAATACAGAAGGGCGCCGGCTTGATGAGATAGATCGCGAAGAGCAATGCGGTCGCCGTCAGTGTTCGTTCTCCCCCACTGAGCTGGGTCAGGGAGCTGGGGCGTTTGCCTTTTGGTTTTGCGATCACATCGATGCCGGTCTCGGCCAGGTCTTCCGGATTTTCGAGGACCAGGTCGCACTGATCATCATCCGTAAATAGGGTCTTGAATACTTTTTGGAAATTTTCCCGCACCAAGTGGAAGGTCTCCAGGAATTTTTGATTGGCCGTAGCCTCCACCTCTTCGATGGTTTTCAGTAAACTCTCTTTGGCATCGACCAGATCTGTTTTTTGTTCTACGATAAAATCGTAGCGGGTCTTCATTTCCTGGAAGGCTTCTACGGCCATGGGATTCACTTCTCCGAGGTTCTCGAGACGCTTGCGCATCCGGTCCGCTTTTTCCTGTAGTTCTTCGAGGGCCACTTCACTGGTACGAGCCTGACCGAGAATATCATCGAGTTGAATCTTGAATTCCACATCCAGCCGCTCTTTCATGCCGGCCAATTGAAGTTTCAGATCATTCAGTTTATCCTTGATGGCTGTCAATAAAAATTCGACCTGCTCGCGCTCTTTAACTTGATGACGTATGGCGCTTTCCTGCTCTTGCACCTCGTTGCGGTGTTTGTAATAAGCTTGGTCGGCCTCGTTCAGCTCCTTTTCAGCCGCTTCCTTGTCACGCAATTGCTGGTTCAGGTTTTGCTCCATCTCCTGCAGGCTGTTGCGGATGAGGTCCAGCGACTGATTGGTATCGGCTAAATGACTTTGATTGCTTTGAATCTGTTCGTTCAGGGAATTCCATTGGTTGCTACGGAAATCCAATTCCTGAATGAGTCCGGCGATCTTGCTTTGTTGACGAGTGAGCAGCAGATTGAACTCATTGAAGTCGGTCTGAGCTTGAGAGAAGCGGGTCTCCTCCTCCAGGAAGGCCTGCTCGGCTGCTTGAAGAGCTGCGAGATGACTTTGTATCTTTTCTGCAAAACCTGCCAATTGAATCCGTACGCCCGAAACACTGGCTTGGGTTTGGATCAGTTGTTGTTGCAATTCTTCCAGACGAGTGGCACTGGATTTTTGCAAGGCTTGTATGTTCTCTAATTTATTGCGCAGGGCAAATGACTCGTTGGTCAAATTTTGAATGGCTCGTTCGGCGTCTCGAAGGGCCACCTCCCGAAGATCTTCATTGAAGGCGATGACCTCGTTGTGTTTGGCTTGCATGCGGGCACGCAGGTCATCTACCACACGGTCCTGGGCATCGATCTCTTCTTTAAGCTTTTCCAGGTTCTTGGCACGGCCGATCTTTTTGCCTTCGATCAGTCCCACGCTGCCACCCGTGAGGGAATAGCGACCTCGTACATATTTACCCGACTTCTCAATAACTACCGGTGCAGTAGCCTGCTCGAGTGCGGTCTCCGTTTCGGCGATGTATACTTGGCCCAACAGGTGCTCGGCCAGGTGACGGTATTTCGGATCAACCTCCACCACGTCGAGGGCGGCGACCAGTCCGGGTACGGAATCCGTGGCTCGCTCGCCGGGTGTTTGTTGGGCAAGCTTATCCAGCAAGAAGAAATTGGCTTTCCCTTTTCGGTTGGCGTCGAGCAGTTGTACAGCTCGGAGTCCGGTTGCCAGGTCGTCCACCACGTAGTAGCTGAGGAAAGGCTCCAGTACGTTTTCCAGAGCGGTACGGAATTCTTCCCGTACATAGAGCACGTCGGACAGGATCGGTGCAGCAGGGTTCCAGGCGGGGTTATTGTGCAGGAATTTTACCGATTCCGGGTAACCTTCCATAGAATCGATCATGCTCTTGAGCAGGTCGTATTCGTTTCGCTTGGCGTCCAGTTTGCGGGATTCTTCGGCCAATTGATTTCTCAATCCCTCCAGCATGGCCTGCGATTGGAGGATCTGCTCCTTGGTGTTGTCTTGATGTTTTTGGAGTTGCTCCAGGTCAACTTTCTTTATCGACAATTCCTTTTCGGCCTGCTGATATTGTTGGGTGAGTTGTTGTTCGTCCTGCTGACGCTGCGCCCGTTCCGTTTCGATCTGTTGGATGGCCCGTTGCAGGTTTTGAATGGAAGTATCGGCTACGGCCACTTGTTTCTCCGCTTCAAATTGTTGACGTTGCACATCCTGGTGTGCCGTGCGGGCCTGCTCCCAAGCCGCTCGTTTGGTTGCGAGAGATTGACGAAGATTTTCGACCGCCTCGCTGCGTCCGCGCAGTTGCTCCTCCAATTGGCCGAGCGCTGTTTCCTCTTCTTTTATCTGTTGCTGAGAAAAGGTGATGCTTTCCTGAAGACCGGCCACTTGCCCCGTAGCTTTTTGCAAGAAATCGCTGAGACTACCTTGCTTTTCTTTGAGGTGCTCCAGTCTTTGCTGAGCCAGGCTTTTTTCCGACTCCAGCGTGCGAAGTTGCTGGATGCGTTCGTTGAAAGCCCCTTGACGTTGCTGTAGCGTACGTTCTTCTTCGAGCAGGGCTAGTTTTTCTTTTTCCAGCTCAGCTTCTTTGGTGCCGATGGCCGCTTCGATGGCTATTTTTCGGTCGGTTTCCGTCTGCTGTTGCTGGGTCAGGTCTTGAAAAGAAAGATTGAAACCCTCGAGAGAGGCTTTGGCCAATTCGATGCTGGTTTCCCGATACTCTTTTTTTATCTCGTGGTACTTCTCTGCTTTTTTGGCTTGGTTCTCGAGGGCTTTGAGCTGATTGTTGATCTCGAAGATGAGGTCCTCGATGCGGGCCAGGTCTTGTTCGGTCGCCTCCAGTTTGTTACGGGCTTCTTTCTTCCGGGTCTTATATATCGAGATGCCGGCAGCTTGCTCCAGCATTTTTCGACGACTGTTGTCTTTGTCCTTGATCAGGTCATCGACCATGTCCAGGGCGATGATGGCGTAGCTGTCGGTACTGATACCGGTATCCAAAAACAAATTTTGAATGTCTTTCAACCGGCACTGCACATCGTTGAGCCGATATTCACTTTCCCCGCTCTTGTAGAAGCGACGGGTGACGGTAACAGTATTGAATTCCGTAGGCAACAGGTTGCGCGTGTTTTCGAAAGTGAGACTGACCTCTGCCAGTCCGCTGGAACTACGGGTCTTGGATCCGTTAAAAACCAGGCTTTCCAGGTTCTCGGACCGGAGTTGGCTGATCTTCTGCTCCCCGATCACCCAGCGGATACTGTCCACGATATTGGATTTTCCACAACCGTTGGGCCCTACAATGCCGGTCACGTTCTCGTCGAATTGAACCACCGTTTTGTCCGGGAAGCTCTTGAACCCCTTGATCTCTAATGTTTTTAAGCGCACTTCATTGAAATTTTAAACGTCCGATCCGTCTGCGAATATAGGGAGGGATACGGCACGAACTATCGGCTGGGACTCAATCATTTATTCACAATCATGGGGATAAAATTTGAGCCTAAAATTCGGGGTGGCACCACGACCGAATAGGCCCCCGAACACCTGTTCGAAAAAATCAATGCGTACCTTTGAAACGCATGCGAAATATCAAGTTGATCGAGGTGCCCTCAGAGATCGGTGCGGGTACCCGGGGCGCGAGTTTGGGCATTGAGGCCATTCGGATCGCCGCCCTGGATTTCATGAGTAATTTTTTCATCCATTTTCCCTCCGAGCGGGTGGAAACGGAGAACCGTTTGCTATACGAACCGATCGATTCGCCCTACGCCAAACGTATCAAGGGATTGAACACTCTCTACGAACGGGTATCGCGTTCAGTAGCCGACACGATCAAGAATCAGTTTTTTCCCGTGGTGATCAGTGGCGACCACAGCACGGCGGGGGCCACCATTGCCGGCTTGCGAATGGCCCGTCCAAAGGGTAAGCTGGGGGTGATCTGGATCGATGCACATGCCGACCTGCATACGCCCTATACCACCCCTTCGGGCAACCTGCATGGCATGCCCATGGCGATCTCGATGGGGCTAGACAACTTGGATTGTGCCAGCCACGAACCCGATGCCCAAACGCTGAAGCATTGGGAGAGCTTGAAACGCATTGGCAAGATCCATCCCAAGGTCAAACCCGAGGACATCATTTACATCGGCTTGCGGGATTACGAGAAGGAGGAAAAGCACCTGATCGAACAGCACGGCATCAAGGTCATCAGCATCAAGGAGATCCGAAATAAGGGTGTGGAAAACATAGTCCGCTCCTCGCTTCGGTATTTATCGGATTGCACCGACATCTATGTTTCGTTCGACGTCGACAGCCTCGACGCTTCCATCTCGCGGGGTACTGGAACCCCGGTGTCTCACGGACTCAAAGAACGGGAAGCAGAGGACCTGATCAGTAAGTTCATGATGAATCACAAGATCTGCTGTCTGGAGATCACGGAAGTGAACCCAACCCTTGACCGGGAAAACCTCATGGCCGAAATCGCTTTTAACATCCTACAGCGATCGGTGAACATTTTGATGATGAACTAAGGGCGGGGAAAGGATAACCGCAAGCCCTTGTCGAATGAACAAGGGGCATATCCGATCGTCTTTTTCGCTTTTTCCACCACAAATCCGGTTCGTAGGGGGCGTTTAGCCGGCTGCTGAAATGTCTCGGCTGTCACCCGTGTCAACAAGGAAGGATCCAATCCCAAATACTCGGCCGTGCGGATGGCCATTTGGAAAGGTGTTAAAATCTCTTCTCCACTGAGGTGAAAGATACCCGGGTGCGATCCCTGAATCAGCTTTGCGACGCCCCATGCCAGATCACCGGCATACGTAGGCGTCCGTACCTGATCATCGAAGACTGTATAGACCTCGCCGCGTTGCAGCTTATCAACGACGGTACTCAGGATATTCGGTCGGCCTTCGACGGGCTGGCCGTATACGGTCACCGTGCGCACGATACTCCAACCATGCGCGTATTGCTGAACCATTTGTTCGGCCCGCCATTTGGTGAGTCCATAGTAATTGATGGGAGCCGGCTCATCGGTCTCCGTATACATCCCCTTCTCCCCGTCGAACACAAAATCGGTCGACAGAAAGCAGCAATAACAACCCAGTGACTCCGCCGCCTTCAGCAGGTGTTGCGTACCGGTTATGTTGACAAGATCGGCTTGTGCCGTGTCTTGCACACAAACATCCGGTTTACTGATGGCAGCGGCGTGTAAAATGGCCGTGGGCCGTTCTGCTGTCAAGAGGGACTGCACCGCCCCGCCATCCGTAATATCCAGGTCGTAGTAACGCGACCGAAGAGCCGAGGGGAATCTTTCATTTCCCCGCCCCGTGGCTACGACCTCTGCCCCAATTCGATGCAACGCCCGAACCCAGTGCTGCCCAATGAATCCGTTGACACCGGTGATCAAAACTTTCATTCTTCAAAGGTACAAAACACCTGAACGAACAACTGTGTGTATCATACACAAAGGGGAATTCACGTACCTTTGCGGCGTTTAGCCATGCAACAGAAAATAAAACGAATCGGCGTATTGACCAGCGGAGGCGACTCCCCCGGCATGAATGCCGCCATCCGCGCGGTGGTCCGTACCGCGCTTTATCACCAAATCGAGGTGTTCGGTATCCGCCGGGGCTATCAGGGAATGATCGACAATGACATCTTTCAGATGGACAGCCGTTCGGTCGCCAACATCATACAGCGTGGGGGCACGATCCTGAAAACAGCACGGTGCAAGGAGTTCCTGGAGCCAGCGGGACGAAAAAAGGCATTCAACCATTTACAACAGCACGGCATTGAGGGACTGGTCGTAATCGGCGGCGATGGATCCTTCCGTGGGGCCTGTGCTCTGCAAGCAGAGCACGGAATTCCATGCATCGGACTGGCGGGCACGATCGATAAAGACATTTCCGGAACGGATTTTACCATTGGCTTTGATACGGCGGTCAATACGGCCGTAGAGGCGATCGATAAGATCCGCGATACCATGGATGCGCACGACCGCATTTTCATCATTGAAGTGATGGGGCGCGATGCAGGCTACATCGCCTTGCATAGCGGCATCGCCACCGGAGCTGAGAATATCCTGATCCCCGAACGAAAGACCGACATCAACAACATCATTCAATCGCTCCAGGAAAAAGAGCGTCGGAAAAAAATGGTGAACCTCATCGTAGTGGCGGAGGGTGATGATTTCGGCGGAGCCACCGAGGTACAAAAGACACTGGAAGAAAATCTACCCAAAGCAGAGATTCGGGTTTGCATTCTGGGACATATCCAGCGGGGTGGTGCACCCAGCTGCATGGACCGGGTGATCGCCAGCCGCATGGGCTATCATGCCGTGGAATGTTTGATGGAAGGCCGACACAATGTATTCGTTGGCATCCAAAACAACAAGATGAACTACATACCGTTGGAAGCCGCCGTTAAGAATAAAGGCAAGATCTCGGATGAATGGTTGACCATCGTCAAGATACTCGCCAGCTAACCCCCACCCATGAGTAAGATCGCCAAATACCTCCACAAAGAATACAACAACGAAGAAGGCCGGCGGCATGCCTTCAAGCGTACCAAGATCGTGGCCACTGTTGGCCCGGCCTGCGACGCATACGAGCAATTATTGGAATTGGTACGGGCCGGGGCGAATGTATTTCGACTGAATTTCTCGCATGGCACGCACGAGGACAAAGCCCGGATCATCCAACACATTCACGACATCAATAAAACGGAACCATACAACATCGCCATTTTGGCCGATCTACAAGGACCCAAATTGCGAATCGGAGAATTGGAAGATGGTAAGCTGGACCTGCGTGAAGATGACATCCTCACCTTCACGAATGAAAAAGTAGTCGGTAATCGCCAACGCATCTATGTCTCCTACCCCAACCTCTCGGCCGATGTTAAAGTGGGCGAAAAGATCCTGATCGACGATGGTAAACTGGAAGTGGTGGTACAAGAGATCACCGATAAGAAAGAGGTTAAAGTACGGGTAACCTTACCCGGCACTCTGCTACCCAAAAAAGGCGTCAACCTGCCCGATACGGATATCTCCCTTCCATCGATGACGGAAAAAGATCTGGCCGACCTTGATTTTATCTTATCCAAGGAGGTTGATTGGATTGCCTTATCCTTCGTACGCAACCCACAGGATATTCGCTCGCTCAAAAAATTGGTCAAGGATAAGAATCACAAAGCCAAGATCATCGCCAAGATCGAAATGCCGCAGGCCATCGCCAACCTGCGCGACATCATCGTGGAAAGCGATGGGGTCATGATCGCCCGCGGCGACCTGGGTGTGGAAATGCCCGTGGAGGCCGTTCCGCTCATCCAAAAAGACATCATCCAAAAATGCCTGCACC
>CAXRAX010000055.1:0-7227 GCA_964229195.1 Chitinophagaceae bacterium | reverse complement strand
ATCGCCGGGTAATGAACGTGCGAGATACGAGGAAACAGGTGATGTTCAATTTGGAAATTCAGTCCGCCCACCCACCAAGAAACAAACCGGTTGCGGGTCGCAAAATTGGCGGTGGTGAGCAACTGGTGAATGGCCCATTCGTGTTCCATCACCTGTTTGCCATCCACCGGTTCCGGAAACTCGGTTTCTTCCACGGTATGTGCCAGCTGGAAGACCAGGCTCAGGACCAGTCCCGTGAACAACGCATACACCAAGAATCCGATCAGCCAGGCTTTCCATCCGAGAAATACAATCGGGATTACGATGAATATGCCCGCGTGAATGAGTTTGAATCCCCAAAAGCTGAGGTGCTCGCTCCATTTCATTGGCTGAAAGCGATAGTCACCGATCCGCCCCAGGAAGTATTTTTTGTAATCAGAGAAGAAGATCCACCAGAGATATAGCAAAGAGTAGGCCGCCCAAAAATACCAGTGTTGCACCCGGTGAATCATGAGCCGCGGTTGGTTCGAACAAAGCCGAAGTAGGGGGCGGGCTTCCAGGTCATCATCCACGCCCTCGATGTTGGTGTAGGTGTGGTGTATGATGTTATGTTTGGATCGCCACATAAAGTTGTTGGCGCCGAGAAAATTCAGGGTAAGTCCGGCCAGCTCATTGGCCCATTTGCGACTGCTGAAACTTCCGTGCATGCCATCGTGCATGATGTTGAATCCGATCGATGCGGTGAGACCACCCAGCACCAAACATTCCAAGATCGACCACCAAAGCCCGGGGGTAAAAAAGATCAGGTTACAGTAGACGGCAATCATGGCGGTTACTAAGAGTATGGCCTTACTGTACAGCTTCCAGTTGCCGGTCATTTTTTGTCCCGTTTCCTGGAAATAGGCTTGGATCCGTTGTTTGAGTTCCGTGTGGAATTGCTGTCCTTTCGCGTTGAACTTGGGGAGAGGCATGTGGGAGGTTGAGGGGATGAGGAGATGAGCTTTCAGAGTTCGGAGTTCAGAGTTCGAAGTTCTGAGTTTGGGGTTAAGTTTCGTGTAAAACTAAGTGGCTGAGGTCGGAGAGGCCAATTTTCTTTTCCGAGATGAATCCTTCGGCGTATTTCACACCGATTCGTTTGCCCATGAGGCGGCTGCGGGCTACCAAGGCTTCATAAAACTCGGGGGTGGAAATATAGGTTTGAGGTCCATCGCCCGGAGTGGCCAGAAATTGAGTTTGATACGCCTGAATGGAGGCCATACGTGTTTCAAAAACATCCGTGATATCTATGACGAGATCCGGGTCGTAATAGTTGTCTTGGATATAATGCAACACGTAGGCGGGTCTCCAGCGGGGTTGTGGAGCGCCCGACGCATCCACGGTTTCGATCTTGCTCAGGCCCGAGAGAAAAGCTGCATCGCGTACCAATTGGCCGGCTCGTCCATGATCGGGATGTCGGTCGTGCAAAATATTTGCCAATACGATCGAGGGTTGATACGTGCGGATGGCCTGGATCACCAGACGTTGGTGTGCTTCGTCGTTTTGAAAAAATCCGTCGCGCATGCCCAGATTCTCGCGTGCCTGTACGCCCAAAATACGGGCAGCCTCGCGGGCTTAGGCATCTCTTGTTTCAGCGGTGCCGCGGGTACCCAGTTCCCCTCGGGTGAGGTCAATGATGGCTACCCGTTTTCCTCTCTTGATCTCTTTGGCCAGCGTGCCGGAACAACTCAGTTCTACATCGTCCGGGTGTACGCCAAAAGCCAGGATGTCGACTTTCATACGCCGTGAAAATAGTGAATTGAGGCCGGATTTATCTTCTGTACGGGTTGTTGTACCAAGACCCGTCAATCTCTCGAATGATATTTTCGATGTCTCGGTCGATGGCGTTTTGATCCGGCGCCCAATCCTGCTTCAGGTTTCCGCCAAAGAAAAAGGCCACTGTTTGATAAAGTCGGGCGTTCCATCCTCCCTTGTATTCCTTCAGGATCTCATAGCAATTGTTCCCGGTTTGTCGGTTGATCAATTTCATGAGAACCTTTCCCTGATAAACCGACAAATTGGTCAGCGGATCGGCAAACTCCTTGCGCAGCTGTTGCTCGCGGCTTTCGAGGTATTTTTTTTTCGACTTTCGATCGCTCACCCCGTTGAGGTGCTTGTTCATATCGTTGATCGTCGATCCGGCAATACGCGCATATGGATAAGTAACGTAGACTGCGTTTCGTAAACGGGTCCATTCCTTGAGCTGTTTGGCTTGTTTTGCGGCAGAACCCCTTCCGATCCAAACGCCTTCATTTTCCAAAAACGTATGGATCTCGTTTCGGTACCAGATCGCCGGGACCAAAATCGTATCATTAGGTCCCCAGTTTTTCATGCGCACGCTGAGCGGCGGTACGGGAAGAATCGTATCCAGCGGGGGGAGTTCCTGGCCATACACTGGGGAAGCGGCGGCAAAAAATAAAACGAGCCAGCAAGGCCATTTCCGGAACATAACTCAAGGTAAACAATGCCCGGGGCATTTATCAATGAGGAGAATTAGTTCACTGTTAAAATTAAGATTTGGTTTCTTGTAGCCATTGCAACATTCGACGTCGGGTGCTGATCAACAGTCCCGCTGCGGTCAGCCAGATACCGAACCAGAGAAACCGGATATACGGATAGTGAAAAGCTTTTAGGGTTACGTATTTCAGTAAGGTGTCGGATTCTTTTATACCCACGATCAGTCTACCGTCCGCCTGTTGCTCCTGCAACTGCAAGATCATACCGTCCGCCTGAAGCGTGTCGGCGAGGGGTAGCCATTGGTTGCGGGCCCGGGCCGATCTCAGCGTCAGCGAAACGCTCTCACCGGTTCGACGGTTCACTCTAACCGGCAGCTCCACCACCCGGCCGCCTTTCCCAAACAACTCCTCGGGTACGCTGTCGATCTGTCGCGGATCGCCTACGGTGATGAATCCCTTTCCGTAATAGATGGTATCACCGGCTTGTACGGTCTCCCGGCGAAAGGAAGTGGTATCTTCTTTTGCCTCGGGATCCGGCAGCGAAGTGACATACGTGAACACGTCATGGTCCCAGTAGTGCTTGGCATCCGGGTTCGCCATCAGTCCTTTGTTCCCCTTGTAATTCACAAATGCATTGGGCTGAAGCACAAACTCCTCTTTTCCGTCTTTGCTTTGAAAACGGACCCGGTAATACCAGAGTTTCTTCTTCGGATGCGTGGAATCCTTTTCATAGGTCAGCGTATATCCGCCCATCTCCGCCGGCACGCCTTGCACCAGCGTCAGGTTCTCACGAGGGTTCTCGCCTTCGCCCAGGGGCGTGGCAAAACCATTATTATTTTGGGAGATCACCTGTTTGTTGGAAGAGGTGACCACAATGCCAAGCAGTGTCAATGCAAATCCCACGTGTGCGATGGCCCCGCCTGATTTGGCTAAATTTCCTTTGATGCCGATCCAGATATAACTGGCATTGGCCACAACGCTGAATAAACTACAGACGGCCGATACCCAGAGGGCCGCTTGAAAACCCGGCCCCTTCGCCGTGTACTGAATGCCAATGAAGTTTACGAATCCGATCGACAGCAATACCGAAATACCCAAGGGAATCAACAGCCGTTTCCAAAACAAGGCCGGGGCGGTTTGTTTGTATTTCAGGTAATAGGTCACCGCCGTCAATAACGCCAGCAGGATGGCGATGTAGACCTGCACGCTGTTGTAGGAAAATTCCACATCCTCGGGCGGCGCGATCGTGGTGCCAAAGATTTTATTGAAGACAGGAAGGGAGGTTTGCCCGATGATCAGCACGGCCGATAAGAAAAACAACAACGAACCGATATACATCCAAAACTCCCGTGCCGATAAATTCTCCTCCGAATTCACTTTCGGAATTTCCCGATAACGGAGTCCGATCCAAATCGCAGCCGGCAGCATAAAGGCCGCGATCAAGGCCAGCAACTGAAGATTCATGCCCGAACCCGTAAAGGCATGCACGGAGGTCTCCCCTAAAATTCCGCTGCGGGTCAGGAAGGTCGAGTATAAAATGAAGCCGAAGGTGAGAACGAAAAATACGATCGTGCTCATCAGGGCCTGTCCGCTGTGTCGATAGATCAACAACGTGTGTAAGCCCGCCACACCGATCAGCCAAGGAACCAACGAGGCATTTTCAACCGGATCCCAGGCCCAGTATCCGCCAAACGTGAGCGACTCATAGGCCCACATCCCACCCATCATGATGCCCACACCCAGTACGGCAGTCGAGAATAAAGCCCAGGGCTGTACGGGTTTTACCCAATCGGTATAACGACGGTGGAATACACCGGCCATGGCAAACGCAAAGGGGATCAGGGTGGAGGCAAAGCCCAGGAACAAGACCGGTGGATGGATCACCATCCAGTAGTTCTGTAGCAGCGGATTCAGGTCGTTACCATCCGAGATCTTTTCCAGATAATTCGGGATGAGTGGCTGGCTGGTATCAAAATCGAGGTGCAGGGCCGGTGCGCCGTCGAGCACGCCGGAATCTCGCAAGAGTAAAAAGGGACTGGATCCCAGTTTCCAACCAAAGATCGATAGCCCGATGATCATGGTCGATAAACAGAATTGCGCAAAACTCACGATCGACATCACTGGCGCTTCCCAGATTTTTGCGGTCCGGATCAGGATCAATCCCAGTACGCCCTGCATCAACAACCATAACAGAAAACTGCCTTCCTGTCCCTCCCAAATACTGGCCAGCAGGTATTTGAACTCGAGGGATTTGCTGCTGTGCTTCCAGACATAATGATATTCAAAGCGGTGTTGATGGATCAGGTAAAGCAGCAGGAAAAAGATGAGAAACACCGCGCCCGTCTGCACATAAAAACTGATGCGGCCGATGCGTTTCCAGATCGCTTGATCAGGCGCGAGTATGAATGGATTCGATTTGGCATAGGCGACACTGGCCAGCGCCGCGGCCACCAGCGAAACGATCGCCGATAAATGTCCGATCTGTCCGGCCCAGCTCCATTCTCCGAGGTACATAGTCAGGGTTGTGTGTTGGGTAAGGGCACTTCGCCGGGGTGTTTCATTCCTTTGGCTTCTTCCTCTTTGTACTTGGAAGGACATTTGGTCTGTATTTCCTGGCAGAGAAATACACTGTCGCGATAACGCCCCTTCAAGACCAGCCGATCACTCATCTCCAGATTTTCCGGTTTGGCATTGTTGTATTGAACGACCATACGGGCGCCCAGACTGTCCACCGCCGAGAAACGTAAATAATTCGGATTGTTCAAGGCATCGTATTGGATGGGTTGGGATTTGTCGAGTTTGGCCATCACGTGCACAAACTGCCCCGGCTTGTTTCGGGCCGTATCAATCGTATCGTAGGTGCTGGTAGTCTTCATAAAGCTCAGCAAGACCCCGATACAAACGGCAATTCCGATCAATATTGCCAGTTGGGTTTTTTTCATAGTTAAAAGGTGGTGCAAAATTAGGCAGCCCCGGGCCCGCCACCGCACAAAATTGCCCCTATATTTGCAAAGCTAACAACTGTTCGAGTAAATATTTTGCCATGAATTTTCAGCTCTCTGAAGAACATTTGATGATTCGCCAGGCCGCCCGTGATTTTGCCCAGCAGCAATGCTTGCCGGGCGTGATCGAACGCGACGAAAAACAACAATTCCCCCGCGAACAGGTCTCCGCACTCGCCGATCTGGGATTTATGGGCATGATGGTCGATCCGGCCTATGGTGGCGGCGGACTCGACACGATCAGTTACGTGCTCGCCATGGAAGAGATCAGTAAGGTCGATGCCAGCACCAGCGTATGCATGAGCGTGAACAACAGTTTGGTCTGCTACGGACTTCAAGAATTCGGAACCGAGGAGCAAAAGCGAAAATACCTGCAGCCCTTGGCACAAGGCAAAAAAGACGGCAACCTGCACATCGGAGCCTTTATGCTCAGTGAGCCGGAAGCCGGTTCGGATGCCACCTCACAGCGCACGACGGCAGAGGACAAGGGGGATCATTATTTATTGAACGGCACCAAAAACTGGATCACCAATGGTGGAACCGCCTCGGTTTACCTCGTGATCGCACAAACCGATCCCGCCAAAGGATCCAAAGGAATCAATTGTCTGATCGTTGAAAAAGATTGGCCCGGGGTGGTCGTGGCCGCCAAAGAAAATAAATTGGGCATTCGAGGCAGCGATACGCATACGGTCATGTTCAACGATGTCAAAGTTCCCAAAGAGAACCGCATCGGAGCCGACGGATTCGGCTTCAAGTTCGCCATGAAAACCCTGGCCGGTGGCCGCATCGGCATCGCCGCCCAAGCCCTGGGCATCGCCTCCGGCGCCTACGAATTGGCCCTCGCTTATGCCAAAACCCGTAAAGCCTTCGGCACCGAGATCATCAACCATCAAGCCATCGCTTTTAAATTGGCCGATATGGCCACCCGCATCGAAGCATCCCGGCTGCTATGCCTGAAAGCTGCCTGGGAAAAAGACAACGGACTCGATTACACTGTCAGTTCCTCCAAGGCTAAGGTATTTGCCTCGGAAACCGCCATGTGGGCTGCCACCGAAGCCGTTCAGATCCATGGTGGCTACGGTTTTGTGAAGGAGTATCACGTAGAGCGACTCATGCGTGATGCCAAGATCACCCAGATCTACGAAGGCACCAGTGAAGTACAGCGGATCGTCATCAGTCGCTCACTGATCAAATGACGGCTGCCTAATTTTGTGGGATGCCCGTTAACCTCTCCGCCTACCTCTCCCTCAAAAAAGAACTGCACCACCGCAGCGCCACGCTGGTAGCGGTCTCCAAAACCAAACCCGTTGAGGATATATTGGAACTCTACCAGGCCGGACAACGCGATTTCGGGGAGAACTACGTACAGGAGCTTTGCGATAAACAACCCCAACTGCCACCCGATATCCGTTGGCATTTCATCGGACACCTGCAACGAAATAAAGTCAAATACATCGCGCCCTTCGTGCACCTCATTCACGGGGTCGACTCACTCGCCCTGCTCAAAGAGATCGACAAACAAGCAAAAAAGAACGATCGTATAATCGATTGTCTTTTACAAGTCCACATCGCTAAAGAAGAAACCAAATTCGGGTTCGATGCAACGGAACTGGCTGACATCCTGCCCCAACTTCCAAACTATCCAAATGCCCGGGTAACCGGACTCATGGGTATGGCCAGCTTCACCACCGACGAGAACCTCATCCGTTCCGAATTCCACTCCCTCTCCCAATCGCTCCAAACTGCTCAAACTT
>CAXRAX010000054.1:0-25618 GCA_964229195.1 Chitinophagaceae bacterium | reverse complement strand
TACCTTCACGATCACCGTCAACCCGACACCGACCGTGAACACCGTCGCCAACCAGGTCGTATGTAATGGCTCTGCCACTACGGCGGTAACCTTCACCGGTGCCGTGACCGGAACAGTGTCTAGCTGGACCAATAACACGCCGTCCATCGGATTGGCTGCTGCCGGCACCGCTAGCGTACCGTCCTTCACCGCAGTCCACAGCGGCGTAACGCCGATCGTTGCTACCATCACGGTTACTCCAAGCTTCACCAGCGGTGGTATCACTTGTACCGGCACACCCCGAACGTTCACGATCACCGTCAACCCGACACCGACCGTGAATCAGCCGGCGAACCAGGTCGTTTGTAACCGCTCCAAAACCACCGCCGTTGCCTTTACGGGTGCCGTTGCGGGTACGGTATACAGCTGGACCAACAACACGCCTTCGATCGGCCTGGCTGCCAGCGGAACCGGTGACATCGCCGCCTTCGCAGCCGTGAACACCACCCAAACACCGGTAGTGGCCACGATCACTGTAACGCCGAGCTTCAGCAATGGTGGAGTCACTTGTACCGGTACACCGCGTACATTCACGATCACGGTCAATCCGACTCCGATCGTTGCCGCCACCGACCTGTTCAACCGTCGTATCTGTATCAGCGATGGGGCCGTAGCTCTGAACGCAACGCCTGTGGGTGGTAGCTGGTCTGGTATCGGTGTATCCGGATTTAACTTCATCCCGGGTTCTACCGCGGTCGGTAACTATGTGCTGACCTATACTTACACCAACCAGTTCGGATGTTCTTCGAGCGATACTACCACCGCCAAGGTCTTTGCCTGCGACGAGCGCAATATCTCCCTGGCTCAGGGTGGAGCAGTTATCTTCCCGAACCCGAACGGCGGACAGTTCAACATCCGCGTGAACAGCACCCGCTTCCAGTTCTTGCAGGCACGCATTTACAATGCACTTGGACAGCTGGTTGCTACCAAGCAGTGGAACGGACTGGTATACGGTCAGGTGCTTCCGATCGATATGCGCCACCTGGCAGCCGGAATCTACACCGTACGCATCATCTACGATGGTGGTAACCTGTACGAGGATAAGGGCTACCAAATGCTGATCGCCCGATAATCGATCCAAAACCAACCAACATAAGGCACTCCGAAAGGGGTGCCTTTTTTTATGCCGCTACGTGGCGTCCGCCGACCGCCGACCGCCCTCCCCCGCCAGCCGACGGCGGACATGGGACTGTATTGGACTCCCGACACTACCTTTGCCCCATGTCCAACCCCCTCTTACACGGAAATGAAGAATCCCTCTCCGCAGCCGAGAAGGAATTTGAAAACCAGATCCGGCCGCAACAGATGGGGGAGTTCGCCGGACAGGAACAAGTCATCGAGAACCTGCGCGTGTTCATCAAGTCCGCTAAAATGCGCGGAGAAGCGTTGGATCATGTGCTGTTTCATGGTCCGCCCGGACTGGGCAAAACCACCCTCTCCCGCATTGTGGCCAACGAACTCGGCGTATCGATCAAGGAAACCTCCGGACCGGTCATTGAAAAGCCGGCAGACTTGGCCGGACTCCTCACCAGCCTCGAACCCAACGATGTGCTTTTTATTGATGAGATCCACCGACTCAGCACCGTCGTTGAAGAATATCTCTATGCGGCCATGGAAGATTTTCGCATCGATATTTTGATCGATAGCGGCCCCAATGCCCGCAGCATTCAGATCAACCTGAGTCCGTTTACGCTCATAGGCGCCACTACTCGCAGCGGATTACTCACCGCGCCTTTGTTATCACGCTTTGCCATCAAATCGCGGCTTCAATATTATACGGCCGAGACCCTGCACCGCATCATCGGTCGGTCTGCCAACTTATTGAAAGTACCCATCGAAACGGCCGCCATCGGCGAGATCGGAAGAAGAAGTCGCGGTACACCCCGCATCGCCAACGGATTGCTTCGAAGAGTGCGCGATTTTGCCCAAGTGCTTAACGACGGACAGATCGATATCGGCATCACCCGCCACGCCCTCAAAGCCCTGAATGTAGATGAACACGGACTCGATGAGATGGATAATCGCATCCTCAGCACACTGATTGAGAAATTCAAAGGCGGTCCGGTCGGCATCACCACCTTGGCCACGGCGGTAGGCGAGGAGGCCGGTACCCTCGAAGAGGTCTACGAACCATTCTTGATACAAGAGGGATTTTTGCAACGTACACCCCGCGGACGAGAAGCTACGCACAAAGCGTATGAACACCTGGGAAAAAAACGTCCCGGACCAGCCGGGACACTTTTCGAGGAATAAAAACTTGAATTAGGCTTTGACCACGAGACGAAAACCGTTTCCGTGGATGTTGACGATCTCAATGTTCGGATCGTTCTTCAAATACTTGCGCAGTTTGGCGATGTATACATCCATGCTTCTTCCGTTGAAATAAGTATCACTGCCCCAGATCTTTTTCAGGGCTTGTTCCCGCGGCAGCAGATCGTTCAAATGCTCGGCCAATAAACGCAGCAAGTCATTCTCCTTCGGAGAGAGGGTTTGGGTAGTCCCGTTATTAGAGAGCTGCCGCAACTTCGGATTGAAGTGGTAGGTCGATAATTGATATTCCCGATTCTGTACCTCCCGGTTCTGCTCCTCGTTGCGCTTGAGCATGGCCTGGATCTTCAGCAACAACACTTCACTGTCAAAGGGCTTGGTGATGTAATCGTCGGCTCCCAGCTTATAGCCCTGGATCACGTCCTCCTTCATGGTTTTGGCACTGATAAAGAACAGGGGAATGTCCGGATCCACGTCGCGGATCTCTTCGGCCAGCTTGAATCCGTCCATGTGCGGCATCATCACGTCGAGCAGACAGATGTCAAATTTCTCACGCTGAAACGCGGCCAGTCCCAGCCGGCCATCCCTTTCCAGCACCACGTCAAAATCGTTGAGCTCCAGATAATTTTTCAATACTCCGCCCAGGTTGGTGTCGTCTTCGCAGAGCAGGATACGTGCTTTCGATGTTTCCATGATCGGCCGATTTTGGTTTTCGGGAAGATTCCCGAATTCAAATAAAGATAAATCAATTGCAGCCCCCTCCGTTTGCCTCCGGAATTTTTTGTTAAAACGTCATTTCCTGATCTTGGTCGCCCGCGTACCTTTGTCCCATGCATATCACCCCCGACAACCGTCTTAAGAAACTCATTGTCATCGGCGACCGCCTCCTGATAAAACCCGCTTCTCCGGAAGAGCGTACGGCCAGCGGACTATACCTGCCCCCCGGCGTGCAGGAAAAAGAAAAAGTACAACAGGGATATGTGATCAAAGCTGGGCCGGGTTATGCAATTCCACTGCCCATGGATGAAGAGCCCTGGAAAGCCGAGGAGGAGCGGGTCAAATACGTACCACTTCAGGCCAAGGAAGGCGATCTGGCCATTTTCCTCATCAGCGGGGCTACCGAGGTGATGTATGAAAAGGAGAAATACTTCATCGTTCCCCAGAGTGCCATTTTGATGCTGGAGCGGGAAGAGGATCTATGATCGGCTCACGTGCAACCGTCCCGATTCATCCAATTCTAAGCGTCCCTCGCCGATCAAAAAATCCACGGCCTCCTTCAACGTCTCTGTACGAATGGATGCCAACTGATCTTTGAGTTGCAGCCAGTCCATCGGTTGCCCCCCGATCGTTCTCAGGATAATCTGCTGCACCGATGCCCCGTCAGGGGGGTTTAATTTCTTCTTTTTTTCCAGGCATTGATCACAGATGCCGCAATCCGTTCCATCGGCGTCGCCAAAATATTTGCCGATCCATTTACTCCTGCAGTTCCTCCATTGAAGGTAGGTGAGCATGGCCCGCAGTCGGTTCTCTGCTTCTTTTTTTCGGAAGGCGTAGCGGGTGGGACTCAGTTCGATCTCGGTGGCGGAAGCACGGGGCTGTAGCAACTGGATCTGCGGTTTTTCTTTTTTGGGATGATACTCGATCAGTCCCTGCCCCTGCAAGCGTTTCAGTAACTGGATGACATACGCCTTATCCCATCGCAACGCCTTGGCCAATACGAATTCAGAGATGCCGGTTGGTTGATCGCGAATCCCCCCATACTGACGCAGGATGGTTTTCAGCAGCTCCATTTCCCTCGGAAAATCGATCTCGTATTGTTCCATCTCGTCCCGATCGGCCAATACCTGTATCCGCGCCGGGATAAAAACCTCTTCATTATAGCAGAGCCATTGGTTTTCCTCCAAAAGGGCAAAGGCTTGTTTCATCGAATAGGCATGGTGTTTGAATTTGCGCCGAAAATCCAACAGGTCAAAATCAAACCATTCTCCCTCCCCGGCGCCCACGGGCATTTGCAGGTAATTGGCTACCGATTGATAGATCTGTCTGACCTCCTCCAGCGAGGGAAACTGCAGCCGATTCTTTTCTTCCAATTCTGACAGCGTGTTGGGTTCGGTGAGCAAGATCGCGTAAGCTTTTTGTCCGTCTCGTCCGGCCCTTCCGGCCTCTTGATAATAATTCTCCATGGAGTCGGGTGCATCGATGTGTACGACAAAACGCACATCGGCTTTATCGATCCCCATCCCAAAGGCATTCGTGCACACCATCACGCGGGTGGCACCGCGCATCCAATCGGCTTCCCGTTCTTTTCGTTGCTCGGGTGTTAATCCTGCGTGATAAAAAGAAACCGAAGGCTCCCAGCGGGCAATATCTTCCGCCATACTTTCCACACCCTTCCGGCTTCTTCCGTATACAATGCCGGTGCCTGGTAGTTTTTCGAGTATCTGCCGAAGGCGGTGTTTTTTGTCGGGCACCTGCAAGACGCTGTACGACAAATTGGGTCGGTCGAACGAACTGCGAAATCGCTTCCAACTGGATATTTCTTCTTCCGAACGTGCCAGTTTGGAGCAGATATCATCCTGAATGGCCGGGGTGGCCGAAGCGGTGAGCGCCAGAATGGGTACGCCCGGGAGTAGCGATCGGATCTCGGCGATGCGCAGGTAGGCGGGACGAAAATCGTATCCCCACTGAGAGATACAATGCGCCTCATCCACGGCAACGCCTCGGATGTTCAGCGTGGGTAAATACTCGAGAAACAAGGAGCTTCCCAGCCGTTCAGGTGAAACGTAGAGCAGTTTACAATTGCTTTCGCCGGCGAGGTTGAGGAGGTTGATCACTTCGGCCCGACTCATACCGGTATGAATGGCAAAGGCCGTGATGCCTCGTTTGCGCAGGTTCTCTACTTGGTCTCGCATCAGGGCGATAAGTGGAGAGATCACGAGGAACAGTCCGGGTTTCATCAGCGCCGGTACCTGATAGCAGATCGATTTGCCACCCCCGGTGGGGAGGATGGCGAGGGTGTCATTGTCTTTCAGGATGGAGTCGATGATCTCGGCTTGTCCGCGACGAAAGGCATCATAGCCCCAATAGCGTTTGAGTATCGCGGCAGGCGTGGGCAATCAATAAACTTTTTTCACGAAGAGTCGAACCGAGTTAATGGCCAGCACCACATCGCTCATGCCCATGATGAGGGCACCCCAAGTGGGTTCGAGGTATCCAAGGGCGGCTACGGGAATGGCAACGATATTGTAGGCAAAGGCCCAGAACAGATTTTGTTGGATGGTAAGGAAGGTATGCCGACCCAATCCCAGGGCCATGGGCAGATTCTTCAGTCCCTTATTCATCAACACCACTTGAGCCGTTTGCACTGCGATCTGTGACGCTTCATTCAGCGAAATACCAATGGTGGCCTTGGCCAGGGCCGGGGCATCGTTGATGCCGTCGCCCACCATGGCGGTGGGGGTCTGGGCCGACCAAGCGCCGATCTTCTCCAGCTTTTGCTCCGGCGTTTGTTCGGCGATCACGGTATCGATGCCGAGTTCCTTGGCCAGCACGTCGCATTTGGATTGACGATCACCGCTCAGCAACACGGTCTCAATTCCGCGTGCGTGTAAATGTTCGATCACGGATTTGGCCTCGGGCCGTACCTGGTCTTTCACATCGATCCATCCCAGCAGTTTCCCGTTTCGTAGGATGTAAACGTTGTGTTCCGATTCAGTCGTAAGCCCGGTGGCTGTCTTATATGATCCGGCTACGTAGGCATTGCCCTCTGCGTCGGTGGCTTTCATGCCCAGGCCTTTTACTTCTTCGATGGATTTCCACCGAATCTCTTCTGATGTCTTCCATTGTTGGGTGATACAAACGGCAATGGGATGATTCGAATATTTCTCAAGCGAATACACGATCCGCTTAAAAGCCTCTTCTTCCACCTTCTCCTCTTCCTCGATCTTGAATTGAGAGATCTCGAATTTTCCGGTGGTGAGCGTGCCGGTCTTATCGAAGACCACTTTTCGGATGCTCTTGAACAGTTCCAGGCTGGTGGCGTTTCGAAAGAGGATGCCATTGCGGGCGGCACGGCCCAGTCCTACCGCGATCGCGGCCGGCGTGGCGAGTCCCATCGCACAGGGACAAGCGATCACCAGCACGGCGATGCTATTGAGCAGGGCGGTGGAGAATTCACCGCGCAGGATCCAGGTGAGCGTGAAGGTGAGTGCAGCGATGCCGAGCACGACGGGAATGAAAACGGCGCTGATCCGATCGGCCAATTGTTGGATGGGTGGTTTTTCGCCTTGTGCTTGTTTGACCAGCTGAATGATGTTGGCTAGGATGGTGTCTTCGCCAACGGCGGTGACCTGTGCTTTTACGGTGCCGTCGGTGATGAGGCTGCCGCCGATCAGCAAGTCTTTTTTCTCTTTGCGAATGGGCGCACTTTCGCCGGTGAGAATGGATTCATTGGCGTGTACTTCACCCCAGAGGATCTTACAATCGATCGGTACTTGCTCGCCCGATTTGAGGAGGATCAGGTCGCCCACGCGCAGGGCCGTATTCTCGACGGTAAATAATTGTTCCTGATGTTGGTCATCAAAGGCTATCATGGTGGCCATCACTTTTTGCGACCGGACCAGCTTATTGAGTTCGCGTTGGGTGGATCCGATCGAGGCCTCCTCGAGGTAATTGCCAAGAAAGACCAGGGTGAGAATGGTGGCGGCGGTTTCGTAGAAAAGATATTTTTCGGGCTGGCCGGTCAGCGACCCGTACAAACTATATACGAAGGCAGCCGTGGCACCGATGGTGATCAGCACGTTCATATTGGGCATCCGGTTACGGAAGCTTTTCCAGGCACTGCGTCCGAAATAACCCATGCCCACGGCATAGACCGGCAGGGTGAGGGCAAGTTGGATCCAATGATTCATCAGCCAGTGCAGGTGCAGGCCGGGTATCATGTGACTCATCAGCAAAGCCGTAAATGGAAAGCAGAACCAGAAACGCTGCAGGTGTGATTTGAACCAGGGCTGGCGGATCTTTTCGCGCCGGTGCTCGACTACCTCGTAGCCCAGATCCTGGATGCCGGCGGCCAGCTGGTTTTCTGGTGCGGTACCCGGATTCTCAAAACTGACCTGTCCTGTGGCGTAATTCACCTTCACCTGCTGCATGCCCTTTTTCTCCAGGTATTTGTGGATGTGCAGCGCACATGTATTGCAATCCATTCCTTCCACTCGCCAGGCGACTTTTTCCATACCACAAAGATAGTTGAGAAGAGGAAGGATGAACGAAGGTTGAACGATGGATGAACGATGGTTGAACGATGGATGAACCATGGGTGAGCGTTGAGTGGGCGCCGGACACCTGCCAATGTCAAGGCTTCGGCTGGTAAGATCGGACAGTATTGGACATTGGACAACAGCGTAAGTGCTCATCCCCTCATCATATCTTCGTGCCATGACTCATTCCTACACCTTATCCCATATAAACGAGGCGGCTCGCTGGTTGCTGCAGCAGATCGGTTCGGCGCGGGTGGTGTGTTTTCACGGCGAGATGGGGGCGGGAAAAACGACCCTGATACAGGCGATCTGTCGGCAATTGGGGGTGGTGGGGTCTTTTGGGAGTCCGACCTTTCCCATTATTCATGAATACGGAATGGAATCGGATGGCGGGTCGGTTTATCATATGGATTTTTATCGGTTAAGCGGACCGGAGGAGGCCGAGCGGGCCGGCGTAGCCGAGGCTTTATACAGCGGAGCGCTCTGTTTCGTAGAGTGGCCTGAGCGGGTACCGGAGATCCTTCCGCCCGATGCGGTGAGCGTGCAAATTCAGGTGTTGGATACAGATCAGCGGAGCCTGCAGCTGCTGAATAAATAGTATATTTGGTATCACCCTTTTTTCATGAGTCAGCAAAAACCCAAGATCGATCCCGGTATCAGTCTCCAGGCCCTGGAGGAGACCTTGGAAGTGATTCCCAAGCCGGCGGGTATGACCCTGGGCATTCCCAGAGAGATCGCCTTTCAGGAGAACCGGGTGGCTCTGACGCCCGATGCGGTGAACCTATTGGTCAATAATGGCCACCAGGTCGTGGTCGAGCACCACGCCGGGGAGGCCTCACATTTCAGCGACAAAGACTATTCTGATGCAGGTGCCCGGATCGTGTATGAGCGATCGGAGGTTTTTCAGGCTCCGACCCTGGTGAAGAGTGCGCCCATCATTGAAGCAGATCTTCCGCTCTTACAAATGCATCAACATGTCATCTCGCCGATCCATTTAGCGGGCATGTCCTCGAAGATCTTGGAGAAGATGATGGAAAAGCGGATCACCGCTCTGTCGTTTGAGCATTTGAAGGACGACAGTGATTCGTATCCGATCGTCCGCAGCATGAGTGAGATCGCCGGTTCGGCCGTGATGCTGATCGCGGCTCAATATTTGGGTTCGGCCAACCACGGCAAAGGAGTATTGCTGGGCGGTATATCCGGGATCGCTCCTACGAAGGTTATCATCATTGGTGCCGGCATCGTAGGGGAGTATGCCGCTCGTACGGCCCTGGCCCTCGGGGCTTCGGTAAAAGTTTTTGATAACGATGTATACAAGTTGAAGCGCTTGCAGAATAATATCGGTCATCGGTTGTGGACCTCCGTCATCGAACCTCGCTTGTTGGCCAAGCAATTGAAAACTTGTGAAGTGGCGGTTGGGGCCTTGAGCTCTGAATCGGGACGTACGCCCATGGTGGTCACCGAGGAGATGGTCAGCAACATGCGTACGGGCTCGGTGATCATCGATGTCAGCATCGACCGGGGCGGTTGTTTTGAGACCTCCGAGATCACTTCGCACGAACAACCCGTCTTTACCAAATACGGTGTCATTCATTACTGCGTTCCCAATATTCCGTCCGGATTCTCCCGCACGGCTTCGCAAGCGATCAGCAATGTGCTGACTCCTTTATTGATCGAGGCGGGGGCAGAAGGCGGCTTGGAGCATCTCATCTGGCACAAGATCCATCTCCGAAATGGGATCTATCTGTTCCGGGGGGCACTTACCAATTTTTATATGAGCCAGCGGTTCAATCTGAAGTACACCGACCTGAATCTGCTCATCGCTTCGCAGCGATAAATTCCAATTTTATTTGAATTCCCGGATGTCGAGCCGGGTGGTGCAGGAACGGATCTCATTCTCGTCGTTGCTGCAGATAACGACCAGTTTTGAGGCGGTCAACTCCTCGATCAATCCGTGATAGAGTTCAATGCCGGCCGCATCCAGGTTGGTGCAGGGCTCATCGAGCAACAGGATCGACTTGGAGGAGAACAGGGCCTGTCCCAGTTTCACTCGCTGCTTCATCCCCGAGGAGAAATAGCGGATCTGTTTGTGTTTGGCCGAACCTAGTCCCAGTCGATCGCAAATCGATGTTGGGGTAAATCCGGAGAGTAGCGGGTAGAAGGTGGATTGAAATTTCCAGAACTCCATCAGGGTCATCTCTTCCACTACCTCGAGGTAAGGGGCGGCGAGGGCAACGTGTTCGAAAAGTTTGTCATCGGCCATCAATTTTCCATCGGGATCGGTGGCCAGCAGGCGCCCTTCACTCAACCAGCAGTAACCAGCCAGCGATTGCAGCAGGGTGCTTTTGCCTGAACCATTCGGACCCACAATGGCGTATTTCACGCCGGCATGGAAGGTGTAGTTCACATGGCGAAAGATCCAATCGTAATTGAATCGTTTGCCGGCATCAGACAGGGAGATCGTCATCGGAGGCGCCTTTGGTGAAGCGTTTGATGATGCCACGGCCACTTTCTCGGATGAAGGTCACGATCTCGTCGCGTTCATCGGTGGCCGCCATGTCTTCTTCGATGTATTCAATGGCCTGGGTGGTATTAAATCCGCGGTTGTACAAAATGCGGTAGATGTCGAGGATGTGATTGATGCGGTCGACACTAAAACCCCGGCGCTTGAGTCCGATCGAATTGACCCCCGCATAACTGAGGGGTGTTCGTCCGGCTTTGATGTATGGGGGAACGTCTTTGCTGACCAGGGCACCGCCACTAACGAAGGAATGCTGGCCGATCTTGACGAATTGATGAACGGCGCACATGCCGCCCAGAATGGCCCAGTCGCCGATGGTAACGTGTCCGGCTACCTGGGTGTTATTGCTAGTGATGCAATTGTCGCCCACCAGACAGTCATGCGCAAAATGGCAGTAGGCCATGATCAGGCAATTCTTACCGATCACGGTCTTCTCGCGATCCTTGGTACCTCGGTTGATGGTCACGAATTCCCGGATGGTGGTGCCATCGCCAATGAATACGTTGGAATACTCGCCCTGAAACTTCAGGTCCTGGGGGATGGCCGAGATCACGGCTCCCGGGAAGATCCGGCAATTTTTACCGATCCGGGCGCCCTCCATGATGGTCACGTTCGAGCCGATCCAGGTCCCTTCCCCGATCTCCACGTCCTGGTGAATGACCGTAAACGGGTCGATCTTCACGTTGGGTGCGATCTTGGTGTTGGGGTGGATGTAGGTGTGGGGATGTATCATTTCCGTGAGTCGGCAAAAATACCCTTTTCGTGGGGAAACGGAGTTTCAGGTGCCGGCAAACTGTTAAATCCCCCTAAAAAAATGGCCCTCCTCCCCGGGTGGAGGGGGAACCACTAATTTTGCGGCATGCTTCAGTCCCTCTACATCGATCCGGCTTATCAGGGCCTGTTGGGCAATCCGCTCCCGTATTTTCAGGAGCGCTCGCAATGGATTCCCGGATCGGTGAAATATACCATCCGGCGGTATTGCCGGCAGGGGGACTGGTCCGAGCCCGACGAAGGCCTGCTGGTCTACCAGTACGACCCCCTGAAGCCTTCCAATTCTCACGTGGAGCTCCATTTTTGCATTACGGGTCAGGTTCCTCTCGTATCGGGTGATTTGAACGCACCGGTTGGTGCTGCCACGCAATCGGATGCTGTTGCTTCCTGGACCGATACGGTTGACCTGATCAGCTTTCGTTACTCGGCCAAGCACCTGAGTCAGTGGGCCCGTCCCCGTGGAAACCAAAACGGGATCATCGATGCCATCGTGCAGTTCAAACGCCTGGATTCTTTTCGTCAATCCATTCCCTTGAATGCGGAGATTCTGGCCATTTTGCAAAGTCTCCTGAGTCATTCATATCAAGACCACCTCGAGAATATTTTTGTGAATGCGCAGTCGCAGATGCTGCTGCTGCATTCGCTGGATTCGGTTGAACGACCTGCTTCCATTGAACCGGCTCCGTTTCTCGCACATCCTTCCGAGCGGGAAAAGATCGAGCAAGCCCGGGATTGGCTCGTGGAACACATCGGTGAACCCATCACGATCAAGGAATTGAGCCGTAAGGTTGCCATGAATGAATGCTACCTGAAAAAAGGGTTTCGCTTGATGTATGGCACCACCATTTTTGATTTTTACCAGAGCCAGCGCATGGAACATGCCCGCTATCTGCTCTATGAGAAAGAACTGAGTGTAACGGAGGTATCGGTTCGGTTGGGATACTCCTCCATCTCCCATTTCTCAACGGCATTCAAGAAGTATACCGGACTCAATCCGGTCGACCTGTTGTGGCGAGAGGATACGCTATCGGACGAGCTGGCTCAATAAAAAGCCTGATTTTTACGTTTCAGGGTTTTACTCTCAAAAATCAATACCTTAACGCATGCTTCTGCCGATTACCCGAAAACTGCTTTGTATCTCGCTGTTGTTGGGAGTGGGAATGACCGCTTGTCGCCATCAGCCCCTGCTTCCCAATGGTGGTGTGACGGTCTCGGCCAATTGCAGCACCGACACGGTTTATTTCGTGAACGATGTATTACCGCTTTTGCAATCGAACTGCGCCATGAGTGGCTGTCACGACAATGCATCGGCTGCCGATGGGGTTCGAATGACCAACTACGCCAACATCATGGAGGAGGTGAAACCCGGCAATGCAGGCGATAGTAAGCTTTACAAAGTCATCAACCGAACCGACAATGAGCGGATGCCCCCGCCCCCCCGGCCCGCGTTCACCACAGCCCAGAAAGCCCTGATCCAAACATGGATCAATCAGGGGGCTCGCAACAACAGTTGCCTGAACCGGTGCAATGCCGCGGTGTTCACCTATGCCGGCGCGGTTCGTCCCTTGCTCGACAGCAAATGTGTCGGATGTCATAGCGGGGCCAGTCCAAGTGGCGGCGTGAACCTGTCGGATTATACGAACACCCGCACCTGGGCACTCAACGGAAAATTGTACGGGTCCATCGCCCATCAGTCGGGTTTCTCCCCTATGCCCAAGAACGCAGCTAAACTCTCTGATTGTGAGATCCAGCAAGTGCAACAATGGATCCAGGCCGGAGCTTTAAACAATTGATCATGAAAATATCTTCCTGCTTGATGGTTATGATCGCGGGGTTGGTGTTACTCACCGCCTGCTACTACGACAAGGAGGAGCTATTGTACGGTGCACCGCCTCCCTGCACCGATACCACCGGCACGATCTCCTACACGGCCAAAGTGGTACCGATCTTGCAAGCGAATTGTTATGGATGCCACAGCGGGGCGACGCCCTCCGGCGGACAAGCCATGGGCACTTATACTTCTGACAAGACGATGGCGCAGAACGGAAAACTGTTGGGCGTGATCACCCACGCTACCGGTTATTCCCCCATGCCCAAGGGAGGTTCCAAACTTTCTGTGTGCAACATCGCCATCATCCGTAAATGGATACAGGCCGGTGCACCCAATAATTAATACGAATTACATGTTTCGATCTACGACATTCAAATGGGTTCTCGTTGCGGTCCTGTTGCTCGCAACTCTAGGCGGATATTACGCATACACCGAATACAACCGACGGACTCCTTCAATGGCCGATACCCGGCCGGCCTATCAGCTCTCCTCGACGGAAGTCCTGCAGGCCTTTGAATCCAATCTGGCCGAAGCGGGGAAAAAATACATCGATCAAGTATTGGAAGTAAAAGGTGCCGTGACCCGGTTGGAAAAAGATGATAAAGGTTTTTACACGATCGTACTGGGGGAGGAAGGCGCCCTGTCGGCCGTGCGATGTGTAGTGGACAGCCTGTACACCTCAACTGCTGCCCGGTACACGACCGGTTCGGTCGCTACGGTGCGCGGTGTTTGTGTCGGCTACTCACCCGATGATATGGGACTGGGAGCCGATCTGTTATTGAACCGCTGTTATCCAAAAAATTGATCATTTACATTAAAAATTCCATTATGAAAAAGTGTATCTCGCTCGTACTGCTCCTGGCGCTGGTTGGCTCGACCTCCGCGCAACGTTATTTTACCAAGAATGGAACCATCAGCTTTGATGCCACCGCTTCCGGATCGCCTGAAAACATTACCGCGGATAACCGCACTGTTACTTGTGTGATCGACGGGGCCACGGGTGGCATCCAATTCAAGGCCGCCATGAAAGCCTTCACTTTTGAGCGAGCCCTGATGCAAGAGCATTTCAATGAGAATTATGTCGAGAGTGATAAATATCCCGATGCGCTGTTCAAGGGGACCATCAGTAACATGTCCTCGATCAATCTTTCCCAGGACGGAAGCTATCCCGCAACCGTCAAAGGAAAACTGACGATGCACGGCGTAGAGAAAGAGGTGGAGACGACGGGTAAGATCACCGTAGCCAAAGGGAAGGTGACCGCCACGGCCAGCTTTGCTGCCCTGCTATCAGATTACAAGATCGAGGTGCCGAAACTGGTCTCCGATAAAGTGAGCAAGACCGCCAAGATCACCGTTACCTGCGGACTGGAACCATTAAAATAAACTCCATGCGATCGATCCGAAAACCCGCGCTGGTCATTCTTCTCTCCCTTGCCTCTACTTGGGGTTGGTCGCAGGACGACCTCTTGGCGTTGCTGGGGGAGGACAAGCCCAAAAAGCAATTCATCAAAGCAGCCTTCAAATCCAGTCGCGTCATCAATGCGCATTCGATGGAATTCATCAATGCGGGCACGATGGATTTTCGGATCCTGCACCGGTTCGGGAACATCGATCAGGGGTTCAAGAATTTTTTTGGATTGGACCAGGCGTCGATGCGGATGGGATTTGATTTTGGGCTTCGCCCCAACCTGATGGTTGGTATTGGAAGAAGTACGTTCAAAAAAGAAGTGGACGGCTTTATCAAATATGCTCCCATTCGGCAATCGAAAGGGCCGGGCAGTACCCCGGTGACCGTGGCGCTGGTGGCAGGTATGACGGTAGACGGACTTCCCTGGGCCGATCCTACCCGCGAGAACTATTTTACCTCTCGGCTGGCCTATTATTTTTCGGCCATCATCGGCCGCAAATTCAGTGAAGCCTTTACCCTTCAGGTTACGCCCACGGTGGTTCACAAGAACCTCGTGCAACTCCAGACCGATGCCAATGATATCATGGGTGTTGGGGTAGGAGGGCGACTCAAGCTCAACAAACGAATGGCGCTGACCTGGGATTATACACAGGTATTCAATGGTCTGCCTGATGGGTATCAAAACCCGTTGTCGGTCGGACTCGACATAGAAACCGGCGGCCACGTTTTTCAATTGCATGTGTCCAACTCTGCCGGCATGAACGAGCGTGCCTTTATCACGGAGACCACCGGACAATGGGGCAAAGGCGAGGTCCGTGCCGGCTTCAACCTCTCTCGTATGTTCCAGCTGAAAAAGAAAAAGAGTTGATCGCCACGCCTCCCTATCGGATTCTTTTTCCCTTGCGGGTGGCCAAGAGCCGGATCGCCGGTTTAGGGGCTTATGCACAAGGTGTTATTCCGGCCCGTCGCAAGATCGGAGACCTGGGCGGGGTGATCATTACCATGAAACAGGCCCGTGCCCTGATCCGGAACCAGAAAGTCATCAATTTGGTGGAATTGGACAATGACCTGGCTCTGAATGCCTCGGCCAATCCCAACGACATTCGCTTCATCAACCACTCCTGTGCCCCCAACACGTATATGCGGGTGCTGAAAAACCGCGTTGAATTTTACGCGCTTCGTCGGATCCGAAAAGGGGAGGAGTTGAGTTGTGATTACGGCGAAACCCATCACGAGGGCACCCTGCCTTGCCGCTGCGGAGCGACCAACTGCCGGGGTTTTATTTAGAAAGGGTTGATGTATCTTTGTCTCCCTTTTTACATAAAAAACCATACGATATGAACCGCATTCTTTTTTCTTCCGTGCTGGCCTTCTCCTTCCTTTTTGCACAAGCCCAACCTCCTGCCGGGGATGCCCTGGTGGGCGATAGCTATGGCGCAAAATTCAAAGTAGAAGAAGCTGTCAGCCTGCAGGATGTAGCCAAAAAACTAAAGGGGGGCTCTGCCATTCCGGAGCAAGTACAAGTTACCGCTAAGGTGCTGGACGTATGTCCCAAAAAAGGTTGCTGGCTGAAGCTGGAGTTGTCGGATGGCGAGACCGCTACGGTGAAAATGAAGGATTACGGTTTCTTTCTTCCGGTGGCTGCCATCGGTAAGCAAGTGGTGATCAACGGCGCCGTGACATTGAAGACCGTATCCGTAGCGGAGCAAAAGCACTATGCCGAGGATGCCAAAAAACCTCAGTCCGAGATCGACGCCATCAAAGAACCCAAACAAGAGATCCGGGTTTTGGCTAGTGGAATACAAATCACCCAGTAAGGTTGAGGAGATGAGGGGATGAGAGGTTGAGCTTCTCATCTCCTCATCTCCTCATCCCCTCATCTCCTCATCCCCTCATCTTTCCTCCCTCATGTACCGCGAGTTTACCGGATTGAATCTTCCCGCCTTCGAAAAAGAGGTGCTGGAAAAATGGGGTCGGGAGAAAACCTTCGAGCAAAGTATTGCGCATCGGGAAGGGAAGCCGGCCTTTGTGTTTTATGAAGGCCCACCCAGTGCCAACGGCATGCCCGGCATCCATCACGTCATCTCCCGAACGCTGAAAGACCTGGTCTGCCGCTATCAAACCATGAGGGGCCATCAGGTAAAACGCAAGGGTGGGTGGGATACGCACGGGCTTCCCATCGAACTGGGCGTCGAAAAAGAACTCGGCATCACCAAGGAAGACATCGGCGTCAAGATCTCCGTAGAGGAATACAACCGGAAATGTCGGGAGGCGGTATTGCGGTACAAGGATAAGTGGGACCAGATCACCGCACAAATGGGATACTGGGTCGATCTTGAGCATCCCTACATCACCTTCGAGAATAACTACATCGAAACGCTCTGGTGGCTGCTGAGCGAACTTTATAAAAAGGGATTGCTGTATCAGAGTGTCAGCATTCAGCCCTATTCACCGGCGGCGGGTACCGGACTCAGTTCACACGAACTCAATCAGCCCGGCACTTATAAAGACGTCAGGGATACCTCGGTGGTGGCTATGTTCAAAGCCATTGCCACCGATCGATCGGCCTTTCTCTTCGAAAAATCGGGGGGCGCGGAATGTTTTTTTCTGGCCTGGACCACTACGCCCTGGACCCTTCCCTCCAACCTGGGACTCACGGTGGGCGCCAACATCGATTACGTATTGGTCAAATCGATCAATCCCTATACCCATCAAGTCATTCACGTCGTGTTGGCCGAAGCCCTGCTCGGTAAACACTTCAAAGAAGAAGGAAAAGAGGGCGATTTCGGGGCATATCAGGAAAAGGACAAGATCATCCCTTGGCAGGTGTTACATCGTTTCAAAGGATCTGATATCGAGGGTTGTCGATACGAACAGCTGCTTCCCTATGAGGCCAACCGGCCCGAGAATGCTGAGGGCGATCCGTTTCGGGTGCTCACCGATTCGTTTGTGACAACTGAGGACGGAACCGGTATCGTACATACGGCACCGGCGTTTGGTGCGGATGACTACAAAGTAGGCAAGCGATATGGTATTGGGATGCTCACGATGGTCGATCGCGAAGGAAAATTCGTGGATGGTCTGGGTGAATTCAGCGGCCGCTACGTCAAAAATTATAAGGATCAAAGCGATTATGTGGATGTGAACATCGACATCGCGGTCAAGCTGAAAAAAGAGAATCGCGCCTTCAAAGTGGAGAAATACGAACACGCTTATCCGCATTGCTGGCGTACCGATAAGCCTATTTTATACTATCCGCTGGATGCCTGGTTCATTCGTACAACGGCCCTGCGCGACCGTATGGTGGCCCTCAACAAGACCATTCGCTGGAAGCCGGCTTCTACTGGTGAGGGACGATTCGGGAATTGGTTGGAGAATATGGTGGATTGGAACCTGAGTCGCAGCCGCTATTGGGGAACGCCCCTCCCGATCTGGCGCACGGAGGATGGAAGCGAAACGCTTTGCATCGGTTCGGTGCGTGAGTTGAAAGATAAAATTCGTTCTGCGGTCGAAGCCGGTATCGAGATGCGCGGACTTAAAAAAGGTATGAATGATCTGGAGTCGGCGATCGATACACGGGTCTCCGATCTGCATAAGCCCTATGTGGATGAGATCGTGTTATTGAGTCCGGGCGGACAACCCATGCACCGCGTCCCGGACCTGATCGATGTCTGGTTCGACAGCGGTGCCATGCCTTATGCGCAGTGGGGATTGCCCGATACGAGCTCGAACGCATATGGTTCGCTTACGCCTGAGAATTTCTTCGCCTATCATAAACTGAATGGCAGCGACGGCGGCTCCGCTTTCCCGGCCAGTTTCATCGCGGAGGGAGTGGATCAAACCCGTGGCTGGTTTTATACGCTGCACGCGATCGGTAGCCTGCTTTTCGATTCAGTGGCCTATCAAACTGTGGTCAGTAACGGGTTGGTGTTGGATAAGAACGGAAATAAGATGAGCAAGCGCTTGGGCAATGTGGTAGACCCGTTTCAGACCATTGACAAATACGGGGCCGATGCTACCCGTTGGTATTTGGTGACCAATGCTTCTCCTTGGGACAACCTGAAATTCGATCTCGAGGGGATTCAGGAAGTACAGCGAAAATTCTTCGGCACGCTTTACAATACCTATCAGTTTTTTGCGCTCTATGCCAACTTGGATGGATTTAAGTATGCCGAGCCCGATATTCCGCTGGCTGAAAGACCTGAGATCGATCGGTGGATCCTTTCCTCCCTGCATACCTTGATAAAGGATGTACAGGCGGCGATGGAAGAGTATGAGCCCACGCAGGCCGGCCGGCTCATCGAGGATTTTGTGGATGAGCAATTGAGCAATTGGTATGTGCGCCTTTGCCGGCGTCGATTCTGGAAAGGTGATTATGGTACCGACAAGATCGCGGCCTATCAGACGCTCTATGAATGTTTGGAGACGGTGGTGCGGTTGATGGCTCCGATCTCTCCTTTTTTCAGCGACCTGGTTTTCCGGGAATTGAATGCGGTGACCCATCGCCAGCCGGTCGATTCCGTACACCTGGCCGATTACCCCATCTCGGACCCGCAACGGATCGACTCCGGTTTGGAGGAACGCATGCAGTGGGCACAGGATGCCAGTTCACTGGTGTTATCACTCCGTAAAAAAGTCAAGATCAATGTGCGTCAGCCTTTGCAAAAGATGATGATCCCGGTGCTGGATCCGAATATGAAAAAACAATTGGAGCGGGTGGCCGATCTCATCAAAGCTGAGGTCAATGTGAAAGAGTTGAGCTATCTGGATCCGAACAACACATTCATCCGCAAAAAGATCAAGCCCAATTTCATTGCCCTGGGGAAGAAACTGGGATCAAAAATGAAAGCCGTTTCTGCCGTACTGGCTGCGTTTACGCAAGAGCAGATCGCTGAATTGGAACAAAAGGGCGCCCTGCTTGTACAATTGGAGGGAGAGCCTTTTTCGCTGCAGGTAGGGGAGACGGAGATCACCAGTGAGGACGTGCCGGGGTGGACGGTAGCTTCCAAGGGCCGGATCACCGTGGCACTGGACCTGAACCTCACCCCGGAACTGGTGGCGGAGGGGCAGGCGAGGGAGCTGGTGAATCGGATCCAGAAGATTCGGAAGGATAGTGGATTTGAGTTGACGGACCGGGTGCAGGTAAGCCTTTTTGCCCCCTCGGGGCTCACCGTGTCTTTCGGACGCTTTAAGGACTATATTTGCGCGGAAATTCTGGCGGACGACCTACATTTCGAGGAAAGTCCCCAGGCCCAGGAAATTGAAATAAACGGTGAAAATCTGACTGTTACAGTCACAAAAAAAGGCTAATATATGGCCATCAAGAAAAAACCCACTCCGAAGAAAACCGCCAAACCGGTGGCCAAGGCCAAGCCTGCTGCCAAAAAGCCTGCACCCAAGAAGCCTGCCAAGCCAGCTCCTAAAGCGAAGCCTGCTGCCAAAAAACCGGTGGCCAAGGCCAAGCCGGTTGCTAAAAAGCCTGTGCCGAAGAAAGTGGCTAAACCCGTTGCCAAAGCACCGGCCAAACCTGTCGCTAAGCCTGTCGTTAAGCCTGCCGCGAAGCCAGCTGTTAAACCCGCTGCTAAACCGGCAACCAAAACGACTCCGGTTGCTGCCAAACCTGTCGCTAAGCCTGTCGTTAAGCCTGCCGCGAAGCCCGCTGCTAAACCTGTGGCCGCAGTTGCCAAACCGGCACCTGCTCCTGCGAAGCCCGTTGCCCCGGCCCCTAAACCGGGTGCGAAGAAAAATGATCCGGCCAGTTTAGTTTCCATCAAGCCCAAGGCTCCGGTAGTCACGAAAAAAGAACCGCCTCGTCCGGCCAAAGTGGTGCTTCCCAAGCTCACTACCAAGAGTGCCGTTAAATACGAACCTGATTTCACGCGTTCGGTGTTGGATTCAAAGCCTAGTTTGCCGGCTGGTCCCACCATGCGTTATTCCGATTCCGACCTCGCTGAGTTCCGCGAGATCATTTCCCGTAAGTTGGATGCTGCCAAGAAGGAATTGGCGTATTTGCAGGGATTGATCACCCGCAAGGATGAGAGCGGAGATTTTGAGGATGCCCGGTACATGACCATGGAGGACGGCAGCGTCAGCATGGAGCGTGAGCAATTGGGACAGATGGCCAGCCGCCAGATCACCTTCATCGATCACCTCGAGAAGGCGCTGATGCGCATCGAAAATAAAACCTATGGTGTGTGCCGCGTCACCGGTAAACTGATCGACAAGGCCCGCCTGCGTGCCGTTCCACATGCCACCCTCAGCATTGAGGCGAAGCAAATGAGGAAGTGAGTGCAGAGCTGACCGTAGTACGCTGACCGCCGACTGATGTTGTCCAATGTCGAATGACCAATGCTGTCCGCCGACCGCTGTCACTCTTCAACCCTAAACGCTCATCTCCTCATCCCCTCAACCCCTCATCTCCTAATCCCCTTCATCGCCCATGAAAACTATTTTATCAACCTTCCTCCTTCTCCCATTCCTAGTTTTTGCTCAACCGCGGGTGATCAGCGGACCGATGCTGGCCGGTGTGGAGTTGCGGGATGTACGGGTATGGACGGAAGTTTCTTCCGACGTGAAATCGGTTTCCATTCGATATGGTCAGGCCGGTAAAGAGATGACGGGTCAGGCTGCTTACCGCGGTGAATTGGGAAAGGATTTTAATCCGATCACCGTTACGATTGGCGGACTCGAGCCCAATACCACATACGATTACACAATCTATATTAACGGTAAGAAAACCGATCGGGGCGGTTCGTTCACTACCAAGGAGCTTTGGCAATGGCGCAAGCCCGCACCGGATTTTTCTTTTCTGGCCGGTTCTTGTTCCTATTTCAACGAGGCTAATTATGACCGGCCGGGTCGTTCGTACGGACAAGACTCCAGCATATTCGAGCCCATGTCCAAAGAGAAAGCCGCATTCATGCTCTGGCTGGGCGATGCATGGTATACGCGGGAGGTGGATTATTACAGCGAGTGGGGACTTTGGAATCGGGCCAGCCGCGACCGTTCCTTGGGTGTCTTACAGCCCCTTTGGAAGGCCATGCCGCATTATGGCATCTGGGATGATCACGACTACGGCCCCAACAACAGCGGCAAGAGCTATGAGCTCAAGGAAGTCAGCCGTCAGGTGTTCAATGCCTATTTTCCGAATAAATCGGCCGGACAGAACGGACAGGGGATCTATACCAAGATTCAGCACAGCGACGCCGATTTCTTCTTACTCGATGATCGTTGGTGGAGAAGTGAGGACCGCACCCGCGACTCGATCAATGGCCAACCCAATCCCGACAAGCGCATGCTCGGTGTCCAGCAAATGGAATGGCTAAAAGATGCTTTGTTGTACAGCAACGCTCCTTTCAAGTTTGTTGTTAATGGCAGTCAGGTTCTCAATGATGTCTCGCCGTTTGATAAATGGACCGATTTCCCCATCGAGCGTCAAGAACTGCTTGATTTTATCCGACAGTATAAGATCAATGGGGTGATCTTCATCAGTGGCGACCGCCATCACAGCGAAGTCATTAAAATGACTCGCCCGGGTACCTATCCCCTGTACGACATCACCGTTTCTCCGCTTACGTCAGGTACACACAAGTTCGATGGTCCCGAGGCCAACAACCCCCTGCGCGTATTTGGCCTGGATCAAAAGAACAATTACGGACGCTTTACCATTGCCGGACCGAAAGGGCTTCGCAAGCTCACGGTCGATTTTCTCGGCACCAAAGGGGAGAAGTTGGGCAGTTGGGAGGTAAGTGAGAACGATTTGAAAACGCCTCGCTGATCAGAGCGCTTTTTCCATCACCACATGCGGCAGGGTGACTTCGGTGAATGCCGGGCTGGTGACCTTGTACCCCATTTTTTCATAGAACCCCACCGCATGCTCACGGGCATGCATGATCATATTGCGGTATCCTTGGTCGCGCGCGATATTCTCCGCAAAATTCATCAGGGCCTTGCCCACGCCTTTTCGTTGCAGATTATCTGATACCGCCATTTGCCGAAGCCGAACCGTTTTGTCGTTTTCCCGAACCAGCATGCAGCAGCCCAGCAGGCTGTCCTCTTCAAACGCACCGATGTGCACATGTTTCTGTTCCGTTTCCAGTTCTGTCGGTTCCAGCTGCAGGCCCAGGGGCTTACGCAGGATGTCTTGCCGGAGGCGGACCATTTCCTGGTATTCGGGGGTTCCGTGGTCGATGATCTTGAGGGCCATAAAAAACAGCTGGACAATCAATATACGATTTTCCGGTGACTCGAACCTCCGTTCAATGATTTCGGTCGGACATTAAACAATCTGAATCATTCGTTTTCAATAATTTATCTACTATTGGAAAAAAGAGTCCGGAAGCTGTCAATTTGATCAAAAACTATATTTTTGCACCCAATAAACAAAACCTTAACACATGTCAGACATCGCATCTCGAGTCAAAAAGATCATCGTGGACAAACTGGGTGTAGATGAAGCCGAGGTGACCAGCGAAGCCTCCTTCACCAACGACCTGGGGGCGGACTCTTTGGATACCGTGGAACTCATCATGGAGTTCGAAAAAGAGTTCAACATCTCCATCCCCGATGAGCAGGCTGAAACCATCACCACTGTTGGACAGGCCATCACCTATTTGGAAGAGCATTCCAAGTAATTCGACTCCGAGTCGTCAGCCGAACTTCGACGAAACGACTGATACATGATTATCCGCCTTCTTGATCGGACTCCCGGCTTGAGAAGGCGGTTTTCATTTAATCCAAATCTTCTGACTAACTTTCACTTATGGAATTGAAACGCGTAGTGGTTACCGGAATCGGTGCCCTCACTCCGATTGGTAACAACCTGGACGATTACTGGAATGCACTGCTGGCCGGTAAATCCGGAGCGGGTCCTATCACTCAATTCGATGCCAGCAAATTCCGAACCCGTTTTGCTTGCGAGATCAAAAACTTCGATCCTACTCAATATCTCGATAAAAAAGAAGCCCGTAAGCTCGATCGCTTCGCCCAACTCGCTTTGGTCGTGAGCGACCAGGCCATGGCCGATGCCGGACTGAACAAAGACAACATCGACCCCGATCGCGTAGGGGTGGTATTTGCCAGCGGTATCGGAGGATTGATCACTTTTCAGCATGAAGTCACGGAATTCGCCAAAGGCGATGGTACCCCGCGCTTCAATCCCTTCTTCATTCCTAAGATGATCCTGGACATCGCGGCCGGACATATTTCTATGCGGCACAACTTGCGCGGACCCAATTTCGCTGTGGTCAGTGCCTGTGCCAGCAGTACGCACGCGATCATGGATGCATTCAACCTGTTGCGGTTGGGCAAAGCGGATATCATTCTCTCCGGCGGTGCTGAATCGGTGATCAGCGAGGCCGGGGTGGGCGGGTTCAATGCGATGAAAGCGATGAGCGAACGCAACGATGATCCGCACACGGCCAGCCGTCCCTACGACAAAGACCGCGACGGGTTTGTGATGGGCGAAGCCGCCGGTTGTTTGGTGTTGGAAACACTCGACAGTGCCCTGGCGCGCGGAGCCAAGATCTATTGCGAAGTGGCCGGTGCCGGTGCCACAGCTGATGCCTATCATATCACCGCGCCACATCCGGAAGGGTTAGGTGCCAAGAACGTGATGATTGCGGCCCTGGCGGAGGCCGGCATGCGTCCGGATGAGATCGATTATATCAACACCCACGGCACCTCTACGCCCATTGGCGACGGGGCCGAGGTCAAAGCCATTACGCAGGTATTTGGGGAGCACGCGTATCAACTGAACATCAGCGCTACGAAATCCATGACCGGTCACTGCTTGGGTGCGGCTGGTGTCATCGAGGCTATAGCCAGCATCAAGGCCGTGATGCACGACATTGTTCCACCTACCATCAACCACTTCACGGACGATCCCGAGCTGGATCCAAAGCTGAATTTCACCTTTAATAAACCCCAGGCTCGTCCCGTACGGGCGGCCTTGAGCAATACGTTTGGTTTCGGCGGACACAACGCGTGTGTGATCGTGAAAAAGTATGGCGGATCATAGTAATTTCCTTCACCGGATATTCGGATCGGCCGAGCAACGGATCTTCCGAAAGAATTTGCGTAATCTGTTGGGCTTTCGACCCCGCAACTTCACCGTCTACGAATTGGCGCTAACCCATCGGTCGCTCAAAGAGCCGATCGACCAAAACAACGAGCGCCTCGAATTTTTAGGGGATGCGATCCTGAGTTCCCTCGTGGCCGAGTACCTGTTCAAACGTTATCCGTACAAGGGAGAAGGTTTTTTGACGGAGATGCGCAGCAAGATGGTGAACCGCCAGCAGCTGAATGATATTGCCCTTCGGATGGGACTCAGCAAGATCGCGATCTTCAACCGATCCGACGGGGCCCTTCGCAACAGCCAGATCTTTGGGAACACCCTCGAAGCCCTCGTCGGCGCCATCTATCTCGATCAGGGATACGCCTATACCGAAAAATGGGTGCTTCGGAATCTGATCCAGCCGCATTTATCGATGGACGATCTCGAAAACATCGACCTCAACCTGAAAAACAAATTATATGGTTGGGTGAACCGACAGGGAAAAACACTGGAGTTCGTGACCCTGCACGAAAAACTGGAGCGCGGTCGCCGCCTCTTCACCATCGCCGCCGTCATCGATGGCGAACCCGTCGCGGAGGGAAAAGGCTATAATAAAAAAGATGCTTCCCATATCGCCGCGGAAGCTGCGATACTCAAGCTTGGGATAGAGTAGTTTGAAAAGTTTGAATCACAACTAACTACTCAAACTACTCAAACGCTCAAACTATCCAACCGACCCGCGTCAGCGGGTCGGTTGGATCAAGTCCCAGAGATTCCCATACAAATCCTCAAACACCAGTACGTCGCCGAAGGCTTCGCGGGATGGGCCGCGGACGATCCGGATCCCGTTTGCTCTCAGGCGGAGCTCATCGGATTTGATATCATCGGTATGTAGAAAGAGAAATACCCGTCCCCCGGTCTGATCACCTACCCGGGACAATTGATGTTCGTTCGCTGCTTTGGCCAGCAATAGTCGACAACTATTTTCCCCGGGCGAGACCACCACCCAGCGCTTGGTTTCACTCATCACTGTGTCCTCGATCAAGGTAAAACCCAACTTCCGAACATAGAAGTCGATGGCTTCGTCGTAATCGCGTACCACCAGGGTGAACTGAAATAATTGATGATTCGGCATAAATGAATGCGCGGTAGAATAGAACTTGGTTAAAACCCAACTAATAACTAAAAACTAATAACTATAACTCCGAACTCCGAACGCTGAACTCCGAACTAGCAGTCTTGACACACTTCAACCAACACCCCCCCGGCCGACTTCGGGTGTATGAAACAAACCCACTTCCCATCCGCCCCGGGCTTGGGCTCCTCGTTCAGCAGCTGAAATCCGGCTGCCTTCTTTTGCTCCATTTCGGCCCGGATATCGGCCACGGCAAAGGCGATGTGATGCAACCCTTCCCCCCGTTTTTCGATGAACTGGGCTATGACCCCGTCGGGGGTGGTCGATTCCAAT
>CAXRAX010000053.1:0-14675 GCA_964229195.1 Chitinophagaceae bacterium | reverse complement strand
GGGTAAGGCCAGGAATTGGTTCATTCCCTCCTCATCGGGTAAAAATATGCCCAAGGTGGCTCGCAAGGCCCATTCCCTTAAGGCATCGGGCGGAAGCATGCCGGTCAATTGTACTTTGTCCGCTACGCCTTCTCGTTGGATCATCGCCCTTACTTGCTGCATGAAATTGCCATCGCCGCAAATGACCAAGGGATAGGGGATAGCTCGCATGGCCGGGATCAGGATCTCAAAGCCTCTGCCCTGATTCACCGCGCCCTGATAAAGGAGGAAGGGTACGCTATCCGCTGCTCGTACCATGGTGGGTTGTTTGACAGGCAGGTTTCGTACCAACGCATAGGAAACGCCGTATTGTGTCTTGAAGCGTTCGGCTAATTCCGTTCCCACGGTATAGCCTGCCGGAAAACGAGGGATCAAGAACTGAGCCAGGGCCGACCAAATCTTTTGAATGCGGGGTCGCGTTCGTACTTCTTTCATCTCCGTAAAGTACTCATGTGCATCCATCAGCCGCGGGATGCCGCGTAGTCGGGAGACCAGCCAAACCGGCAGGGCGGTATCCAGGTCGTTGGCCACCATCAGATCAGCCTTCTTCAAGATGAGGTAACAGAACAGCCGAATATGGTTTTCTAAGTAAAAAAGTTTTCCCTTTTGGAACCAGCTGATCAGCCGAACTTGACGGTAAGGTCTGGAAGGAAGGGGATCTCTGCGTCGAATACCAATCAATACTACCCGGTAGCCAGCCTCGTGCAAGGTCAGACAGATCCGACTCATGCGCTGATCGTACGTGAGGCAGTTGGTGACGGCTAAGTAGATCAAAGGTCGATGGCCGTTCATCATGGATCAATTACATGCTCATTCCTTCCATGCCCTCGCTTCCCCCTTTGTTATTCTTCCGTTTGAACAAACTGGCATCCACTTTGCCGAAACGCCAATTGAAATTGATCCGCAGCAGGCGGGGATCTCTTCGACGGAAAACTTCTTGTACAAAGAATTCGGAGGAGGTAACGGACTGTTGACGCCGGGTGCGAAACACATCACTCCAGTTTAAGGACAAACTGGTCTGACGTGTCTTTCCCAAGTCAATTCGATAGCCGGCATCCAGGAAATAGTTAGGTAAGGAATATCCTTGTGCGCTGCTGGCGGTTTGTCCCCACATGCCACCCCCTCCACCGCCTCCCCATCCGCCGCGGCCGGAGCCACTGGGAGGTAAAACGGTTTTGGACAGGTATTCCGTGTTGAGTTGAAGGGTCATTCGCTTACCGATCTTGATGGTATGATTCATTTTTAACTGCCAGCTGGGGATCGGATCGGCTACAGCTTGGTTGGGGTCGGCCAGTTCGATACCGGATTGAAAAAGATTCAAGTTGGTGGTCAGTTCCCAGTTACGAGCGATCTTGTTTTTCGAGATCAGCTCCAATCCCGCCAGGTAACTCGATTGTGCATTGATATAGGTATTGACCAAGATGTCCTTCCCATTGGTAGGCAGGATCTCCCGGTCTTGGTAACGAGTGATCAATCCTTCTGTCCGCTTGTAAAACAACGAGGCGATCAAGTTGTCCTTGTTGGTAAAGGTTTTTTGATAAGACAATTCCAGCGAATTGGTGAACTCGGGTCGTAGGTTCGGATTGCCTCGGTTGATATTCAGTGAATCGGAGTAATCGGTGAATGGATACAGTTGCCAAAAATTCGGTCGGTTGATCTTCCGGGTATAATTCAGCTGAATCTCTTGTTCTTTTTCGGCTTTGCGGCTCAGGAAGACGCTGGGAAATAAACTGATCGGAAAACGGATGTCGAAGGATTGCCCCTTGTCGGGCAGCTCACCCCGATAATCAGAGCTTTCGACACGAAGACCCAATTGATAGTTCCAGCCACCCAGCGTGCTGGTATACGTGGTGTATGCGGCGTAGACACGGTCGTCGCTTTTATAGTTGACTGACAGGTCAGGTAAGTAAACTTGTCCGCCGCCACTCGACAGGAGAAAGAAGTCGTTTCGATTATCGACCTGACGGATCTGTGCCCGCAATCCCGCTTCCCATTTCTCCTTATCGGATCGGGGGAGTACATAGTCGGTTTGGATCACCAAATTATTATTGCGGCCGGTACCCAGTTGAAGCTGGCGATTGCTGAAAAGCAGCGGGGTATTGAAAGATTTATAAAAATCAGTCTGTATCGAATTGGTATTCTCATTGGTCATGCCGTTGAACGTAAGGTCGGCTGTCCATTCTTGTCCGGCCCGGGGATAAAGATGTTTGAAGCCAAGAGTAAGTCCCCGGTTGTCAAACGCTCCCTTGTTATTTGCCAAACGCTGGTTATAGGAAGTGGTGATTGGACGATTGGTATGCAACGAGTCGATCCAGATGGAACTCTCCGTTTCGGGTCTGAACCGCCCCTGACCCAAATTGAAGGTCAAGGAAAAGGTATTGCGGTTATCGATGAACCAGTCGATACCAGAGCGCAGAAAGGCATGTCGGCCGATCGAGGTATTGGTATCGAGTTGATAAAGATCCGTCAACGGGGTGCCCACCAGGGTCAGTCGCTCGGTGGTACCGGTGCTGATGGATTTCCGCTGATTATAATTCGCGTTGAAAAAAAAGTTTAGCTTGTTCTGACGAAGGTTTATGTCGGCACCGCCTCCGATCCGGGCACGGGAGTCGATATTGGTACGAAGGCTTCCGTTGTAACCTACGCGTTTGTTCTTTTTCAGGATGATGTTGAGGATCCCTGCAGTTCCCCCGGATGCATCGTATTTGGCGGAAGGGTTGGTGATCAGCTCGATCGATTCAATGGCATCGGCCGGCAGTTGCTCGAGGGTGAGGTTGGTGGGGCGGCCATCCACAAACAACTGGGGCGCATTGTTTCGCATGGTCAGGTTGCCATCCAGATCGACCGTCAGGGAGGGGATGTTACGCACCACATCAATGGCCGTGCCCCCCGTGGCTACCAAATTTTTATCGACTGAGAAGATTTTCCGATCAATGCCGAGTTTGAGTCCGGAGCCGGTACTGGTGACGGTCACATTTTCCAATTGCTTTTCCTGGATTTGTATCCGAATATTACCCAGATCGCGTTCCATCAAGGCATCAAAGGTTTTAACAGTCAAGTCCAACGGTTGGCGATAGGCATCGTAGCCAATTACACTGACCACCAATTCATAGGTACGGTTCACCGCGATGTTCTCGAAGCGAAACTCGCCGTTGGAACGGGTGATTGCACCCGCTACTATGGAGGGTTTGAGGTTCTTGTTACTGGTATCGGCTCGGGACAAGAGTTGTACCGATGCCAACTCGATCGGTTTGCCTGATTTGCTCTCAACGATCTTCCCATAGATGGTCCCGGGACGACCTTGGGGCGGACGTCCGCCGGGGGGTTGAGCCAGTGCATTCAATTGGAGGAAAAATGTCAAACCCAGCAGGATTAGGAGTGGGGAGCGGTATGTTGTCATAAATAGTAGGCTTACGTTTAACATCAAAAAGGGCTGAATGTTCATAGCTTCAACAGGATCGCATAACATAGGCGTCCCACCAGGGCGAGCAGGGAGCTGAGCAGCAATACATATACGAAGAGCCGGGGAAGAGCTTTTTTTAGCGATTTCCAAAGGATTTCCGTCCAAATGGCCGGTTTGTCCAATCGCATGATCGAGATCAGACGCTGCTGCACTTGCTGTTCGGAGAGCTGCGTGGAGCATAGTTGTTGGATGGAGGGAGTCCAGTTGGAATGAATATGTTCCGACACGGCTGTGAGTACTTTATCCTGCGTTTTTTCCCCGATCATCAAACTGAGCATAGGCCATTTCTCCGGAACGGTTGTGATCAGGTAATGCGATAATTGCGATCGTATCCAGGTTTCGGCCGCCTCGCGGGTGGGGGAGGCCATTAAAAAATCCCGGATCTGTTCGTGCGGTCGCAGCTCCATGACCAGTGAGGTAAGTTGTTTGGGGAGCTGATGGTTGGTGAACGTGGTTAACCAGCCAGACCAGACCAGGGATCCGATCCGGACCGGCCGGCGGGGAAAGCGGGTAAGCAGGACCAGCAACAGGAAGCAAAAACCGCCAGTCAGCGCACCTGCCAGTGCGGTAAGGATCCAGGTCATATCTAAAAATCAGGAATCCCGTCCGGGCCTTTGGAAACCAGAACGGGATTTAATCGGGGTGGCTGACCGGGTTCGAACCGGCGACCCTCAGAACCACAATCTGATGCTCTAACCAGCTGAGCTACAACCACCATTTTTTCGGGTGCAAAGATAAGGAAATTTTAGTCCCCCAACCTGACCATAAAATGCTGTTAAAGACCTCATATCCAAGGGGAGCGGCTGAAATTCAACTAATTTTACCGCGTGTCCTCATTTTTAAAATATTTATTCTCCATGAAGCGACTTCCGGTTGTTTTGGGCCTTCTGGTGCTGGCCCTATTCCTGACCCTATCCAGTCTGGGTTCTGTCAAAAAAAAGACCCCGCCGGGCAAATACGAGGACGTACTGCACCGCATTGCCCGCATTTTGGAGGAGGAGCATTATAATCCACAGACCATTGATGATGCTTTTTCCCGCAAGATCTTCGACAAATACCTCGGTGAATTAGACGCCGACAAGTCCTATTTCTTACAGTCGGACATAGAGCAATTGAATCCTTTTGCCACTCAGATCGACAATGAATTGCTGGGAGACCCCGTCCGATTCTTCCTGGCTGCCGGAAAGCGTTTTCAGGAGCGCATGGAGGAAGTTTCCAAACTCACACGAGAGCTGTTGGAAAAGCCCTTTGAATTTGAAACCAACGAATCCATGCTGTTGGACGACGATAAATTGCCCTGGTCGTCCACCGACCAAGAGCGAAAAGAACGTTGGCGCAAACAACTCAAGTATCAAGTATTAGAGCGCTACTATGAGGGACTCGAACAACGCGAGAAGAACCGTAACCTGCCCGATTTTGTGGTCAAATCTGACTCGGAGTTAGAGAAAGATGCGAGGGATCGGGTTCGCCGGTTAATGGACCGGATCTTTGATCGGTACCGAAATAAATTCTCGGCCGATGATCAGTTTAACCTGTTTGTGAATACCATTACCAATACAATGGATCCACACACTGAATTTTTCCCCCCGGTGGATAAGCGCTATTTCGATGAAGAGATGAGTGGACGTTTTTATGGAATCGGGGCCTCCCTGCAATACGACGAAGGAAACATCAAGATCACCAGTGTGGTGACGGGAAGTCCTGCCTACAAATCCGGCCAGATCCAAGCGGGTGATATCATCCTCAAGGTGGCGCAGGGACAAGAGGAGCCCGTCGACCTTACCGGATACCTGGTTCCCGATGCAGTCAAATTGATCCGAGGCAAACAAGGCACAGAAGTACGCCTGACGCTGCGAAAACCTGATGGGAGTCTGAAAGTCGTTTCATTGATACGGGACGAGATCGTGCAGGACGAATCCTTCGCCCGAAGTGCCGTTGTGACGCGCAACGGACAAAAGATCGGTTATATATTCTTACCCGAATTCTACGCCGACTTCGAGCGTCCAGACGGCGCCCGCTGTTTTCTGGATGTTGCCAAAGAGATCAAAAAACTAAAAGATCAAAAGATCGACGGTTTGGTGATGGACCTCCGTAACAACGGCGGTGGTTCGCTGTATGATGTGGTACAGATGGTGGGACTATTCATCGAAGATGGACCGGTGGTTCAAGTAATGGACCGGGAGGGTCGTCCAACTATCCTACGAGATAAGGATAAAGGCGTTTTGTATGATGGTCCGCTGACCGTCATGGTCAACGAGTTCAGTGCCTCGGCCTCCGAGATCTTTGCTGCAGCCATTCAGGACTATCGCCGGGGCGTAGTGATCGGCAGCACCTCTACCTATGGAAAAGGAACCGTGCAGCGTAATGTGGGCCTGGATCCGAACAGTGGCTTTTTCATGTCCAATTCCGAGCTGGGCACGCTCAAGTTGACGCTGCAAAAATTCTACCGCATCAATGGTGGCTCGACGCAACTGAAAGGCGTCAGCTCCGACATCGTCTTGCCGGATAATCTTGAGAATTTAAAGATTCGGGAAAAGGACAATGAAGATGCCTTGGGATGGGATGAGATCAGCCAGGTAACCTTTCAACCGTGGGGTCTGGTATCCGACCTGGAGAGGCTGCGCCGCGCGCACGAAGCGCGCATGGCTTTGAATACCCGCTTTCAGACCATTCGGGATAACGCAAACTGGATCTCGAAAGTACGCGAGCAGCAGTACCCGCTGGACCTGATCCGGTATCAGGAGTTACAACGAAAGATCCAGCAAACTGTCAAGCAAAATGACCAGTTATCCAGATTAGATCATGCCCTGCAGCTCTCGGCCCTGCCCGGTGATCTGGAAAGGTGGGAAAATGATAAAGCCAAGCAGGATAGATATAAATCCTGGTTGAAATCCCTGGAACAGGACATTTATCTCGAGGAGACCTTACAAGTCACCGAAGACATGATCCGTTACCGGAATACAGCCTCAAAGTGATAATTACGGAGGATCAGGCATTCCGTCCCACACAATTGAGATCGATGAAGGCCTGCTCTAAACGTTTGGAGAAAGTGTCCTCACCTTTGCGTAGCCACACCCGCGGATCGTAGTATTTTTTGTTGGGTTTGTCGTCGCCCTCCGGGTTGCCCAATTGTCCTTGTAAATACTTTTCATTGGACTTGTAATAATTCATCACACCTTCCCAAAAAGCCCATTGCAGGTCGGTATCGATATTCATCTTGATAGCGCCATAACCAATGGCTTCCCGGATCTGATCTTGGGGCGAGCCGCTTCCGCCGTGGAAAACGAAATAGACCGGCTTTGCCGCAGTTTTATATTTCTCTTGGATATAAACCTGACTGTTTTGTAAGATGACAGGCCGAAGCTCCACATTCCCGGGCTTGTATACCCCGTGCACATTTCCAAACGCAGCTGCCACCGTGAACAGATCTCCGATCGCGGAGAGCTTTTCGTACGCGTACGCCACCTCGGATGGCTGGGTGTATAGCTTAGCATTCTCGACATCCGTATTATCCACTCCATCTTCTTCACCACCCGTAACACCCAACTCGATCTCAATGCTCATGCCCAGCGGTTTCATTCGTTTGAAAAAATGCTCGCACTCGGCGATATTCTCCTCGATGGGTTCCTCACTCAGATCCAACATATGTGAACTAAAGAGCGGCATTCCTTTCTCTTTGTAAAATGTTTCGCCTGCATCCAGGAGCGCACTGATCCACGGTAGCCACTTTTTGGCAGCATGATCGGTATGAATCACCACCGGCACCCCATAGTACTTAGCGACATGGTGAATGTGCATGGCACCGGAGATTCCGCCCTGAATATTGGCCTGAAGTTTATCATTGGGCATGCCCTTTCCGGCAATGTATTGTGCCCCGCCGTTGGAAAATTGTATGATGACGGGGGAGTTAACTTTCGCGGCCGTTTCCAGCGTGGCGTTTATACTGGAGTGGCCAATGGTGTTCACGGCAGGTAGGGCAAATTGGTTGTTCTTAGCATCTTGATACAATGCCCGGAGGGCGTCGCCATGTAACACGCCGGCTGGATACTTACTCATTGGATAAATTTTTTTCTATTCGCGAATATATTGATTTCTGCAGGTGGAATGAAAGGCGTTCGTGTACCTGATACCGAACAGGATCAGCTGCCGACAGACTGAATGATGTCATATTTGGTGACGATGTGATATTGACCGCCTTCATCCCGGGTTAACACCGCTCCCATATCCTTGTTGATATTGCGACTTAATTTCTCCAGGGGCATATCGAGGTTCACCACCGGAAAAGCAGGCTCCAGGTGTTTGCCAATGCTTTCTTGGGGCAAACCGGGGTTGTCGATCAGTTTTTGAAACAGTCCGCCTTCGCTGATCGATCCGATGGGGGTCGTTTCCGAAAATATCGGGATGTGTTCGATGTCGTATTTGCGCATGAGGTGTATGGCCTCGGAGATCGGATCGGTGGCCAGTAAAGTGAGGAGCTTTTTGGGTCCGCGTGCACTGACAACCTCCCGCACGGTTTTTACCTCCAAAAATCCACGGTCACGCATCCATTGATCGTTGTAGATCTTGGCTACGTAACGCGAGCCATGGTCGTGAAGAATGCATACGACTACGTCGGTGGGTTTTAATCGTTCTTTGAGCTGTATCAGTCCCTGCAAGCAACTTCCGGCGCTGTATCCGCAGAAAAGTCCCTCTTCCTTGGCCAGGCGCCTAGCCATAATGGCACCGTCTTTGTCGGTCACTTGTTCAAAATGATCGATCACGCTCATGTCATAGTTGCCCGGCACGAAATCTTCTCCAAATCCCTCACTGATATAAGGATGAACCTCATTCATGTCGATCTCTCCGGTCTGAAAATATTTGGTGAGCAAGGATCCATAGACATCAATGGCCCAGATTTGAATATTCGGATTTTTTTCTTTGAGGTACATCGCCGTACCTGTGATGGTGCCTCCGGTGCCGGCGGTACAAACCAGGTGCGTGATCGTTCCGTCTGTTTGATCCCAGATCTCAGGTCCGGTCGATTCATAATGTGCCTGCCGGTTGGCCAGATTGTCGTATTGATTCATGTGGCAGGAGTTGGGGATCTCTTTGGCCAATCGGGCCGCCACGCTGTAATAACTATTCGGGTCTTCGGGCAGCACATTGGTAGGGCAAACGATCACTTCCGCTCCAACGGCTTTTAGGATATCGACTTTTTCCTTTGACTGTTTATCGGTCGTAACAAAAATGCATTTGTAGCCCTTGACCACGGCTGCCAAGGCCAATCCCATTCCGGTATTACCGCTGGTGCCCTCGATGATGGTGCCGCCGGGTTTCAGCCGACCATCTTTTTCGGCTACTTCCACCATTTTCAGCGCCATGCGATCCTTGATGGAATTACCCGGATTGAAATAATCCACCTTTGCCAAAATGGTACCGGGTAGCGCACGGGTAATTTTATTCAGTCGGATCAACGGGGTGTTTCCAATGGTTTCGAGGATGTTGTTTTTTATATTCATACTTACCTGACGGTAATTTACGGTGATTTATGGTTTTGTCTCGCAGCGTGGAGGTAGGGGTCGCGTAAATTCTTGATCCGGATGTATTCCTGCTCACCTTTTCGAATGCGGGCGATCTGTGCATTGATCTCCCATCCGATCTGTTCCCAGTCCCCCGCACTCAGAACAGTCGTATTAGAAAACACCTGTTGAAGCAAAAAATCATGTAACTCTTTTTCGGGCGAACGCAGGGCCCACTGGCTCATGTCCAAGAGGGTGTCCATCCGATTTTTGTGTGCGATATAATATCGATAGGCCCAAACGACGATCTCGGGAGATTGCAAGAACTGTTCGGTTGATGGATCTTGCATACGGATAGGGGCAAAGGGGACCTGTATGTCTGCCTCAATACCGCCGCCGGCGTAAAGGGTATCACCGCAGACATTTTGATATATTCTGATTGGAGGGTGATTTTTTTCAGGATCGCTCGTTGAAGTTTGTGATCTATTTTTCTGGTAGGGCCGCTGTATGCAGCGACCCAGGGGAGTGTAATAGCGCGCAACTGTTAAACGCAATGCACCTTGGTTAGATAAATCGTATTGTTCTTGTACCAGGCCTTTTCCGAAGCTGCGACGACCCACGATCGTGGCCCGACACCAATCCTGCAGGGCACCGGCCAGCACTTCACTGGCACTGGCCGAATGTTCATTCATCAACACCGTCAGGTTTCCTTTTTCGAATAAACCCGGACGCTTACAGAAATAGGATCTTTTTTTCAGGTGTGCCCCTTCGGTGTAGACGATCAGGCGGTCATCCGACAAAAATTCATCCGCCAATTCGACCGCCTCTTGTAAAAAACCGCCGCCGTTCGATCGTAAGTCCAATATCAGCGACCGCATTCCTAAACCCTTCAAGCTGTCCAACGCCCGCACCGATTCTCGATAGCTTCCTTCGGAGAATTTGATTAATTTAATATATCCGGTACTGTCATTGATCAGGTATGCACTGGTTACACCAGGCGTTGGAATTTCGGCTCTTTTCACGGCAACCTCTCGACGTTTACCGTTTGTGGCAACGGTGAGATGGATCTCCGTGCCCACAGGCCCACGTACCAGCAGTCTGATGGAGTCGTAGGAGAGGTCTTGACCCAGCAGGGAACGTTTTCCTATGGCCAAAAGTTGATCTCCGGTTTGTATGCCGGCTCGTTCGCTGGGACTATTCGGATACACATAGGAAACGGTCACCGTATCTCGGATGCGTGCAAATCCAATCCCGACCCCGGCATAGTGATTGGAGAGGTCCTCGTTAGCCCTTCGAAGGCTGATGGGATCCAGATAGGCAGAATGCGGATCGAGCAGGTTTGCAATGCTATCGAGGCTTATGCTTTTCAACACCGCTGGGGGTATCTCGTCGACATACCGCTCCTGGATCAATTGCAGGGTTTGGGCTAGGGGGTCAGGTTTGCCCCAGCGAAACCAACCGGCCGGACTTCCGGCTAGCTGCCAGAACAAAAAAGAAGTGGCCAGCGCAATTAGTAAAAACAACAATATCAGCCGGCCAGCACCACTCTTTTTATTGGCTTGCATTCGATTAATCAGGAATTTTGTGCAAAATAGGTCATTGCACCTGGATGTCACCTCTCAGTTATTCACCTATGCCCAAACAGATATTATTAGCCGACAGCGGGGCCACCAAGGCAGAGTGGATGCTATTGTCCAACGGAAAAACCAAACGGGCTCAAACGAGCGGCTTATCACCTTATTTCATGGATGGCTCAACCATCGTTCAAACCCTGATCGATCAGCTGCCTCGGCCCCTTCTTCAATCCAAGATCCAGGAGGTACATTTTTACGGCACCGGTTGTGCTGCCCACACCAATGCCCGACTGGTGAAAAAAGCCCTTCAACAGCTTTGGCCGAAAGCCACCATTCAGGTGGCAGATGACCTGCTGGGTGCCACCCGTGCCCTTTGTGGCCATGAGCCAGGTATTGCCTGCATCCTGGGTACAGGATCGAGTTCTGCCTACTATGATGGTAAGAAAGTCAGGCAACAACGTCCCGGCCAGGGGTATGTCTTAGGCGATGAAGGCAGTGGAGCGTATTTAGGCAAAAAATTGATTCAGTATTTTTTATATGAATTATTGGACAAGGAATTAGAGCAAAAGTTTCGAAAAAAATATCAGTTGGACAGAGCCTCGATCCTGGAATCGGTCTACAAAAAACCCAATCCCAGTCGTTTTCTTGCCTCCTTCACCCCTTTTTTATCGGAAAACCGGGGGCATTACATGATCGAGAATATATTGGAGGATGGCTTTCAGGATTTCTTCTTTCATCACATTCGTAGGTACAATATGGCGGACCGGGTACCCGTACATTTTACGGGTACGGTGGCCTATGTATTTCGGGATTGGATCCGCTTTCTCTGTCAATCGCATGGTTATACGGTAGGACAGATTCTACCCAAACCCATGCCGGGTTTGATCCGTTACCATCAAAAATGAGCATCTATGGAATTTCAACGTATTACCGAATCGCCCAGCCGGCACCGTCACCTGGAAAAACAATCCATTCCCGACCTTTTAAAAGGTATAAATGAGGAGGATCAAACGGTTGCGGGATGTGTGGAAAAGGCTATTCCAGCCATTGCTGCTTTCGTAGAGGTGGCAGCCGACAGGATGTTGGCCGGCGGCAGGCTTTTTTACTTGGGTGCGGGCACCAGCGGGCGTTTGGGAATTGTGGATGCCAGTGAATGCCCGCCTACGTTTGGTGTACCGTATGGGTTGGTAATTGGTCTGATTGCCGGGGGCGAAAAGGCGATCACCAGTGCGGTAGAGCATGCAGAGGATGATCCCGAGCAAGGATGGAATGATCTCTTGCAGCATCAGCCGACCGAAAAGGATATCCTGATCGGAATAGCGGCCAGTGGAACCACCCCTTATGTGATCGGTGCCTTGAAACGCGCTCATGAAAAAGGCCTACTCACCGCCAGTATCTCTTGCAATCCCGGTTCGCCGGTCAGCCAGGCGGCCGAACATCCCATCGAAGTGGTGGTAGGACCCGAGTTCGTTACTGGCAGTACTCGGATGAAAAGTGGCACCGCCCAAAAACTGGTGTTGAATATGATCTCGACGACCTTGATGATCCAGCTGGGTAGGGTAGAGGATAACCGGATGGTGAATATGCAACTGGTCAACGATAAATTGCTCGACCGGGGTACCCGAATGCTCATGGAAAAGAGAAACATTCAGGACTATGACCAAGCCCGCGTCCTGTTGTTACAATACGGCAGCGTCAAAAAAGCAATGGAGGCGATATCGAACGGAGATGCACGCTCTTGAACCTTTCTACAACTGGCAACACCAATACATCAGCGAAGCAGATCCCCGCTCGCCCTTTTATGGCCGGTCGCATTCGGAGTTTGAGTATTCGCATACCATCTATAATTATTACATACACCCGCAATGGGACGATCTGGGCAGCAAAACCCTCTATGGCAAGGTACTGATCGCAGATTATGAGGAAGGATATGTGGTGCTAGAGTTGATCGGCGAATGGAACGACGCCGTGGAGAACGACATTATGATCCTGAAACGGGAAGTGCTGGAACCCTTTATGGCCGAGGGGATCCGATCTTTCATACTCATCGCTGAGAATGTACTGAACTTCCACAGCGATATATCCGATTACTATGAGGAGCTGGCTGAGGAATTGGCCGAGCAGGGCGGATGGATCGTCTGTTTAAATCTGCCGGATGCATCCCGCGATGAGTTTGAACAAGCCGGCTTAGAACAATTTTTGCCCCTGCGCGAACTGATCGGTTGGCGGAATTACAAACCGATTCACCTGTATAGGAAGTTCAAAGAGGAATTTGAATCGCCTCGCCTCGAATAAAAGCCTCCTGCACGTTTTTTTTGGATTTCCGACCGTAATTTTGCCGGGTCATTCTGAATTAAAATTGCTTCCATGAAATGGTCTGAAACGTTCACTTCTTCGGTCGGGAAAAAATGGGTGATGGGACTGACCGGGATCTTCCTGGTTCTTTTCCTGATCGTGCATGTCGGTCTCAATGCCTGTATCTGGGCAATGGACAATGGCATTATGTTCAACAAAGCCGCACATTTCATGGGTTCCAATGCCGTTCCGCGGATTTTGGAAGTGGGTTTATTCGCCGGGTTCCTCCTTCACATGGCACAAGGCTGGATGCTCGAGTGGCAAAATCGTTCCAGACGCAAGCAAGGCTATGCCGTACCCATGGGCAATCGGGGCAGCAAATGGTATAGCCGCAGCATGGGCATACTCGGAACCCTGCTCTTTCTTTTCCTGGTCATGCATATCAATCATTTCTGGGTACCCAGTCGCATTACGGGACTGGAACCGGTGCTGATCGACGGAAAAGAATATCACGATCTATATGGCGAGATGCTGTCCGTTTTTCAAAACAACTTACCCGTAGTGATCCTCTACACGCTTGGATGCATTTCCTTGTTTTGGCACCTGTTGCATGGTTTTCAAAGTGCCTTCCGGACCTTGGGTGTCACCAACCCCCGTTACCTTATCCTGATCGAAAATACGGGCATGGTATTCTCCTTGGTGGTCTGCTCCGCCTTCGCCCTTATGCCCATCAGCATGTACCTGGAATGGGTAAAATGATTGATACATACACAACTTGAAAACGAACTCCATGTTGGACTCTAAAATACCTGCCGGACCCCTCGAACAGAAATGGACCTATTACAAAGGACATTGCAAACTGGTCAATCCGGCCAACAAAAGAAAATTGGAAGTGATCGTCGTGGGAACCGGGCTCGCGGGTGCTTCCGCCGCAGCCTCTCTCGGAGAACTGGGCTATAAAGTAAAAGCCTTTTGCTTCCAGGATTCGCCTCGCCGGGCACACTCCATCGCGGCACAGGGAGGTATCAACGCCGCCAAGAATTATCAAAATGACGGCGATTCTGTATTCCGCCTTTTTTATGATACCATCAAAGGCGGTGATTATCGTGCCCGGGAAGCCAATGTACATCGACTGGCCGAGGTCAGCGTGAATATCATCGATCAATGTGTGGCGCAAGGCGTACCCTTCGCCCGTGATTATGGCGGGTTACTTAACAACCGCTCTTTCGGAGGAACACAGGTAAAGCGTACTTTCTATGCGGCCGGGCAGACCGGTCAACAACTCCTGATCGGTGCTTACCAAGCACTGGAGCGTCAGGTTGCCCTCGGGAACGTAACCATGCACAGCCGACATGAGATGTTGGATGTAGTTGTGATCGACGGTAAAGCCCGCGGTATCATCTGTCGAAATTTAGTGACCGGTGAACTGGAAAGACATTTTGGTCATGCCGTTTTACTTTGCACCGGTGGCTACGGAAATGTTTTCTACCTCTCCACCAATGCCATGGGCAGCAACGTAACAGCTGCCTGGAAAGCACATAAAAAAGGGGCATACTTTGGCAATCCCTGTTTCACACAAATTCACCCCACGTGTATTCCGGTTAGTGGCGATCATCAATCTAAACTGACGTTGATGTCCGAATCGTTGCGAAACGACGGACGTATCTGGGTGCCCAAGCAAAAAGGGGATAAACGAAAACCCAATGACATCCCGGAAGAGGAGAGAGATTACTATCTCGAGCGTCGTTATCCGGCTTTCGGTAACCTTGTTCCTCGGGATGTCGCTTCTCGTGCTGCAAAAGAACG
>CAXRAX010000052.1:0-4595 GCA_964229195.1 Chitinophagaceae bacterium | reverse complement strand
ACACTGGGTGTCCACTGTTTTTGACAAGTGGGGGAGTGGACTGGCCCGCTGCGGCCTCAACGATTGCTGGCAGGCTGTAGAGGCCGGTCAGGGGTTGATGCTGCTCGTTGAACGTGGATACCGAGAACCGATGTATCAATCGATCGCCTCCGGTCAGTTTTCAAAAGAATCCACCGCTGCCGGGTCACGTTATACACCCGATGCCATCGATGAATTAATGGAGAAAACCATCGAGAAAGGCGGTACGGTAATGCTGGTAGACAATTATCTATTATTTACCGCACAGCGCGTTGCCCTGATCTTGCGTTACTCCACTCAAGCCTGATCCAATCGTACCATGAGTTATCCTGGCAGCTATCATCCACCCCTCGAGCGCCGGATCCATCGGATCCGGGAGCATAATGGCGAAACGATGCCGCCCTGGGAGATCCATCGACAACCCAATGGCATAACGATCCAATGTTGGATACCCGGTGCCAAACGGGAGGATATTGAAGTAACGATACGTCATCACGTTCTCTACCTATCCGTGCACTCCATGCTTCCACCCAACAAAAAGGGTTCCTTTTCCTCGATCCGATATCGGCAGGAAATACCCTTGCCCCACGAGGCAGATCCCACCTGGCTATCGGCCGAGTATCATCGGGGATTATTGACCCTGCAGCTACCGGTGAACAAGCCTAGCTTCCTGTCGGGTGAATTAAAAGTGGTGGTGTACTGAACATATGTCGGATGCATTCGTTTTTCCATACCCGATCGATCCCGCCTATACCACCCGGATCTGTTATCTGTCCATGGAATTTGGGATCCATCAACCGCTGAAGATCTATGCAGGTGGACTTGGTTTTTTGGCGGGATCGCATCTGCGCAGTGCGCAGGCACTCCGTATGCCACTGGTCGGCGTGGGCATCCTTTGGAAATATGGCTACTATGATCAGATTCGAAAAGAAGACCAATGCATGGATGTGCTCTTTCAGGAAAAGACCTACACTTTCCTGAAGCTGACCGATATTCGGCTGCAAGTATTTGTCAACCAACACCCCGTTTGGGTACGGGTTTATCAACTTCCTTCCGAACTGTTTCATACCGCGCCCTTATTTCTGCTGAGCACCGATTTACCGGAGAATGATTATCTGGCCCGTACCATTACGCATCGTCTGTACGACCCAAATCCCGAAACCCGCTTGGCTGCATCGATGGTTCTTGGCGTGGGCGCTCGGTTGTTATTGCAACGGTTGAATTTCCAGCCGCACGTCTATCACCTCAACGAGTCGCATGCACTTCCCCTGATCTTTTCCTGGATACAGGAGGGCAACAGTCATCACCAGATCCGTAATAAATTAGTCTTCACCAACCATACAACCGAACCCGGCGGAAACGAAAAGAATCCTCGATCCTTGTTAGAACGGTTGGGCTATACGCTGCAAGTTCCCTGGGAGCGACTCGAAAAAGAAGGGGTGGTGGAGGGCGACCGACTCGATCATACCCTTACCGCATTTCAATACGCCGGCCGATCGAACGGCGTATCTCAAATGCATACCAATCTATTGCAGCAGCGGATGGCGGATAAAAAAGAAGGGCGGCAATGGTATTCGGTCACCAACGCCCAACAGGCCTTGTATTGGTCGGATGCTGCCATGTACCGGGCAGCCGGAAATAACGATGCCGATGCCTTCCGGACCCGAAAACACGCCTGCAAACAATTATTGTTTGAAGAAGTAGCGGATCAAACCGGCAAATGGCTCGATGATCAGGTCTTCACCCTGGTGTTTGCCAAACGTTTTTGCCCCTACAAACGTGCCACCTTGTTGCTGCAAGACCCGGCCCGCTTCGAGGCCCTCGTGACCAATTCCCGCTACCCGATCCAGATCATATGGGCCGGGAAGCCCTATCCGGTCGACTATGCCTCGATCGCCGAGTTCGATCGGCTGGTACATGAGTGCAAACGCCTTAGCCGCTGCGCCATCTTAACCGGATATGAATTGAAATTATCCCGCATGCTCAAACAAGGAGCCGATGGGTGGCTCAATGTGCCCCGGCCCGGAAGAGAAGCCTCCGGTACCAGTGGCATGACTGCCGCCATGAACGGGGCCATTAACATTTCCCTGGCCGAGGGTTGGTTCAATGAATTTGTAGTAGATGGGCATAATGCCTTTTTGATCCCTGCCGCCAAGCCGGGTCGTTCAGAGGTGGAGCAGGACAAAGAGGATGCCCAGCAACTGTATTCAATACTGGAAAGCAACGTATTACCCATGTACTATCAGCAAAGAGATGAGTGGTTTCAACTCGTACGAAATGCCTTGCTGCAGGTTCGTCCCCGGTTCGACAGCGACCGGATGCTTCGTGAATACTACGAACGGATGTATCAGCCCGTTGCATCGATGGAGTTGATGCCTGCTTCTCGCTGAACTGACCGTAGTTCTCGATTTCGAGGGGATCGAAATGGTAGGTTTATTCCCTAAAATATTTACCTATGAGTACAAGGACCCTTATGCGCATGCCCACATTTTTTGATGATTTCTTTCGCCCTTGGAGCGAATGGTTTGACGATGGATTCTCCCGCGTGGGACGGGTGCCCGCCGTCAACATCATGGAAGAAGATGATTCGTATCGCCTCACCGTTGCCGTCCCCGGCATGAAGAAAAGTGATTTTGAGATCGACATCGATGGCAACCAACTCACCATCAGTTGCAGCAAAGAGGAGTCTCAATCGGAAAAAGAGACCCGTTACACGAGAAAGGAGTATTCTTATTACTCTTTTGAACGCAGTTTTACCCTTCCCGATGAGATCAACCGGGAAAAGATTGACGCATCGTATGACAATGGTGTACTCAGCGTTCATCTCCCTAAACGAGAGGAGGCGCGTCGCCAACAACTCACGAAACAAATCGCGATCAAATAATGTAAAAAATGGCCCGGTTCGCCGGGCCAATTCCTATTATGTTGAATCGATACATTTCCGCACTTTTTCTCCTATCCTTGCTGCTGATTGGTTGTGAAACCCTGGAGATCACACACTCCTGGCGCCTTTCTCCCATGCCTGCTACCGGTATGAAACGTATCCTGGTCATGGGATTCAACCGAGAGGCGGATCGGGCGGTGATGGTTGAAATGGAAAGACACCTGAGCGATGATCTTCGGGCCAGGGGATACGTAGCCATCTCTGCCTTGGGGGAGTATGGTCCGCATGCATTCGACCATATGTCCGAACCGGAAGCAATCCGAAAATTAAAGCAATACGATTACGATGCGGTACTGACGATCGTCTTGTTGGACAAAGAAAAGGAAAGGCATTATGTACCCGGGCAAGTCATCTACACCCCGTACGGGTTTTATCACAACCGATTTTGGGGATATCGGACAGTATTGGTGCAACGTATCTACGAGCCAGGGTACTACGTAACCGATACAAAGTATTTCTGGGAGAGCAATCTTTACACGCTTCGGGAGGGGCAGGTGCTTTTGTTTTCCGCACAATCCCGAAGCTTTGAGCCAGACAATGCCTCCTCCTTCGGCCACCAATACGCCAAATCGATCATTGAGCGAATGGTTGATCAAGGGGTGTTGACGCTCTTGCCTACCCCCTTGCGTTGATTTCTTTGAAAAAAATCCCTGACAGAAATTCCTGTCAGGGATTTATCGGTTTTTCGTATAGTTGTAACTTGATTTGCTGACCTGCCTAATTATACATCCGCTCCAATTTGGAGGTATTGGTGATGTATATTTTACCATCGCGAATGGCGATCAATTTTTCCTGTTTGAAATCGCTTAGGGTGCGGATCAGCGACTCGGTGGCGGTTCCGGAGATCGAGGCCAGGCTTTCCCGACTGATGTCGATGCTGAATTCCGGCTCATTGCCATCCTTGTACTTAGATTGAAGGGTGAGCAGTGCATCCGCAACTTTTCGCCGCAAGGAATTATAGGCCATGCTGATCAGTCGCTCCTCTTTTTGAGTGACGTCGCTGGCCAATAACTGAACGAATTTTCTTAAGGCCTGTGGATGATTGTTGATCAGTTCCATGAAATCCTCTCGGGGGATAACGGCCAATTCGGTATCCTCCATCGCTTCGGCATTTCGCTTGTAGACAGCATTTTCTAAGATGGAAACATGGCCCAGAAAATCGCCGGGCCGGTATAATTCCGTGACCAGTTCTTTCCCAAAGTCATTCGACTTATAGGCTTTGACCTTGCCCTTCACAACATAGTACAAGCGATTCGGGTGATTACCCTCCGAATAGATAATTTGTTTCTTCTTATATCGATTGATAACCCGTCCTTCTGTAAGGGTAAGAAAAAGGGCCGTTTCACTCAGGGTATCGGCCGGTAAATTATTTTTTTCCAGCTGGGCTTTCAAGTCTTGACGGGTCAATTCCAGTTTTTTTAACCTTGATTCCACTGCGCTCAATAGTTCGGTTCCGGAAAAAGGTTTGGTCAAATAATCGTCCGCACCCATATCCATGGCCTTTCGGATCTCCTCTTTTTCCTCTTTGGCCGTTAAGAAGATGAAGGGAGTGTGTGCGAGTCCGGGATTCTTGTGGATGGCTTGAATTACGCCGTATCCGTCGAGCTCCGGCATGACGATGTCACTGATGATC
>CAXRAX010000051.1:0-14453 GCA_964229195.1 Chitinophagaceae bacterium | reverse complement strand
GATCGGCAGGTTTTATTGATACAAGTAGTTTGCCAGTAGTATTGATTCAAGTCACGGCTTAACTGGATATCAAGTTTGTTCGACAATATTTTCCCCCCGTTGGATAGTAAAACCATTCTGTAATCTCCCCCCTAATTTCGTTAGGAATTTCGGTCGCTAAGTGCACTGAAAAATCCCACCGCCGGTGGGATTTTTAGTTTGACAAGTTTGACAAGTTTGGGAGTTTGAATGTCAGTTCACTTGATCAACCCCGTCACATTTGCTGCGAAGATTTTTACGGCGATGGCGAGGAGAATCACGCCGAAAAATTTACGCACGGCCATTAGGCCGGATTTACCCAGTGCTTTTTCGATGCTGTTCAGCGATTTAATGACCAGAAAGATCACGATCAAGTTGATCAATATCGCCAATAAGATCATGTATTCATTTTTATCCTGCCGCTCGAACGTTGCTTTTAAGGACATGATCGTGGTCAGGGTGCCGCTGCCCGCGATCAACGGAAAGGCAATGGGTACGATCGTCCCCGATGGTGTGTCCTTATCCGATTTGAAAAATTCGATCCCCAATACCATCTCCAATCCCAAAATAAAGATCACGATCGAACCCGCCACTGCGAAAGAACGAATGTCTACTCCCAACATCTTTAAAAACGGCTTGCCGATGAAGAAGAAAAGCACCATCAGCGCGCCAGAGATCAAGGTCACCTTCGCCGCATTGATCTGCCCCATCTTCTGCTGGATGCTGATCAACATCGGCACCGATCCTACCACATCGATCACCGCAAACAATGTGAAGGTTAAAGTGAGGAATTCTTGGAGGTTGAACGAAAGCATAATGAAGGGTGAAGGGTGAAAATGTTTTGTAAAGATAAAAAATTTGTTAGGAGTTCAATTTCCATCCTTCATCCTTCATCCCTCTACCTCTACTCCACACTAAACCTAAACCCAACCACAAAATTCCTTCGACGCGTATTGTACCCGCGGATGTCTTCATACACGGCATCGGTTAAATTCTTTAGATCAAGAAATAAGCGGGCCTTGTTGTTGAACTTGTACTCTCCATACAGATCGATCAGGGCGTAGTCATCCATCACGGCGGGTTTTTTGCCATAAATGAATTCCTCGCGGTCGCTCAAATAACGCAGCTGCATCTGCAGATAAATGGCTTTGTTCAGTCGATAGCCCACCTCTCCAAACAGTGCATGCTTGGGAATTCGGTATAAATTAAAATAGCTGGTGTCTTTCCCGAGGGGTGCACCGGTTCCATCGTAGGCGGCTCGAATGCTACCGTTGGTATAGGTGTAATTGGCCTGAAAGTTCCACGGACCAACTTGATAACTGGCTTCCACTTCCGTGCCGTAATTGAGCTGGTGGCTCACATTTTTATAGGCCGCCATAAAATTGGTCGGATTGTATGTATAGACAATGGCAGCTTCCGTATTGCGGTAGAATCCTACTAGGCGCGAGCGGAATCCGTTTGTCTTTTTCCATTCCAGTCCAGCCTCGGCAACCAGCGATTGCTCCGGACGTAAAGCAACATTTCCGGCAAACGGATCGAAAAGTTGATACAGGGTCGGCGTTTTGTATGCGGAATATAGATTGATGAAGCTTCGCAGTTCTTTGTTCAGTCGGTAAGCTGGATTGAACGTGAAGCTAGCGTTGGATCCGTATTCGGAGTGCAGGTTCAATCGACCCCCGATCTCACAATTCCAGTTTCCTTTTTTTGCCAGTAGGGAAGCGTAGGGACTAAATTGTTTCATCGATGCATCCAACGGGGCGGGCGCGTAGGGGCCGAACGGTCCGGTACTCCAATACCACTGATCCGTCTGGTTGATCCGAACGTCGACACCGGTCAGCAAGTCAACCCCTTTCAATTTCCAGTATCCGTATCCCTCGATGAAATGGGTGTTGCCTACGTAACGGCTTTCAATACGGGTGGTCCAGGGACTACTCTTATACAACGAATCATCCAGGTAATCGCGGCGGGCCCGATTGAACAGGTAATTCAGTCGGATCTGACCGAATCGGTGCTTTCTGAGCAATCCAATGCCGTATTGGGTATTGAAATTGTCGGACGTATAATCCCGCTCGTCGGTGAACCCGGCTGCATCCAACTCCACCCGATAGCTGCTGTATCGATGCTGAAGTTGCAGCTCCCATCCGGGTGCCAATTGAAAATTGAAACGGCTGCTGACGGCGTGCTGATTGAATCCATTGTTTCCAAATTCCAGGGTACCGACCGAGTCTCGCGCACTGGAAAAACCTTCACTGTTGGTGTGTGTGTATTGAATACTGTAGTCAAGAGCCTTCGCGCGGCCGGTTAGTCCGATGTTCTGGCTAAGGGTCTCCCAGCTTCCATAACTGAACAATCCGTTTACGCCGATCTTTTTATTGGATGGCTTGCGAGATATTATGTTGATCACCCCTGCCACAGCATCGGATCCGTATAAAGTAGACTGTCCTCCTTTGAGAATTTCGATCCGCTCGATCTGATCGATCGGAATGAAGTTGATGTCGAAATAGTTGGTGATCACCGAAGGGTCGTTCACGGGTACGCCGTCCAACAGGATGAGGGTATTGCCGGCGGCGGCTCCGCGGATGGTCACGAGATTGTTGGTGCCCGGATTATTGTTGGCACCGATGATCTGTACGCCGGCCACGGTGTTGAGCATTTCACCCAGCGTTTTCCCTCCGTTGCGTTCGAGGGTGTTGCGATCGATCACGGAGAGGACTTTCCCCGTTTCGGATTGTTTGCGTTCGAATTTAGTGGCGGTGACCACGGCCGTTTCGAGCGTAGTGGTGTCGCGTTGGGCGACGAGTAGGTGACTGCTGACAAGCGCAGCCAACAACAGAAAGTTCTTTTTCATTTGAAAAAGTTTTTTGGTTGACTGCCTTCAGGTTGGAAATGAGAAAAAAGGGACGTGCCCGGCACCTCCCGATCTTCACGCTTTTCTCCCGAAAGCTGAATGGTTTTATCGGCACTGGCAGGTCTTCTGGCTTACTCCCGCTTCGGTCGCCTTCCCGTCACTTTTGACAGTGGCTTATTGACCCAAACGTATCGGAGCTCACAGCTACGGGGATAGCGTCAGCATTTGACTGATCTTCCCTTTTCATTCCCTTGCGGGAAACCAATACCACAACGAATGTACGGGGTTGTTGGATGTGATTGAGTTGAAGGGTGAGGGTAGTTATCCACAGTGGGGTTGAATGTCCAATAGCTCTCAGTACACATACTTTTCTACGTACCTGATTCGACATCGGTCATCGGACATCGGACATCGGTCATCGGCATCGGTCATTGGACATCGGTCATCGGACGTTCTTCGTATCTTGCTTCTATGCAATCCCCCAACCGCCTCAACCTCTTTTCGTTTACCATGATCGTGATCGGACTGGTGATCGGAATGGGCATCTTTCGGACTGCGGCCACCAGTGCTAAGGATGCCATCGCACCCTCCGTTTATTTTTCAGCTTGGTTGGTGGGCGGACTCGTCGCCCTCTGCGGGGCACTCACCTATGCCGAGATCGGCAGTCGATATCCCGTCACCGGCGGTTATTATAAAATATTCGCCCAGGCCTATCACCCCAGCATCGCCTTTGCCATCAACTGCTTGATCCTCGTGAGCAATGCAGCCAGCCTCAGCGGCGTAGCCCTGATCGGTAGCGGCTACGTGCTGAAATTGTTTCCCGGTGAGTGGACCGATATCGACAAGGCGCTACTGAGTTGTGTAGCCATTGCCATTTTTTATGTTATCAATTTACAAGGACTACGGATGAGCTCCCGGGCCCAGAATATTCTGATGACCATCAAGATCACCATGATCCTGGTGATCATCGCGGCCTTGTTTTTCCCGCACGAAACAACAGATATCAAAACAACAGAAACTGCCACAGCTTTTTCCACGATGGATTGGATCAAGAGTTTAGGTGTGAGCCTGATCGCCGTGTCCTTCACGTACGGCGGGTATCAGCAAACGATCAATTTTGGTCACGAAGTCGAGCAGCCCTCCAAAAACATCCCCCGCGGTATCTTGATCGGCATACTGATCATTATTGTGCTGTACTTATTGGCCAACTTCAGCTATTATCAGATCGTGGGATTCGAGCAGATGAAAGGGGAAAGGGAGATCGCCTTTGTGGTGGTCGATAAAATTTTTGGCCGACAAGGCGCCATGGTCTTCTCCGGATTTCTTTTTCTCGGGGTGCTGGCCTATGTCAACGGACTATTGATGAGCAATCCCCGTGTGATGTACGCCATGGGAGCCGATGGAAGTTTGCCTAAACCCTTTGCCCAGCGCGACCCACAAACCGGGGTACTTAAATTTTCGTTGACGGTTTTTACCATCATCTGTCTGATCATATTGTTTTTCTCCCAGGAATTTGAGCAGATCCTGGCTTTTACCATTTTTTTGGATTGCTTTGGGATGATACTCAGCAGCGCGACGATCTTTTGGTTTCGGAGAAAGACCAAGCATTTGAACGGAACCGGTATCTATCAAATGCGTCTGTTTCCGCTCTTCCCCTTAGTTTTTATACTTGCCTATTTGTTCGTGGGTACCAGTATCGCACTGGATGATCCGACGGCAGCGTGGACCGGGTTGGGTGTACTGGCTGCTTTTTTATTGATCTATTTTGTGGCGAAACGTTTTCAATCACCCTCCGATGAAACCCTTCCCCAAACCTGATTGGTCGGCCATCCTGAATGAATTGGGAGAGGAAAGGGAGTCCTATTTCCGCGCGGTAAGTCCGCCGCTCATTCAATCCAGCAATTTTGCCTTTCGGACGGTAGACGATCTCCGCCAGGCTTTTTCCGATGAGATGAGCGGCTATCTCTACAGCCGCGGATTGAACCCTACCGTCGATATCCTTCGAAAAAAATTAGCGGCACTCGATGGGGCTGAAGATGCGTTGGTCTTCAACAGCGGCGCGGCGGCGATCTTTGCAGGGGTATTAGCCAATGTACGGGCCGGCGATCACATCGTATCGGTACAAGCGCCTTATACTTGGGTGCAAAAGATGTTCGATGTCGTACTGCCTCGATTCGGGATCACCACCAGCTATATCGGAGGAAAAACTATTGAAGATTGGGAGCAAGCGACGCAATCGAATACACGGTTCTTTTATTTAGAGTCACCGAATAGCTGGGATTATTCCCTGCAACCCATTGCCGCGGTAGCTTCCCTAGCCAAGCGTCGCGGCATCGTTACCCTGATCGACAACAGTTTTTGTACACCGTATTACCAGCGTCCGATCGAATGGGGGATCGACCTGGTCATGCAAACGGCCACGAAGTACATCAGTGGTCACAGCGATACGTTGGGTGGGGTATTGACGGGTTCTGCTGTCCATATCCGAAAGATCTTCGAGAGTGAATACCTGAACATCGGCAGTGGAATTCAGCCCTTCAATGCGTGGATGTTGATCCGGGGACTTCGCACCTTGCCCACTCGTTTGGAACGGATCGAACGGTCCACCCGCATCGTGATCGATCACCTGAAAAAACATCCGAAAGTAGAACGGGTCCTTTTTCCGATGGATGAATCCTTTCCACAGTATTCGCTGGCCCTTCAACAGATGCGGGGTGCTTGCGGGTTGTTCACCATCGTGCTCACCGATCGTTCGATGTCTGCCATCGTTCGGTTCTGTGAGTCGCTCAAACATTTTTTGATGGCCGTGAGCTGGGGTGGTCATGAAAGCCTGGTCATCCCTAAGTGTGCCGGTCTGGTACCCGACACCTATGACCCTGACCAACAGGAACATCGATATATCCGGATCTATGTAGGCTTGGAAGAGCCGGAGCACCTGATCGCTGATTTGGATCAGGCATTGGGACTGCTTTAACAGTTTTCCCCCTAAAAAAGCAGCGAATTAGCGGCTTGGACTCGGTCAGGGTTGTTAATTTTGCGGCCTATGAGACGATTCGTCCTTTCGTTGGGATCCGTCCTGTTCTCCCAACTACTTTTTTCGCAAGATGTTTGGGATCTGCGCCGGTGCGTGGATCATGCCATCCAAAACAACATTTCAGTTCGTCAGGCCGACCTGCAGTCCCGTTTCTCCCAGTTGGCCTATCAGCAGAATAAAAGTGGTCAACTGCCCAGCCTGAATTTTGGCGGAAGCACCGGATATCGGTTGGGTCGGTCCGAGAACCCCACGACGGGGGTGTTGGAGGATAATAACTTCATCAACGTCGGTATGCAGTTGCAATCGAGCGTAACCCTTTTCAACTGGTTCTCCCGCAAATACAATACCGAGGCCAGCAAGCTTACGTGGAATGCCGATCGGGAGCAGACACAAAAAACAAAAGATGACATCGCCATAAATGTGGCCGTGGGATACCTGCAAGCGTTGTTGGCCATCGAGCAAGTCCGGTTGGCTGAGGTGCAATTGGAATTGACGCGCACGCAATATCAGACCACGCGTCGTCGCGTGGAGGCCGGAGCTTTGCCGGAATTGAGTGCAGCCGAATTGGAGGCTCAGATGGCTCGTGACAGTGCTTCGATGGTCAATGCACAAGGATCCGTTCAATTATTGTTACTGCAACTCAAAGCGCTGTTGAATCTGGATGCCGGTCAGCCCTTTCAGATCGCAACGCCACCGGTAGCGTCCATTCCCCTGTTGCCGTTATCCGATCTGCAACCGGAAGCGGTATATGCGGCCGCGATCACCATGCTTCCGCAACAAAAAGTAAATGAATTGCGGTTGCAGGCCGCCAAAAAGCAAACACAAGCCGCTCGGTCGGCCTTGTATCCCTCCATCAATGCCTTTGGAAGTTTGGCTACCAATGCGATCTCCTTCAAGAAGGCAATCTATGAGCAAGTCCTGACCGGCTATTCCCCCACGGCTTTGCGGGTGAATGCAGGTGGCGGCACATTTTATCCCGTAGAGTTGCCGAATTATATGGACGGGTCGAATGTGGTGGGATATTTTCGACCGGGCTCGATCACCAATCAATTCAGTAAGAACTTTGGTCAGAGTATCGGTATCGGCCTGAACGTGCCGCTTTTTAACGGACAATCCGCCCGCATCAATTGGCAACGTGCCCAATACACCGTGAAGCAATGGGAATTGCAGAAGGAACAGGGGCAGATGCAATTGAAGCAAGACATTTACAAGGCCTATACAGACGTTACCGTGGCCTTACAGCAATTCACGGCAAGGCAGCGGGCGGTGGCGACAGCGGAAAAAGCTTTCGAATTTGCCAGCAAACGCTACGAGTTGAACCTACTGTCGGCCTTCGACCTCAATAATAGCCGCAACAATTTGCTCAGTGCCCGCACGCAATTGATCTCCGCGCAGTATGATTACGTATTCAAGATGAAGTTGTTGGAATTTTATCGCGGGCAAGGACTCAAACTTTAATCCCCTTACAATCTCATAATCTATGTTCCAGAAGCTGAAGAAAAAATGGTATATCGTTCTGATCGTGGTGGGCTTGCTGTCCTGGGCCGGCTTTTATTTTGGCGGCAAGCGGGATACGGAGGAAAAAGTAGCGGTCGGAAAGGCCGTTACCCGAACCATCATTGAATCGGTCAATGCCAGCGGAAAGATCTATCCCGAAGTGGAAGTGAAGATCAGCCCCGATATCTCGGGCGAGATCACCGAGCTCAATGTGGAAGAGGGCGACAGTGTCGTGAAAGGTCAGGTTTTGGCGCGTATCTATGCCGACATCTACGCGTTGCAGCGCGACGAGGCCAGCTCTCGGGTGCAGCAGACATCAGCCTCGGTCCGCAATACCCAAGAAGGGCTGGAGGCTCTTCGGGCCAACCTGGAACAGGCGCAAATGAATTATGATCGCAATAAAAAATTGTACGACGATAAGGTGATCTCCAAAGCGGAGCTGGAACAGTTCGAGACATCTGTTCGTTCCGCCCGTGCTAATTTGCGGGCGGCCGAGCAAACCTTGCAATCCCTGCAGGCATCGGTGCAAGGGACACAGGTGGGACTCAGCCGGGCCAATAAGGACCTTGGCAGAACTACCCTTACCGCCCCCATGAGTGGTGTGATCTCCTCGCTCAAAGTCAAGAAAGGCGAACGGGTAGCCGGTAACAGTTTCAATATCGGAACGGAAATGATGACCGTTGCCGATATGTCTGTCATCGAGATCCGCGTGGATGTGGGGGAGAACGACATTGTCAAGATCCATATTGGTGATTCGGCCGATGTGGAAGTAGATGCTTATAGCAAACGTAAATTCAAGGGAACGGTAACCAAGATCGCCAGCAGCACCAAATCGGGCAATGCCCTCGCCTCTGCCAACGATGTTACCAATTACGAAGTACGCATCCGACTCGATCCGGCTTCCTATCAGGATCTGCTGGGACAACGATTCCCCTTCCGTCCAGGGATGAATGCCAGTGCGGATATTAAAACTCGCCGAGTCGAAAACGTGTTGGCCGTTCCGATCGCGGCAGTGAGTGCTCGCCTGAAAGGGGGTGATGAGACCTTAGCCGATAAGAAGAAAGAACAGACAGAAGCAATGGGTATGGATCAGAATGCCGAGACGGAATTGACCGGCGCCGACCTGGAAGAAGTGGTATTTGTGGTGCAACCCGATGGCACGGTAAAGAAGGTGGTGGTTACGACCGGGGTGCAGGATATCAATTACATTCAGGTGCTGACCGGATTAAAGGGAAATGAGGAAGTGGTGGTTGCTCCTTTCGCAGCCCTGAGCAAGACACTGAAAGACGGAGGAAAAGTGACCGTGGTGCCGAAGGAAAAACTCTTCGAGAAAAAATAATTTATCAGCATGTCGGATACGGCCATGCGTTTTGGGGTGATCGGGAGTGGCAGTTGGGCAACCGCATTGGCCAAAGTGCTGACCGATAACGGGCACTCGATCCACTGGTGGGTTCGGGAACGATCCATCATCGACTTCTTTCAACGCAAGCGCCACAATCCGCGTCACCTCACGTCCACTCGTTTCCCAATTGAACGTATTGAATTTTCCACCGATATCCAGACGGTCCTGAACGCTTCCGATATTATTCTGATCGCCGTACCCGCTGCATATCTCGAGTCGGCGTTAGGCAGTTCCGATCCGTTGGCCTGGAAAGGAAAGAAGGTGATCTCGGCGGTGAAGGGGTTGTTGCCCGGAAGCAACTTATTGCTCAACGATTATTTGTTGCAGCATGCGGAGTTGCCGTTGATCGACTATTTCGCACTGTTGGGGCCCAGTCACGCCGAAGAGGTCGCCGCTGAAAAACTTTCTTACCTCACATTCTCAGGAATGGACACCTCGATGGCTGAGCAGATCGCTGCACAATTCTCGAATGACTACATCAATACCTTGGTGAATGATGACATACTTGGGGTACAATACGCAGCCATCCTGAAAAATGTGTATGCGTTGGGGGCGGGTATTGCGAACGGACTGGACTATGGCGATAATTTTTTGAGTGTGCTCATTTCCAATGCGGCCGATGAGATGGCCGGGTTCCTGAAGAAATTGGGTGCGTATCATATTGTGGTGGGCGAGCAGGAGTCGGAAGATCCGGTGACGCATCGGATGATGCCGAATTATGCGGCCTCGGTTTATTTGGGGGACCTGCTCGTTACTTGTTATTCTTTGCATAGTCGCAATCGTCGCCTCGGCGGATTGATCGGAAAGGGATATTCCATGCAAGCCGCTACCGGGGAGATGAACATGGTGGCAGAGGGATTACCGGCGGCCAATTGCATTCATCAGGTCAATGAATCTCGGGTAAAAGCAGAGATGCCCATTGCCGAGGCGGTGTACCGGATCTGTTGGGGCGGGGCCGATCCTCAAGAGACGTTCAAGGTGCTCGAGGCTCAGTTGATCTGATCTCCTTCCTCCATAAAAAATGCGGCGGCGATGCCGTCGGCTTGAAGTTTTCCCGTATTCGTTAGTCGGATATGATCCGTTTCGCATACCAGCCAGCCCGCCGTTACGTATCGATGGATCAAGGGTTTCCATTTTTCTTGAACGACGGGAGGAATCGCGATGAGGGATAATCCTTCAGCAGTCCGTAGCCCGATCATCACCGATTCATTCAGTTGTTGGGCACCGGTCAGGGTTTCAGATTCGTGTATCCAGATCTGTTTTCGCATCTGTTCGATGTATTGTCGGTTGTTGGCCACTTGCCAGCTGCGCACGGGAGGTTGGTAGCTGTGGGCGGAGGGACCGATCCCCAGGTAAGAGACCCCTTGCCAGTAGCTGCTGTTGTGTCGGCTACGAAATCCCGGTTTGGCGAAATTGGAGATCTCATAGTGTTCGAATCCGGCTTGGGTGAGCATATCCACGAGCAACAGAAATTGACGGGCTTGTTGATCGGGATCGGTCTCGGGTTTTTGTTTCAACCGAATTTGTTTTTCCAATGGTGTTTTGGGTTCAACGGTAAGGGCGTAGGCCGAAATATGGGGAATACCCAGATCGATCAGCGTTTGGATATTTTGGATCCATTGTGCATCGGTGAGTCCGGGTGTACCATAGATCAAGTCGGCCGTGAGATTGGAAAAATGTTGGATCGATTTTTTGAGGGCATGTATGGCCTGATCAGCGTCATGGGCTCGGTTCATCCAGGTGAGATCGCCTTGGGCAAAACTCTGGACACCCAAACTCAATCGGTTGATGCCAAGTTGTTTCCACTCGAGGAGTTTCGCTTCGAGTATGTCATCGGGGTTGGCCTCGAGGGTAATCTCGGCAGTTGGCGAAAGAGCGTATTGCTGTCGAATGGTATGGAGCAGTGATCCGAGTTCGGGGATTTCGAGTAGGGAAGGGGTTCCGCCGCCGAAGTAAAGGGTCTCGAACGACTGGTGTTGCCATTCGGGGGCTCTGCCGACCAGTTCGAGGTGCATGGCCTCGAGCAGTTCGGGCTTGTATTGGAGTGATGTGGCAAAATGGAAATTGCAGTAATGGCAGGCTTGTTTGCAAAAAGGGATGTGTATATAGAGGCCGGCCATGCGGGATGGGGAGATTAATGGATAAATTAGCGGATCGTGCGCAGATTGATTTGGTTACAAATATCGGTGCTTGGCTGCTGGGGGATGATTTTCTCTGCTGCCGCACAGGCGGATTATGCGTTGCACGTGCGGTTGGTGGATACCTCCGCTGTGGCCCGGAAGCACCTGTTAACGTTGCCGGTTCGCTATGGAAATCGGTTCGAGGCGGAGCAGGGACTCACGCGTTGGTTAGCGGAGGGTCAGCGCTTGGGTTATCAGGCGATGTCGGCAGACAGTTTGGTTTGGGGCGAGTCGTCTGCACAGCTGGTTTTATATATCGGACGTCGATATCGATGGGGACGGATCGAATCGACGGACGAGGCGGTGGCGTGGTTGCGGTCGACCGGTTGGGAGGGTCGTTTTGACGACGGAATGATAATGGATTGGTCGGACTGGTCCGATTGGCAACGCCGGTGTTTGGATCGGTTGGCGAACAGCGGTTATCCGTTTGCGAAGGTCGGATTGACCGAGGTTCGCTTGGAGGGCGATACGGTTCGGGGGCGGTTGTTGTTGGAGAAAGGGATCTTGTATCGGATCGACAGCATTCGGATCTACGGCGGGTTGCGGATCGATCCGTTGTTTTTGAATCGGTATTTGATGATCGAGCCGGGTGAGCCGTATTCGAAGGAGAAATTATCGAGGGTGGATGGGTTGTTGCGAAATCTTCCATATGCGGAGTGGGAAAAACCCGCTGATCTGAGTTGGTTGGCCACGGGATCGGTGTTGAACGTGTATGTACGTCCGCGGAAAAGCAGTCAGGTCAATGCCCTGATCGGATTTTTGCCGGATAATACGCAAACGGTAAACCGGCGAATGTTGATCACGGGAGAGGCGAATGTATTGTTGCGCAATTCGTTTGGCCGGGGGGAAACCATCGGATTGAATTGGCAGCAAATACAAGTTCGTTCGCCTCGCCTTTCGCTGTTGTATCGAAATCCCTATGTTTTTGGAACGGGGATGGGCTTGGACCTTTCGTTCGACATGTTCCGAAAGGACAGTAGTTTTTTGAACGTACAGGCTCGGATGGGTGTGCAGTATGCGGCGGGGGTGGGGGAGGCAGGACGTTTGTTTTTTCAGTGGCTTCAGTCCGCCGTAACGCCCGGCGGGATCAACAGGGCCAAGCTCCTTCAGGAGAGAAGGTTGCCGGAGATCGTGGATCTTTCGAATGTGAACCTGGGGTTGGAGTATGAGTGGGAGCGAACCGATTATCGGTTCAATCCCCGTTCCGGTTGGGAAGCGCGGGTGCAGGCGACCGGGGGCACAAAGCGGATCCGCCCGAATAATGACATCTTGAAATTGAAGGATCCGCTGGATCCGTCCTTTGATTTTGCTCGGTTGTATGATACGGTTTCAATGAAGACCTATTTGATCCGGCTTCGGTTACAGGGGGCTCGATATTTTCCGGTGCGAAGCGGCCGATCGACTTTAAAAGTAGGCGGACAGGTTGGTCACCTGCAAAGTGCCTCGGTCTTTCGCAATGAGCAGTTTCAGATCGGCGGTTTTCGAACCCTGCGCGGGTTTGATGAGGAAAGTCAGTACCTCACTTCCTTTGCGTTGGGTACGGTGGAGTTTCGGTTGATCGCAGGCGAAAATTCATATTTCTACGTATTTACAGATGGAGGTTGGGGTGAGAGCCGGGTTACGGCACAGCCCACGTTTCGGTATGGTTATCTGGGGGCCGGGTTGGGGTTGAATGTGGAGACGAAGGCCGGGTTGATCAATTTGGCCTGGGCCTTAGGCCGGCGCAGTGATACGGATTGGAATGTTCGTCAGTCGAAGATTCACGTGGGCTGGGTGAATTATTTCTAAGGGCTTGTAGGGTTTGTTATTTTTACACCGATGCATCGCTATTGGTTGTTCCTTCTTTTTTTCGTCTGCTGCGCAGCGGGTCTTTCTGCCCAACCGTCGCTCGACTCGGTGCAGGTTCGTCCGAGTGAATCGGTTGCATTTGACTTTGTTTTTCATCCGGGTATGATCTGGGATTCGATTTTTGTGGTTCCTCCGGGATCGGTGGGCAAAAGGGAAGCGTTACGGGTGGCGGGTGAGAGGCACGAATCGGAAGGGAAGGAAGCGTTATTCTATGCGTTGTTGGGGATGGTGATGGGATTGGCGTTGTTCAGACGGATTTTTCCTAAGTATTGGAGCGACCTGTTTCGATTGTTTTTTCGCACCACGCTTCGGCAGCGGCAGTTGCGCGATCAGTTGCAGTTGGCTTCCATGCCGTCGTTGTTGCTGAACGTATTCTTTTTTGTTTGCCTGGCTTTTTATCTGAGTTTATTTCTGTCGCAGCGGGGCTGGAATCCGTTTAGTGGTTATTGGTCGTTTTGGGGGGTGTTGCTGATCGGTTTGGTGGGGATGTATCTGGTGAAATGGTTGGGGTTGCAGTTTGCGGCCTGGATTTTTGGTCAGCCCGACCTCGGCGAGGATTACGTTTTTCTCGTGTTCACCGTCAATAAGATGATGGGCTTGATGCTGCTTCCCACGGTGATCGGGTTAGCCTTCGGGCAGGGAATGGTCTGGGAGTGGTCGCTCGTGCTTTCGTGGTTGCTGATTGGGGGACTGCTCCTCTACCGGGGGTACCTGACCTATCGGGTAGTGCGTCGGCAGGCGATGGTGCATCCGTTTCATTTTTTTCTCTACTGGCTGGGATTTGAGTTGGCCCCGTTGTTGGTCTTGTATCGATTTCTCCTCGGATTTTTTAGTGAAATGACGTAGTTTTGCACCCAAGTCAACGCGACGAATGAGCAAACCCGGGGCCAAAAAGGCGGAAGCCACGATCCAGCGTATCCTAATCACCCAACCCAGACCGGAGACCGAGAAGTCTCCCTACTTTGATTTGGAGCGTAAGTATCCGGTCAAATTGGATTTTTGTCCCTTTATCAAACTGGAAGGCATCCCGGCCAAGGATTTTCGCAAACAAAAGGTTGAGATCGCGTTGCACAATGGGATCATTTTCACCAGCCGCAACGCCATCGATCATTTCTTTCGCCTGGTGGAGGAGATGAAAGTCGTCATCTCCCCGGAAACAAAATATTTCTGCATCACCGAAGCGGTGGCGTTATACCTGCAGAAGTTCATTCTGTATCGGAAGCGCAAGGTCTTTTTTGGGGCCGATGGAAGCAACAAGAGCATGTTGGAGGTGATCCAAAAGCAGAAGGCACAAGTGAAATTTCTGTATGTCTGCTCCGAGAATCAGCAGGACAATGAGATCGTCAACGGCTTGAAGAACATCGGCTGTGATTTCCAGTTGGCATTCATGTATCGCAGTGTGCCGGCGGATGTCAAAACACTTTTGACGCAGACGGCTTACGACGGGATTTGCTTTTTCACGCCCAGCGGCGTCTTGAGTTTGTTTGAGAATATCCCGGATTTCAAGCAAAATGGATTGGTGCTGGGTGCGTTTGGTAACAATACCATCAAGGCCATGGAGGACCGGGGCTTGCAGCTGCAGATCAAGGCTCCTCAGCCCCAAGCTCCGAGTATGGTGGCGGCACT
>CAXRAX010000050.1:0-6397 GCA_964229195.1 Chitinophagaceae bacterium | reverse complement strand
CTCCAGCTCGACCTCGATGCGGTCTCCATCAAGGCCACCACCACGGAAAAGATGGGATTTGCAGGCAGGGAAGAGGGACTCATGGCGCAGGCCACCGCTTTGTTGATAAAGCAAGCGTGATCGGCTGGGTGGGGCCGTTATCTTTGCGGCATGTCAGCCCTAGCGGTCAAGATCCTGAATCGATCCAATCATCCCTTGCCGGCCTATGCGACCGAAGGGTCTTCAGGGCTCGATCTGCGGGCCTTTCTAGCTGAACCCCTTACACTGGCTCCGCTGCAACGGCAATTGGTACCGACGGGTATTCATATTGAATTGCCCTTGGGATATGAGGCACAGGTTCGTCCCCGCAGCGGACTCGCCTGGAAGCAAGGCATCACCTGTTTGAACAGTCCGGGTACCATCGATGCCGATTACCGCGGAGAAATTAAGGTTCTTTTGGTAAACCTTTCCGATACTTCCTGCATCATACAGAGCGGTGACCGCATTGCCCAACTGGTCGTTCAGCGGGTTGAAAAAATTAGCTGGGTGCCTGCTGATCAATTGCAGGATACCCCCCGCGCCGAAGGTGGATTCGGCCATACCGGAAAAAAATGACCCACTCCTCCCTGCGTCCGTTACTCTTTGTCTTGCTGGTCAGCTTACTGCTGATGGCTTGCCGGGGCACGCGAACCGTCCAATCAGCCATCTCCGTCAAGGTCGACTCAACCGCCCTGGCACTGGCCGCGGCCCGAACCGACTCGATGCTCTTCATTCAACGGCAGTATGACTCCCTGATGGCGCAGCGCATCGAATTCAGCAGCTTCTCCGGCAAGCTCGATGTTGACTACGAGGAAACCGAGGGTAAAAAAACGAATCTCACCGTACAGGTTCGGATCCAGCGCGACAGCCTGATCTGGTTATCCCTCACCGCCCTGTTCGGTATCGAAGGCGTTCGGGCTTGCATCACCACCGATTCGGTAAAAGTGATGAACAAACAGGATAAGACCTACCTGGTTCGCCCGATCGCATACTTGCAGGAGCTCACCGCGCTTCCACTCGACCTGCATTCGCTCCAAGACCTACTGGTGGGCAATCCGGTTTTTTTGGATTCCACGTTTCAGCAGTATTCCAAAGGGGGCGGACTCATCTCCCTCCAAGGAAGTAACGAATGGTTTCGCAAACTGCTGACCATTGGGGAAGTGGACAAGCTGATGAGCAGTTATAAACTCGATGACTTGAATGTGAGCCGCCCGCGTACCAGTTACCTTACGTACGGCGAGTATGAGAATAAAATGGGAAAATGGTTTTCTCGTCGACGAACGGTGCAAGTATCCGAGAAGAAAAATTTCCTGGTTCGCATTCAATACAAGCAATATGCCTTTAATGAAACGTTAAGCTTCCCCTTCGCCGTGCCGAAAAACTATCGCGTAGAATGATGTTTTCGGATTTTATTTTGCAAATTGCTCCAATCCCTGTCCTCGTCAGTTAATCGACTCCATGCTCGTACGCCTCCTCCTGCTCCTGCTTACCTTTCCGGTGCTGCTGGCTTCGGCACAACCCACCGGCGATAAGGCCGCGCTGGAGGCCGAGCGTAAAGAGATCCAGCGGGAGCTGGACGAGATCCAGCAACAATACGATCAGGTCAAATCTCAGAAGAAGCAAACCCTGGGACAACTGAACCTGCTCACCCGCAAGATCCAATTGCAGGAGAAGTACCTGAATTCGATCAACCGCGAGATCCGTAATCTAGAGGATAATATCTACCTCAGCGAAGTGGAGATCACCCGGCTCAACCGGCAGCTCGATACCCTTCGGGTCCAATACGCCCGCAGCGTTGCTTATACCTATCGGTACCGAAGCAATTACGATTACATCAATTTTATTTTTTCGGCCAGCAATTTCAACGATGCCCTCCGCCGAATGGATTACTTGCGAACCTACCGGGCCTATCGCGAGAAGCAAGTGGCCAATATTGAGGGGCATCAACGCCTGCTCGCCGCCCGAAAGAAAGAACAGCTGGTGCGAAAAGAAGAGAAGAATCAGGTGCTCACCGTTCAGGCTAAGAAAGTAGCCGAGTTGGGTCAGGAAAGAAAACAAAAAGACGCGGTCGTCAACCAGCTCAAATCCAAAGAGCGGGAATTTCAAAAACAGATCGCCGCCAAGAAAAAGCGCGACCGCGAGCTACTCAATTCCATCAATGCCATCGTTCGCCGGGAGATCGAGGCGGCCAAGGCAAAAGCCAAGACCAGCGCCCCGAAGCCCAGCGATCCCAATCCGGTCGATAAAAGAACCGACGAAGGCCTTACACGCCGCAACAATCCCACCACCAAACCCAATTACTTGGATCTGACGGCCCGCGATGTGGAGTTGAACAGTGGGTTTCAGAATAACCGGGGACGGTTACCCTGGCCCGTCGATAACGGGGTGGTTACCTCCAACTTTGGTCCCAATAAGATCGAAAACACCCTGCTCACATTCGATAACCCCGGCATCTCCATCTCCACACCGAATACAGGCATGCCGGTGAAAGCGATTTTTGACGGCGATGTTATTGGAGTTTTTAACCTGGGCGACGGCATGGCCGTCACCATCCGCCACGGTAAGTACTTCACCACCTATAGCAACCTCACCAGCGTCACGGTTTCCAAAGGCGCCAGTGTTAAAACAGGACAATCGATCGGCAAAACCGGCAGAAGCGAGGAAGGAGGTGGCGGACAAGTCGATCTGATTCTGATGGTCGAAACGACCAACATCGATCCCAAACCCTGGCTGCGCCGATAAGAAGTTATTGATTTGCGGCAGCCGGCGCTACACTACGATATAGTGCTTCGTATTGCGGTAAGATATGCTTGATGTCAAATCGGGCTGCCTGTATGCGGGCTGCTTTTCGGAAACGCTCCAATTGCGCAGCGTCTTTCAATAGGTCGATGGCATATCGGCTCATCGAATCAATATCTCCTACCGCACAGGCATAGCCGGTCTCTCCGTTGATATTGATCTCCGCCAATCCGCCGACATTGGTGCTGATCACGGGTACACCGGCTGCCATCGCTTCCAAGGCTGCCAATCCGAAGCTTTCATATTCGGAGGTAAGCAAGAACAGGTCGGCGATCGACAGGATGTCTTCGATCTGGTCTTGCTTGCCTACAAAGCGCACACAATCGAATACGCCCAATTCCCGGCTGAGTTCTTCGGCCGTGCTGCGCTCGGGTCCATCCCCAATAAACAACAGCTTGGCCGGCATGGCGGCCCGTACGGCGGCAAAGATCCGAACCACGTCGGGTATGCGTTTGATCCGGCGAAAGTTCGAGGCATGTATCAGGATCTTCTCTCCCTTAGGGGCCAACACCTGGCGAAACGCATCGATGGGCTTGCGACGAAAACGGGATGTATCGACAAAGTTTTGGATCACCTGGATGGGCTTCTCGATCCGGAAATGATTCAAGGTCTCCTGGCGCAGGTTTTCCGACACGGCGGTGATGGCATCACTTTGATTGATCGAAAACGTAACTACTGGTTCATAGGTCTTGTCTCTTCCCACCAGCGTAATGTCGGTTCCGTGTAAGGTGGTGATCACGGGAATATCTTTTCCTTCGGTGCGCAGGATCTGCTTGGCCATGTAAGCGGCCGAGGCATGCGGGATCGCATAATGCACATGCAACAGGTCCAGCTCATGGTTTCGGATCACATCCACCATCGTACTGGCCAGCGCTGTTTCATAGGGGGGGAAATCGAACAAGGGGTAGGTGGGGACCTGTACTTCGTGATAGAACAGGTTGGGCAAAAATTCGGTCAACCGCACCGGCTGCTGATAAGTAATGAAGTGCACGGCATGGCCTTCCTGAGCCAGCGCCTTGCCAAGCTCCGTGGCCAGTACGCCCGAGCCACCAAAAGTGGGATAACAAACGATTCCGATGCGCATACGAAAGGGGGGACAAAGTTAGCCCTTTTCATGCCCCCGATCCATTTCCTATCTTTAAAAGAAAAACCATGAAGCACCTGCTTGCCGCCTCTTTTCTCCTGCTCACCGGCAACCTAATTGCCCAATCTGATTCTGCCCGGATCCGGCAACTGGCCAATGAGATCCTGACGAACAGCCAAGCTTATAACAACCTTCGGGTGCTGACCAAAGACATTGGGGGAAGACTCGCCGGTTCGCCGCAAATGCAGCAGGCAGAGAATTGGGGCTTTCAGGCCATGCAATCGGCCGGGGCCCAAACGGTTTGGAAGCAAGCCTGTATGGTGCCACATTGGGTGCGCGGCGGATTGGATAAAGCCACGGCTATCACCCCCTCCGGAAAACGAAAATTGGACGTAGTGGCGCTGGGCAATAGTATCGGTACGGGCCAAAAAGGGCTGAAAGCAGCGGTGTTGATGGTGCGTTCCTTTGAGGAGCTGGATGGCAAAAAAGATCAGGTAAAAGGGAAGATCGTCTTTTACAACTATCCCTTCAATAATACGATGGTGCGCACGTTTGAAGCCTATGGCGATGCCAGTAAGTACCGCGGACAAGGACCCTCCCGCGCCGCGCAATATGGCGCCGTAGGTGTGATCGTGCGCAGCATGAGTCACAGCACCGATAATCATCCCCATACCGGCTCTACTCGATACGACACCAACTATGCCAAGATCCCCGCCGTGGCGGTCGGACTCCGCGACGCCGACTGGTTGGCAGATCAACTCCGGTCAACCTCAGTGGAGCTGTCGATGCAAACCCTCGGACATTTTCTGCCCGATAAACAAGGGCACAATATCATCGGAGAGTTAAAGGGAACCGAGTATCCCAACGAGATCATAACGATCGGCGGACATCTCGATAGCTGGGACAACTGTGAAGGGGCTCACGACGACGGGGCCGGTTGCGTACAAACCATCGAAGTACTCCGGGCTTTTCGCGCGATTGGTTATCAACCCAAGCGTACCATTCGGTTTGTTCTCTTCGCCAATGAAGAAAACGGTCTGCGCGGAGGGAATAAATACGCCGAAGAAGCCAAGGCCAAAGGAGAAAAACATGTTTTCGCGCTGGAATCGGATGCAGGCGGATTTACCCCCCGCGGATTCGGTTTTACCATGAGCGACGAGCAATTTCAAAAAGTCAGTTCCTGGCGCACGCTCATTGCTCCTTATGGATGCAGTGAGTTTTCGAGAGGTGGCGGCGGGGCCGATATTGGTCCGCTGAACCGAACCTTCCAAACGCCGGTTGCCGGACTACAGCCCGATTCTCAACGCTATTTCGATTATCACCACGCCCGCAACGATACATTTGAAGCAGTCAATAAACGTGAACTGGAATTGGGGGCACTGAATATGGCGGCCCTGATCTGGTTGGTAGATCAGTACGGACTTTAGCGGATGCTGATCAGTTTTTTTGTAGCGATTTGGCCTTTTCCGCTGAGCCGGATCCAGTAGAATCCCGTGGCGGGCAACGATTCAAGCACGCTTTGTGTTTGCCCATTCGAAAGGGACTGTGTGCAGATCAGTCTTCCCTGGGCATCCATCACCTGTAAGGTTTGGAATAACCGAGGTGGATATTGGAGGCGATAGGGGCCCGGACCGGGGTTGGGACTAATTTTCACTTCGGTACTGCGGTCCACTGCCGCCGGCAGCGCCGTTGTGATGGAGCCGGTTTTGTTGATGACCCAATTGTTCGGGTCAACCACCACTCCCGTGGGTGTTCGGTTGCTGCGGAATTTGAAGGTCTGGTTGTTGAATTGCTGATTTACCCGCACCGTGGTATCGCCGCTGGCCGTTTGGATAGTGAATTCATATAGTCCTTTGAAGAAGGGGGTAACTGAACCGGCACTTACGGTCTGGTTCACGAAAAGAACCAGGCTGTCGCCTTGTTTGGAATAATCAACGTTGAAGGTCGGATAGCCCTCTCCATAATACCACTGATTGAAAAAATCACTCAGGTTCTTACCGGAAATGGATTGTGCCACATTCTGAAAATCGGTGGCACTGGCAAAACTATTCTTGTATTGGTTTTGGAATTGTTGCAGGATCTGAAAGAATTGATTGTCGTTTTGCAGTTCGAAGCGCAGCGTGTGAATGATGGCTGCCCCTTTGTTGTACGACAATCGGCTACTGAAGATGCGATTTTCGTCATACAGGCTGCTGTTTGGTACAAAGACGGAGCCGTTGGCCACGCTCATTACATTGTTGTGCACGCTGGTCATGTACGCGGCGGGCGTGGTCGTATGCAGGGCTGGTAATTTTTCGATCATGAGGTATTCCGAATAGGTGGCAAAGCCCTCATTGATCCAAATATCATTCCAGCTGGCACAGGTAACATTGTCCCCGAACCATTGATGCCCCAGCTCGTGCGAGATCAGTCCGGTACTGAAACTGGCCATGGTGCTCATCGTCTGATGTTCCATGCCGCCTCCGATGCTGGCCTGTGCATGACCGTATTTCTCAT
>CAXRAX010000049.1:0-13949 GCA_964229195.1 Chitinophagaceae bacterium | reverse complement strand
ATGAGTACGTTGGAGACGGCCGCCAATCAATCCGCGCGTTTGATTGCTGAGTTCCGGAAATATTTCAATCAGGCCGTCAGCAGTGGACAGGGCATTTATAAATCATATGTGATCCGTTCCCAGCCGGGGGATGAATGGCGGCTGCGTTCGCTGCTCGACCTGCTGGATCGCAATGGTATTCGTTACGAGCACGCTGCTAACGCTACGGCAAAAGGATTTCGCTACAGCAGTGGAAAAGAAGAATCCTTTAGTACACAGTCCGCTGATGTTGTGATCTCCGCAATGCAACCGCGCTCCGCGTTGCTTACCACTTTATTCGAACCGCGCACGCGTTTATCGGATTCAGTGACCTACGACATAACAGCCTGGTCGCTTCCCTACGCTTACGGATTGGAAGCGTTCGCTTGTAAAGACAAGATCGCCGCACAGCCCTATGGAGCACCGGTCGCTAAGCCAGCTTTTGTACGGTCTACGTATGGATATGCCATTCCCTGGAACGGGCTGGCCGCTGTTCGGTTGGCCACCACTATCGGAAAATCCGGTGTCCTGCTTCGCTATGCTGAGCAGCCTTTCACCGTAGGCGGAAAAACCTTTTCCGCCGGAACCGTGCTGGTCCTTCCTACCTCCAATCAGAAGTTAGGGGCACGTTTTCATGAATTGGTTCAGGAGGCGTCGGATCGATCGGAGGCTTCGATCTTTCCGATATCAACCGGACTCGTTGAGGCCGGATCGGATTTTGGAAGTGAAAAAGTACGCAACCTCACCATGCCCCGGGTGGCCCTGCTCACCGGCGAAGGGGTTGGATCTAATGCAGTGGGCGAGATCTGGCATCATTTCGATCAGCAATTGAAATACCCCATTCATCTCATCAATCAATCCGATCTCGGCCGCATGAATTGGTCGCAACTCGATGTGCTCATTCTGGCCGATGGCAATTATTCCTTCTTGGGAAATAAAGATCAGGCGGAGGCTTGTAAGAAATGGATCCAGTCGGGCGGAAGACTGATCGCACTCGAATCGGCCGTGACCCAACTGAGCGATTGGGGCATCAAGCTTCGCAAGGGGGAGGACAAAAAATCCACCGATTCCGTACAAACCTCCCAGTATGAAACGCGGGAGCGCGAGTCGGTTTCCGGTATCACGCCCGGATCGATCTGGTCGGTAGAACTCGACAACACTCATCCGCTGGCGTTTGGATATCCTAAAAATTATTACACCCTGAAAATGGATGGAAATGTGTTGGAACCGTTCAAGGAAGATGGCTGGAACGTGGGTGTTCTGAAATCCAATACCCCCATCAACGGATATGCCGGTAGTGTGTATCGGTCTAACCTCTCGGAGGGTACACTGTTCGGGGTGCAATCGATGGGGCGTGGACAGATCGTTTGTCTGGTCGACAATCCGCTGTTCCGCAGTTTCTGGGAAAACGGAAAATTGCTACTCAGCAACGCCGTGTTTTTGGTAGGGCAATAATCCGTACGCATGCGAAATCTTTTTCTGCTGTTTCTGTTTTTTCAGTGCATCGCTGTGCGGGCACAGGTACCCGCCGCCGCGCCCGCATCCAAGATCTTGCACGAGATGGAGAAACTCAAGGTGCTGGGTTCGATCCTATATGTAGCGGCCCATCCGGATGATGAAAACACCCGGCTGATCACCTGGCTGGCCAATGAAAAAAAATACCGGACGGCTTATCTGTCGCTGACCCGGGGAGATGGTGGCCAAAACCTCATTGGCGATGAGCAGGCCGTGGAGTTGGGATTGATCCGTACCCAGGAATTATTGGCTGCCCGCCGGATAGATGGCGGTGAACAGTTCTTTACTCGTGCCTATGATTTTGGATACTCCAAAAACCCGTCGGAAACCTTTCGCATCTGGGAAAAAGATAGCATTCTGGCCGATGTGGTTTGGGTGATCCGTCGATTTCAGCCCGATGTGATCATCACGCGTTTTCCGGTAACGGGTGAAGGAGGTCACGGTCATCATACCGCTTCCGCGATCCTGGCCAACGAAGCCTTTCAGGCAGCTGGTGATCCCACGAGATTCCCCGAGCAGTTAAAATATGTTTCCGTTTGGCAACCCAAACGTATCCTCTGGAACACCTTCAATTTCGGTGGCACCAATACCACGGCGGCCGATCAGCTGAAGATCGATGTCGGCGGATTCAATCCGCTGTTGGGAAAAAGTTACGGAGAGATCGCCGCCGAAAGCCGTTCACAACACAAGAGCCAGGGTTTTGGCGTTCCTTCCACCCGAGGGGAATCCTTTGAGTATTTCAAGACCACGGGCGGATCGGCACCTCGGTCTGATTTGTTCGAGGACATTCGATCGGATTGGTCACGCCTTCCTCAAACTAACGGCCTGGCCGAGCAGATCGACAGCCTCACCACTCAATTCAACGTACAACACCCCGAGCGATCACTCGAACGGTTGTTGCAGATCTATGCCCGCCTGTCGGCCCTTGCGCCGAGTAGTTGGAGGGAATACAAATTGAATGCCTTGCGCAACCTGATCTTTCAATGCGCCGGACTGTATGCGGAGGCCATCACCTCGCAGCCAACCGTGGCACATGGCGATACCCTTCGGTTTTCACTGAACCTGATCGCTCGGCGCAATGTTACTCTTCAACTTCAATCGGTTCGCTATAACAGTTTTGATACAAGCCTGAATTATACCCTTCCGGTCAATCGTACCTACATGCTGCCCGGGTCGATACCGGTGAAGCCGGAGTGGGGCACCACTCAGCCTTACTGGTTGCAATGGCCCATGCAACCCGGCCGCTTCTCGGTGGCGGATCCGATTCAAGTGGGACTGCCTGAAAATTCCGCACCGGTTCGCGTCAGCGTCAACTTCCGTCTGGCTGATACGGATCTTTCGTTGGAGGTTCCGGTCGTTCATAAGTTCACAGACCCTGTAAGGGGAGAAGTATTTAAGCCGTTGGTGGTTCGTCCCACGCTTGAAATCGACGCCGCACAGGAATTGACGTTTGTGTCGGGTGCCAACGGAAAAGGCGATCTGAGTTTTCGCATTCAAGCCAATCAAACACTGGAGGCCGCTGCTGTTCGTGCCGTACAATCCGGCAACATTAAAGAGCTGGGTAGTATTCCCTCGATGGAAAAGGGCAGGAGCCTCACCCGTACGCAGTCCGTGAACCTGACACCCGGCACCTATTCGTACGAATTCATTTCTTCCGGTAGCAGAACGCTTTCGCAGGGCGGTCGGCTCACCCGCATCGAATACGATCACGTGCCGGAGATCCATTATTTCCGCGCGGCGCCGCAACGGGTGGTCTCCATCGAACTGAAGAAGCTGGGCAAGCGCATTGGTTATGTGGAAGGCGCAGGCGACAAAGTGGCGGAGGCCATGGAAAAGATGGGATATGAAGTGGTTCGGCTGGGGGAAAAAGAGTTGGGTCGGACGGATCTTTCCAGCTTCGATGCGATCATCACCGGTGTGCGGGCATACAACACACATACTTGGCTCAATGAGGCGCACGAGCGCTTGATGAGTTATGTAGAGCAGGGAGGTAATTTGATCGTGCAGTATAACACCAGCAGTCAGATCGGTCCGGTACGCGCCAAGATCGGCCCCTATCCTTTCAATATTACCCGGGCTCGGATCACGGATGAGACGGCTGTCGTGAATTTTTTGGATCCGGCCCATCCGGTGTTCAATCGACCGAATAAATTGTCGGCCGCCGATTTTGAGAATTGGATCCAGGAGCGCTCCATCTATCACGGATCGGATACGAGCGGCAAGCTGCAGCGACTGATCTCCATGGCCGATCCGGGTGAAAAAGCCGAAGAGGGGGCTTTGTTGGTGGCTCGTTACGGAAAAGGTTGGTTCACGTACACGGGACTGGCCCTGTTCCGGCAATTACCGGCCGGTGTGCCGGGTGCGTATCGGTTGTTGGCCAATATGATCGCTTTAAATGCTTCGGCAGATCGATGAATCAAGCATCCCAAAAAAGGAGAACTGAGGTAGCCATGTGGTTGGCGATCGTCATCGGATTGGTTCTGGGGATACTGATCAAGCGGGTGCGATTGGGTATCTTGTTGGGGTTGGTGATCGCCGGACTCCTTGTGTTTACCGGTTGGGCACGAAGCAATCGAAAATAAAATCCTGGCAGGTCAACCGCCGATCCGAACGATAATTTTCGCCTCTGGTATCTAGCGCTGATCGGGGTGCTGGTGGTGTTGATCGTGTTGTTTCAACGATTTACGCAATTTTTTTCCTGACCGCTTATGCAAGTACTGGACTGGATCGTATTGTGTTTGACCCTGGCGGGTGTGGTGTGGTACGGCATTCGGCAGAGCCATAGTACGAAAGACCTGGATGGATATTTTCGATCCAACCAGAATTTACCCTGGGGACTGGTTCTGTTGGGCATCATGGGTACACAAGCATCCGCTATTACTTTTTTATCTGCTCCCGGACAAGGGTACACCGATGGTATGCGGTTCGTGCAGTATTATTTTGGGATCCCGATCGCGATGATCGTGATCAGTGCGTTTTTTGTGCCTCGTTTTCGGCAGTGGAATGTGTACACGGCGTATGAGTATCTCGAACATCGGTTCGATGGCCAGACGCGTACGCTTACCTCGCTGTTGTTCTTTTTGCAACGGGGACTATCCACCGGCATCAGCATTTTTGCGCCTTCGCTGATCCTGTCGTCGCTGCTGGGGTGGAATATCTATTGGACCAACCTCTTCATGGGCGGTCTGTTGATCATTTATACGCTCAGTGGTGGGGCTCGGGCGGTGGCTTACACGCAGCAAATGCAGTTTGCCATCATTTTACTGTCGATGTTTTTAGCCGGATTTATCATGGTTCGGTTGATGCCGGAGCAGGTGGGATTTTTTGAGGCGTTGGACATCAGCGGAAAGATGGGTAAGCTCAATGTGATCACCGATGGCATGAAGAATGGACGATTTGATTGGTCTGACAACTACAATATCTGGAGCGGGGTGATCGGAGGGTTTTTTCTGGCCTTGTCCTATTTTGGTACCGATCAGAGCCAGGTTGGTCGGTTTCTCACCGGCAAATCCATTCGGGAGAGTCGGCTGGGCTTGCTGATGAACGGACTGGTGAAAGTGCCCATGCAGTTCTTGATCCTGCTGGTAGGGGCGTTGTTGTTCAGTTATTATTCGTTCGAGCGGGCGCCCCTGATCTTCAACCGCGTGCAGCAGGAGCGTATCGAACGTTCGGCCTATCGCGATTCGTTTCAGGTGGCACAGGTGCGTTATGATTCTTTATTAGAGGCCAAGAAAGATCTGGTAGAGCGCTATGTACAGGCAGGTGGACAATCTTCCTCGGCGGCGCGGGCATACATCCCGCAAATGCAGGCGATACAGGGAGAGTCGGATGCCGTTCGAAAAACCGTGCGCGGTTGGTTGGATAAAAAAGTTCCCGGTGGGGATGGCAACGACACCAATTATATTTTCATTCGGTTTGTGCTGGATCATTTGCCCGTCGGGTTGGTGGGATTGTTGATCGCGATGATCTTCCTGGCTTCCTGGGGAAGTATTGCGGCGGCGATCAATTCATTGGCGGCTTGTACGGTGGTAGATGTGCACCTGCGCTTTTCCAGATCGCCTGCCAAGCAGGAGCAGGCCTATGGTCTCTCCCGTTGGTACACACTGGCCTGGGGTATCTTTTGTATCGTGGTAGCCATGTTCACCTACAATGTGGGCAACAGTTTGATCGAGGCCGTGAATATTCTGGGGTCTTTGTTTTACGGGGTGATACTCGGTGTATTTCTGGTGGCGTTGTTTTTGCCTTCGGTTCGTTCGGCCTCGGCGGTGTTTTGGGCCTTGGTCGTGGGGGAGTTGATCGTGTTGGGTATTTTCTTTTATGGGTATTTCTGGCCGGAGTCGTTTAAGCTTGGATTTCTGTGGTTGAATCCGGTAGGGGCCTTGACGGTGGTGGTGTTAGCCGGGTTGTTCAATGGGTTGGGCAGGCATAAAAAAACCCCGTCGGTCGACGGGGTTCAGTGATTCGTTGCAAGCGATCATTTATTCAATTCGGCGATCAGTTTCTCGTTCAGTTTTACGTAATCATCGTTCTTGGCATCGGCGGCAGATTGTTTTGCTTTTTCCGCTTGTGCCAGTGCTTCTGCTTTTCTTCCCAGTTTGGCCAGGCAAACAGCACGTCGGTGTTGGATCCAAAAGGCGGTGGGATTTGATTCAATGGCTTTGTCGAACCAGCTCAGGGCTTGGTTGAGGTCCTTGCCATTATCCAGGTAATACATCGCCGCGTTGAAATAAGGCGGCTTTTCGGATTTCATGGCTGCTTCGATACTGGCCATGATCTTGGCTTCGATCTCTGTTTTGATGGGAAGGGTCAATGTTTGTTTTTCCCAGCTGAGTACGAGGTTGCAGGTGGTATTGGTGATGTCTTGGAGGGAAAGGGTAAAGGTTTCCGTAGGGGTATTGCTCTTGGTTACGGCAACGTTCACGCGTACCACATCTTGGTCTGCTTTGTAGTCGGAGGGACTGGTCACGTTCGTTTGCTTACTGATGATGAAGATCCATTCTTTGGCGCCGGGGATACTCAGTAAGCCATATTTACCGGGTGCGATATTTTTTCCGCCGATGATCACTTCATCAGAGAAGTTGAGGGTGGTGGCGCTGTTGGCGCCGGTGCGCCAAACTTGTCCGTACGGAACGAGATCTCCGAATACTTTACGGCCACGTACGCCGGGACGGGAGTAGGAGATTTCAATATTACCCAGGCCAAAGTCCTGCCGCAGCGTTTGTGCGGGGCTGGGGGCGGGGGTTTTGAGTTGGGCTTCAGCGAGCAAGGCGGCGGACAGCATGAGTCCGGCAAAAAGGATGCGCTTCATGTTTGAATTAATTTAGGAAGGCAAAGGTAGTGCTAGAATCGCACCCGCAATTCAGCTCGTTTTCCGTTGAGGCCGGGCAACCAGCCGGGTCCTTTTTTGATCAGATCGGTTGCTTTTTCGTCATAGAACGTACCGGCGGATCTTTCCACTTTTATATCCGTTGGTCTGCCGTCTTTTCCGATCTCGAAGGAGAGGACTACGACAGGGTTAACGTTGGTATTGCTGGCCGTGGGAGCCGCTTCACGGTTGCGTTCAAGATAGTCTTCGTAGGCGTTCCATCCCCCCAGCGGGGCCGGGGCATCTGTGGCGGCGGCATCCTTGACCAGCAGCTGTTGTTTGATAGCCGCTCGAGCATTTTCCCGTTCGGGGCTGGGGGTGACCACGATTTCTTTGGGGACCGATTCGGTCACGGCATCGGAAACGGATAAGGGAAGTTCTGCTTCTTTTTGAACAGGTTCAGCCGCGGCCTGAACCAGCGGTTTGGGTTCTGGTATTGAGGGTGCGGTAGGGAGTGCAGTTGGGATAAGGTTTTCAGAGGACTGGCTCGAGGTGGTTGTGGTCGTTTGTGTCTGAACCGGTAAAGCAGTGTCGGGGAGGGGAGCGGATGTAATGGTTTGGGTCTTGGTCGTCCGATTATCCGCCAAGGTGGGTTGGGTGGGTGCGACCCAGAAGATATAGGCCATCCAGGCAGCACCGATCAGTAGCAAGAATACAGCAGCTACCTGCAGCAACGGGGCGTAGGACCTGTTCTTTGGCATTAATCGGATGGCGGCCTGATTTTCATCCACGCGCTCATTTACCCATTCTTTCAGGAACTGCAATTCGGGTTTTGAACTGCGGTTTGACTGATGAAAGCCTTCCAGGGCTTCGGAAAGTAGCGGGTCCTCCAAAGAGGCCTTTTCCAGGGCATGGGCCTCCTTCGCCGAGAGCGCCCCGTTGCGGTAGCGCTCCAGATAAGTACCGTCGTATTTTATTTTATTAACCGGTTCCATTTATTGGTTTTCATTCTTTTACGCTATTCAGTTGAAGTTAATTTCTCCATGCAATTTCGCAGGTTTCTTCTTCCATTTTGGATCAGGCTGCGCACCCGATTCCAGTCCATTCCGGTGGATTCGGAGATCTCTTGATAGGATTTCTCCTGCAGGTAAAAGGCCTCTACGGTTTGTCGTTGTTCGGGGCCGAGGGTTTCCAGGCAGCGGGACAGTTGTTGCAGGTGTTGTTCTTTTTCCATTACGGCGTTCAGATGCTCGGTTTCGGCCGAATACATAAGTTCTTCGGGCAGGGGGAGGGAATTTTTGTTACGGGGGCTGCGCAGGTACATCAGGCAGTGGTTGCGGGCCAGTTGGTGGAGCCAGGCCTTGAAATGGGTCACCTCGTGTTTTCGAAGTTTCAGGGTCAGTTCTTCGAATATGGCCATTACGCTGTCTTTGGCCTGTTCTGGTTCTTTGAGGTATTTGAGGCAAACCCCGTAGATCAAATCCATATATCGTTGATATAGCTCGCCCAGTATCGTCAGGTCGCCGCTTTCCTTATACAGAATCACCAGGTCGGCATCGGGGAGCCGTGAGGTCTCTATGTTTTTCAAAAAGGCCACTTATAAATATACTGATTTGCCTTGTGTTTAGCAGCAGGGCAGGAGCCGCTTCACAGGGAGAAAGCCGGATGGAATTTGGAAAGCGTATCTCGGAGAAATTGCCGATCGAGGTGTGTGTATATCTCCGTGGTAGTGATACTGGCATGTCCCAGCATTTCTTGTACGGCGCGCAGATCGGCACCGCCCTCGATCAGGTGGGTAGCAAAAGAATGTCGGAAGGTGTGCGGGGAAATGGTTTTTGGGATGCCGGCCGTTTGGGCCAGCGATTTGATGATGTAAAAGACCATGACCCTGGAAAGCTGTTTGCCTCGTTTGTTCAGGAAAACAAAATCTTCATGCCCTTTTTGAATGGCGAGCTGACGCCGCACGGTATCGCGGTAGAGTTCGAGGTATTTGATGGCGCTGCTGCCGATGGGTATGAGTCTTTCTTTGTCTCCTTTTCCGATCACACGAATGAAACCCAGGTCTAGGTATAGTTGCGAGAGTCGTAGTCCGATCAGTTCGGTGACGCGCAACCCACAACTATAGAGCGTTTCCAACATGGCTTTGTTCCGGGTGCCTTCGGGTTTGCTGAGGTCGATCGACTCGATCAGGCGTTCGATCTCTTCGAAGCTCAACACATCGGGCAGGGCTCTTTTTTGCTTCGGAGTTTCCAATAGCAGGGTCGGGTCTTCTTTGACAATTCCTTCTGTGACGCAGTATTTATAGAAGGTGCGAATGCCCGAGAGGATTCGAGATTGGGAGGCCGCACTCATGCCCAGTTCCGCAACTTGGCGGGCAAAATCCTGGAGATGTTGCAACCGGATCGTATCGGGGGCACCGGAGTGGCCGGTACTTTCCAGGTAGCGGGTCAGGTGTTCTAGATCTCTACCATAGGCAGCCACGGTATGGTCGGCCAGCGATTTTTCCAATTGAAGATAAGCCTTGAAGCCTCGTTTGTAGGGTTCCCACATGCCGGCTTACTTGTCGATGGTCTCCAGGTCTACTTCCTTCTCCAATTCCTTCCATTCTCCTTGGATCTTGATGCGGACCCAGATCTTGGTAGGCGTGACGCGCACCGAATCAATATGATCGTGGATCCGGTCGTAATCGATCGGCACCTCTTCGCGAAAGGTCATCATGGCCGTTGTTCCTTTGGTCATGTGCTCCACATAAATATTGCCGCGGTCGGTGTACGCGATGAGTTGCGGATCGACGTTGAATTTTGGGTCGATGGAATTGATGCCGCTGCTGCGCACCGATAAGCTCTCCCGCTTGTCGTATGGAAGTTTGATCTGATAGCCTCTTCCGGTTCCGCAGTCGTTGAAAAGCAGCCAGGCTTTTTTATTTCCGTCAAACAAGCAACGGGCGTGGCTCCCCTGCATCGGAATGGGTTGTGCGAGGATGGTGTTCAGCCCGATCTTTCGGTTGACGCCCATGCCCTGGAAGGTCCAGACCAAAGTATCGGGCCGGCAATCGCGGGGGGCAATTAGCACCACGGGACGGGTGGGATGATCGCCGGCGAATCGGATCGTATCCTTCAAGCAGGTCGTATCGCACAGCGGGGCGGGAGATTGATTGGAGCCACATTGGGTGGAGGTTAGTCCCAGCAGACCAACCGATAGCAGAAGAAACAGACGCATAGAAAAGAGGTTGTTTCCAAATCTAAGAAATGCCTTTCATATTTCGAAGCCTTCTATCTTCGCGCCACATGAAAAGATCCATATCCCATCAACTGCAGTCGTATCGTCCTCTTTTTCGAAAACATCGCCTTTCCCTTCGTCGGTTTCTGACCCGCTTATCCAAGAACCTACCCCGCGGCCTCGATGCCCGCATCCGTTCGTTGGAACCGGGGGTATGGAAAACGGTGGATTGTCTTTCCTGTGCGAATTGCTGCCGTACCATGACCCCAACTTATACCAGCAGTGACCAGCGTCGGATCGCCCGTTACCTGGGGATGACCGTGGGAGCCTTTCAGAAAAAATACCTGCGGCAAGAGCGGGGGGGTGACCGCGACTGGCTGAACCGCTCCACACCCTGTCCCTTCCTGAATCTGTCGGACAATAAATGCCGCATCTATTCGGTGCGGCCCGCCGATTGCGCCGGCTTTCCACACCTCAAAAAGCGGTTTGCCGATTATGCACACGTGCATCATCAGAACGTCGATCTGTGCCCGGCCACCTTCGAGTTGGTTCGCCGGTTACAAGATTCTCTCATCGACTGAAATAAATATCCTCCCGAAAGAAAAAATCGATCTCGCCGTTTCGTTGACGCGTAATGGCCAGTAGGTCGTATCGCAACCATTTGTATTGTGGGTGCGCTCGTAGAAATACCCCGGCAGCTACTTGCAGGTGCCGAAATTTTTTTACCGATACACTTTCCTCGGGCCAGCCGTATTCGTTTCCATGTCGGGTTTTTACCTCGATGATGTGCAGGTATTTTCCTTTGCGGGCGATCAGGTCGATCTCCAGTTTACCCATTCGCCAATTCCGATGCAGGATCTCAAAGCCGTCGGACTCCAGCCAATCGGCCGCCAGCGATTCACCCCAATTGCCAAAATCCTGATGCTCGGCCATTGATTATCTTTATGCAATTCTCCCGCTCGGCTGGCATTCGGCAAAGGGATAAAAACAAGCATCGCTACGTATTATGCCCGGTATTTATCGGTTAAAAGGACAGGTCAAGCATTACGATTGGGGAGGCAGGGAATTCCTGCCCGGGTTATTGGGATTATCCAACGCCGACCACCGGCCCTTTGCAGAATATTGGTTGGGGATCCATCCACAAGGTCCGGCCGAATTGATCTTGCCCGACGGTGCATCCACTCCGCTTCATCAACACGAACCCGCGCTTTCCTATTTGTTGAAGATCCTCGATGTACGCGACATGCTTTCCATTCAGGTACACCCCACCCGGGCCATGGCGCAGGCAGATTTCGAACGCGAGAACAAACTCGGCATCCCATTGGATTCGCCCACCCGAAACTATAAAGACGCCAACCACAAGCCTGAGCTGATGGTGGCCCTCAGTGAGTTTTGGTTATTGCATGGGTTCAGAGATTCGGCCTCCCTACAGGAGATCTTTTCCAAGCACACATTCTTACAACCCTTGCAAGAGCAGTGGGAAATGAATGGATACACCGGTTTGTACCGATGGGTGATGGAGCTGCCTCAACATGAGGTGAATCGCCTGCTGGAAGAACCGCTTCGAACCATGACGGAAGCATACCAGAAAGGGATATTGCCAAAAACAGATCCATGTTTCTGGGCGGCTCGCGCGCATCAGACCTTTTCGCAACCGGCGCGGACCGATCGGGGGATCTTTTCGATTTTTTTATTCAACCTCGTGCGCCTTGAAAAAGGGCAAGGGATCTTTCAGGGTGCGGGCGTGCCGCATGCATATTTAGAGGGACAAAACGTGGAGATCATGGCCAACTCCGATAATGTATTGCGGGGCGGACTCACCCCCAAGCATATCGATGTGCCCGAATTGCTTCGACACGTGCGGCCGGAGCCCGTGGTGCCCCGGATCCTGGAGCCGCTAACAGATGAAACCGGCAAGCGGCATTACCCGGCACCGGTGAGTGACTTTAGCATCGATGCGGTTGCCTTGGAAGCGGGACAGACCTTTCGCTACCCCTCCGCTCGATCCGGTATGCTTTTGGTCATCGAGGGTCAGCTGCAAGTGGAAGGGGAGGAACAGGACCTTACCCTTGGTAAGCCTGTGTTGGCAGCCTACCTGTCTGCCGGATCGGAGGTGGTTTTACGTTCCAAAACACCTTCTTTGCTGTTTATTGCCTCCTCCCCGGAGGGAAATATTGCCTAAACAATTCACCTATCCACAACCGTTGATAATTACCCGATTTCGTTGCGCGGTTTGGACTATTTTTGTTGCATCCAACCGGGAGCATTCATGAAAAACATCCACAAATACATCCTGTTCTATTTTTTGGCGGTGGCCCTTACGCTGGCAGCTAAATTTTTTATTGGCCCCCACGTCGAACTCTCGGGCATTTCACCCGTGATCGCGCTGGCGTTGTTCAGTGGACTGATGGCACGGGACCGCGACCGGATGTTTCTGCTCCCCCTGGCCTGTTTGTTCATCAGCGACATGGCCATTCAATTCCTCCATGAGCAAAACTTGTTCCCCTATGCCGGATTTTACGCCGGACAATGGAAAAATTATTTACTTCTGCTGACCTTGCCGCTGCTCGCAGCCTGGATCGGTTCTCGTTCCCGCACCCGCGTGGTATTGGCAGCTGTGGCCGGACCAACCCTCTATTTCATCGTCTCCAACTTTTTTGTTTGGATGCAAGCCGGAGAGGCCATCTATACCAAAGACTGGAACGGGCTGATGCAATGCTATACCTTGGCCATGCCGTTCTATCGGAACTCCTTGTTGGCCACGCTCGTACTGTTGCCCATGATCGTGCTCACGTACCGCCTTTGGGTGATCCCCCCAATGGCGAAGCCGGTAGCGGCCTAACCTTTCTAATCAGTCATTGATTCCGGATTCGTAGGCCTCGTCTACCAATAACTGATGCGTGGCCCCGTCGGCCGCTTGCGTTGCGAGCTCGTCGCATCGGTTATTCAGCGGATTTTCAGCATGACCTTTTACCCAGTGAAAGCGTATCTGGTGATGTTGGGCGAGTGTCTGATAGTGCTCCCAGAGGTCGCGGTTCTTTTTACCGCCTTTGAAATTGGTTCGGATCCATTTGTCCAGCCATTTTTCCTCAATGGCCTTGACGACGTATTGGCTATCGGAATAGATGGTGAGGCGAAGTCCCTTTCTTGTGAGGGCCTGCAGGGCGGCGATGACGGCCATCAATTCCATTCGGTTGTTGGTGGTGCGCCGATAACCCTGCGCCAATTCCTTTCGGTGATCGCCAAATAAGAGGATGGCACCGTATCCGCCCGGACCGGGATTGCCCCTGGCCGAACCGTCGGTGTATATGGTTACGGCATCGGACATCTATACCTGAAACACACCGGTTTTGAATTCCGGGATATGCGGATTTCCATTGGCCGCCTCAATACCGGAGGAGATCCACTTTCGCGTGTCGATCGGATCGATGATGGCATCCACCCAAAGACGGGCTGCGCCATAATACGGAGAGGTTTGTGCCTCGTATTTGCTTCGGATCCGATCTCCCAATTCTTTTTCCTCCGCCTCGGTAATGGTTTTTCCTTTGGCCTTCTGCGTCGCAGTTTCAATTTGCAACAAGGTCTTTGCCGCTGAATCGCCGCTCATCACCGCGATCTTGGCGGTTGGCCAGGCCAAAATAAACCGTGGATCATAGGCTTTGCCACACATTGCGTAATTGCCCGCTCCGAAGGAGTTGCCTACGATGATGGTGAATTTCGGGACTACCGAGTTGGCTACGGCATTTACCATCTTGGCACCGTCCTTGATGATGCCGCTGTGTTCGCTGCGGCTACCCACCATGAATCCGGTTACATCTTGTAGAAACAGCAGGGGGATCTTTTTTTGATTGCAATTCAGAATGAATCGGGCGGCTTTGTCGGCGCTGTCGTT
>CAXRAX010000048.1:0-4638 GCA_964229195.1 Chitinophagaceae bacterium | reverse complement strand
GGCAGCTACTCGGTTGTGTGATCGGAATGGTGGGCATCTTTCTTCCCAGCGCCCTCTTGGTTTTATTTTTTTACCCCATCTGGCATAACCTGAAAAAATATGCCGTGATCTATCGGTCCGTCGAAGGCATCAACGCCGTCGTAATGGGCGTGTTGGCCGGCTCCCTGTTTTTTATTTTGATGGACATCGTGGGAACCCCGACATCGATTCAACTCTATCCTCTTCTGGTTTTTCTTGCGACGGTGGGGTTGCTGCAATTCACTAACATTCCTGCACCCCTATTGGTGGGCGCCTGTTTGGCGTTGGGTTATTTCTTATAATACCCCCCGCGCTCGATCTCCTCTAAAACAATATCCGGCACCAGATAGCGAATCGATTTTCCGGTGCGCAACATCGACCGTATCTGTGTGGCCGAAACAGGAAGAAGCGGCGCGTCCAATCGTAGAATATTCGCACCGTGCGTTTCTTCTATCAAATGGCCCGGGCGATCATACACGTAAATCGGAAAGTGTTTTGTGATGAATGTATAGTTCTTCCAGCGATGAATGTTTTGAAAACTATCCCCGCCCATTATCACCGCCCACTCGTTAGACGGATATTTTTCCTGCAAGTGAATCAGCGTATCGCTGGTATAAGAAGGACGCGGTAATGAAAATTCTATATCCGACGCCTTGATCCGATTATCGTTTTCTGTGGCCAGCTGAACCAGGTGCAGGCGATCGTACTCGTTCAATAGAGACTGTTCCGACTTTAGGGGGTTGTGCGGACTCACCACCAACCACACCTTATCCAAATCCGTTTCGTTCAAAATATGGTTGGCAATGATCAGATGACCAATGTGAACGGGATTGAAAGAGCCGAAAAAAAGACCAACCTTCATTTATAATCAATTGAATATCATTGTTTTATATCAACAATGATCTGTTCCGCCTCACTTAATCGCAAGCTCAGGTGGTAGCCCGAAACATTCACGGAAATGGGATCGCCCAGCGGTGCCACCTGCTCCAATAGAATAGTCTCACCGGGAACCAAACCCATTTCCATCAGTTTGATTGAAATCTCCTCCCCGCCGAACTCGGTGATCACAGCCTCCTGGCCCGGTTTTAACTCAGATAGTTTCACCCCGCAAATCTACACCCTTGACGGTCCGCTTTTCTTTACGATTTTTGAAATAATGTCGACCCCCCATAAGATCCGATTCTTCTTTGAGAATAAGTCAGTTAGCCTGAAAGAGCGAACCCGACTCAAAAAGCACCTGCTCGCCCTTTTCAAAAAAGAAGGAAAACGAGTAGATGCCATTAATTATATCTTCTGCTCCGATAAAAGACTACTCGAAATCAACCGCCAATTCCTCCAACACGATTACTATACCGACATTATCACCTTCGACCTCTCTGAGTCGGACCAGATCTCTGCCGAAATCTATATCAGCACCGACCGTGTGCGAGAAAATGCCAAAACCCTCAAAACCACCCTCAAATCCGAACTCCTTCGGGTCATTTTACACGGCGCCCTCCACCTCTGCGGGTACAGAGATAAGACCAAGGGGGAAAAAATGATCATGCGGGAAAAAGAAAACCAATACCTGAAGGAGGTTGAGGGGAAGTGAAGATGAGGCGATGAGGGTTGATGGTTTTAAGGGCAGCTCCCGTTTAACGTTGTCCAGGTTCCACGTGGAACACCTAAACAGTCCCGAGAAACACTGTTCCACGTGAAACAGCAAGCGTCAAAGCACGAATTTCAAATCCTCGTCGAGCGCAACATCCACAAAACAAGGAGCCCCCCAATCGCTCATCTCCTCATCGCCTCATCTTCTCATCTATCTTCGCGTGATGTTTCCTAGATACAATGTTATCGTAGTGGGGGCTGGTCATGCCGGGTGTGAGGCAGCGGCGGCTGCGGCGAATTTGGGATCGAAGACGCTGTTAATCACGATGAATATGCAGACCATTGCCCAGATGAGCTGCAATCCGGCCATGGGGGGAATTGCTAAGGGGCAGATTGTGAGAGAGATAGATGCTATGGGCGGGTATTCGGGAATCGTGACAGACCTTTCTATGATTCAGTTCCGGATGCTCAACCGGAGCAAGGGTCCGGCCATGTGGAGTCCGCGTGCGCAGAACGATCGAATGCTTTTTGCTCAAAAATGGCGGGAGATGCTGGAGCAGACCCCGAATTTGGATTTCTACCAGGATATGGTCAGGGGTTTAATAGTTAAGGGCGGGCGGTGCCAGGGGGTTGTAACGGGGATGGGGCATGAGGTGATGGCGGATGCGGTGGTGCTCACAAATGGAACCTTTTTAAATGGGGTGGTGCATATTGGGGAGAAGAATTTTGGGGGTGGTCGGATGGCGGAGCGGGCGGCTTCCGGGATTACGGAGCAGTTGGTGGAGTTGGGCTTTGAGAGTGATCGCCTAAAAACGGGCACCCCGCCTCGTATTGATGGAAGGAGTCTGGACTACTCCAAAATGGAGGAACAACCAGGTGATAATCAAGTGTTTGGGTTTTCTTATTTGGATGTTCCCAAGCCCAAAGAGCAGCGGAGTTGTTGGATCGCCTACACCGATTCGGCCGTACACGATATTTTAAAAACGGGGTTTGATCGGAGTCCGATGTTTGCGGGTCGGATCGATGGGGTGGGTCCACGGTATTGTCCCAGCATCGAGGACAAGATTAACCGGTTTGCCGATCGCGACCGGCACCAGCTTTTCATTGAGCCAGAGGGGTGGAATACGGTAGAGATCTATGTAAACGGATTTTCCACCTCTTTACCCGAGGAGGTGCAATATGCGGCGCTGAGGAAGATTCCAGGTTTTGAAAACGTGCGGATGTTTCGGCCCGGATACGCCATTGAATACGACTATTTTCCACCTACGCAACTCGATTACTCGCTGGAAACCAAGCAGTTACAAAATCTTTTCTTTGCTGGACAGATTAACGGCACCACTGGATATGAAGAAGCGGCCTGTCAGGGATTGATGGCGGGCATAAATGCACATCGTAAATCAAAGGAGGAGGGTCCGATCGTTTTAAAGAGAAGTGACGCGTACATCGGCGTGTTGATCGACGATTTGATCAGCAAGGGCACGAAGGAGCCATATCGAATGTTCACATCTCGGGCGGAGTATCGAACCTTGTTGCGGCAGGATAATGCAGATTTACGACTGACGGAGATGAGTCATCGTTTTGGGTTGGCGAAACAAGAGCGGATGGATCGGGTGGAGCATAAAAAAAATTCTGTCGCACACATTAAAGAGCTTTTGCAAAACACATCATTGGAGCCGGAAGAGGTCAATGGTTGGTTGCTGCAGTTGGGTTCTGCCCCTGTCTCAGAAAAGTTGAAGGCGGCGCGTATTGTATTGCGCCCTGATGTGGAATTGAGAGATTTTATCGACGCTTGTCCGAAATTGAAAACCTTGTTGGGCCATCACGATGAAGAATCCATCGAGCAGGCCGGCATACAAATTAAGTATCAGGTTTATTTGGATAAGGAGCGCGAGTTGGTTTCCCGAATGGCACAAATGGAGGAATTAGAGATCCCGGAGCGTTTTGATTATGCGCGCATTGCCTCGTTGGGCAATGAAGCAAGGGAGAAGTTGGAGAAAGTGCGGCCGCGCACCCTTGGGCAGGCCAGTCGCATCTCGGGTATCAATCCCAGCGATGTGCAGATCTTAATGGTGTACATGGGCCGATAAGTGAAATAAAGAGGGCCTGCATGCCGACCCTCTTTACGCACTCGCGCATTAATCCGCCGCCTTACTACCGAGCAACAACAATTCATTCACCTGTATCTCGGTGAAGTAGCGTTTGTTGCCCTCGCGGTCTTGGTAAGATCGGTTGATCAACTTGCCTTCGATCGCTACCCCTTTTCCTTTTACCAGAAAGCGTTCAGCGATGTCGGCCAACTTGCCCCAGGCGATCAGGTTGTGCCACTGTGTTTCGGTGATCCGTTCGCCATCGGCGTTACGATAACTTTCGTTGGTCGCCACGCTGAACCGGGCCATTTTACGGCCACTATCGAAGGTTCGAATCTCAGGACCGTTCCCCAGATTTCCAATGAGCTGTACTTTGTTCTTTAATGCGTACATGATTCTTGTTTTGTGCACGAACTCCTTACGGGGAGCGCGTGCGGTGAAGGTTTGTCTATTTCAATCGACACGGGCCCATGCCGACGAGGTAAAATTCTGGGGGACGAAAGGTGGTATTCGTCCAAAAAACATTTATCTGAATTTTAAACGTAAATCCAATTAGTATGGAAACGTATCATAAACGCAATTGTCGTTGTTGTGGAGATCCGCTGCGCGGAAGGATCGACAAGGTTTTTTGTGATGATCGCTGCCGAAATCAATACCACAACCGAAAACAAAAGGTTCCGGCATTGAGCGAATCGGCGAGACGGGTACAGCGGCGTTTGATCAAAAATCGGCGCGTGTTACACGAGGTACTACAAAACCGAAGCCGATGCGTGGTGGAGAGAGACCAGCTTCTGTTACGAGGGTTTTCGTTCGATTTTTTTTCGCACTGTCGCACCGGAAGAGCTGGGGTGGTCATCTTCTGTCTCGACTTAGGCTACCGAAAAAAGTCCGCGCGTCTGTTGGAGATCATTCGACAATCGGAAACAATAGGGGTTTTGTAGTA
>CAXRAX010000047.1:0-37968 GCA_964229195.1 Chitinophagaceae bacterium | reverse complement strand
GCTACGACAACCAGCCGCTAACGTACTGGACCACCGCCCTCGCCGGAGAGGTGGGTGAACTATGTAATATGATCAAAAAAATGGAACGCGTACAACGCGGCGGAATCGACGGTGGCAGCAGTTATAGTGCGAAAGATATTGACAAGAATATGCTGAAAGAAGAGATCGGTGGCATCGCCATCTACTTGGATCTATTAGCCTCCCTTCTTGATATCGACCTGCAAGAGGCGATGGTAGATACCTTCAATCAGAAGTCGGAGAAATATGGGTTTGGGGAGAAAGTGGAAGGGTGAAGGATGAAGGATGAAGACGTTGGTAGGTCAAAAGTTCATCTTTCAACCTTCACCCTTCAACCTTCATCCGGGTATCCGCGAAATATATTTCTCGATCTGCTTGATCTGATCCACGATCTGAGGTGTGGTGGGCTTCAGGGCTTTGGTCTTGCGGAAGAAGTCCTTCGCAGCGCGGAACTCACGTTTATTCATCATCAGGCTGCACATCTGTAAATACGCAGCTGCTTGATTTTCTTTATCGGGCAACCCCTTGCGCAAGGCTGCGCGGATATAACTTTCGGCTTGTTTGAGATCGTTCTTTTGCATGGCCAGCATGCCCATCTGCAACAGGCTCGCCCCTTCTGCTTCTTTCATGGGCATACCCAGGTCCAACCCCTTTTTCATCATCTTCTCCGCTCCGTCATAGTCCTGCTTCATCATGGCCAGGTTGCCCTTTAGGGTAAAGTAAACAGAACGAATGGGCTTGTACAGAAGATTCGGGTATTTGATGGATGCCAGGATCTTTTCGGCCCCCTCCATGTCACCGCTCTCCATATATTCCTGGATCAAACGCAGGGGACCAAAAAAGAAGTGTCCGAATATCAAGATCACCCCAATCAGGTACAGCGGAAAAGAAGGCCAAAACGAGGCAGCGTAATTGACATAGATAGCCAGCAACAACAACACCAATCCCAATGGCAACCGGTATTTAATAAGTAGATTATACAATTTCATGGAGTGAAAATATGAAGCGCAAAGGTACGATTACACTATCGGTGTGAACTGATTCAACCAACATGAGGTTTTGAGTCTTAAAACCCATTTAAAATATATTATGATTGAATATCAATCAATTACAGTTTAGTTATACGTATAATAACTTATTAAAATCAGTTTTTATACGCAAAGTTGCGTAAAATTGGTCCTTGACATTTGTAGACAGCCCTTATCCACAACCTGCCTTGAAAAAAATTCGCCTTTTTCTCGTCGATGACCACCGCATGATGGTGGATATGTGGACTGCCTTGTTGAGCAGTGACCCCCGCTTTGAGGTACTCGGTTATACGGTAGATGGCAATACTGCCATGGAGCTCATTCGGCAGCACCAACCACAGGTTATTTTGTTGGACATCACCCTGCCCGGAAAGTCTGGCATCGAATTAACGAAGCTAATAAAAGAAGAATGGCCCGGTATGCGGGTGCTGGCGGTATCGATGCACAACAACACCCTGTTGATCAAACAAATACTCACCTACGGAGCTTCCGGATTTGTTTCCAAGACATCGGGGTTTGAGGAAATGAGTCAGGCCATCCTGAAAGTAGCGGAGGGACAACGATTCATCAGCGAAGACATCAAGGAATTGATCACGGCGCAAACGATCAATCCGGATTTTGAATCACCGGCCGCCAAGCTAAACGATCTGACCAAACGCGAGATGGAAGTAGTGGAGATGCTCCGCGAGGGACTATCCTCCAAACAGATCGCCGAACGCCTTTTCATCTCGAACCGAACCGTAGAAGTACACCGCTATAATATCTTTCGCAAACTCAAAGTGAGCAATGTGGTGTCGTTGATCAAGTTGGTGAATGAACAACGATATTAGTTCGGAGTTCAGGGTTCGGCGTTCAGCGTTTTAGTCGCCAGTCATTAGTTTTTAGTCCGTATTGTTCAGTCGTTAGCCAGGGAAGAGTTGGGAAACGGCTTTGAAGCGATAGTCGAATATCTGTTTCAACTTTTGGCGTACAAAGATTCGGTCGGCCAGGGCGCCCAGTATTCCGAGCGGAATTTTATAATGCACGATATCGGTCATTTCCACACCGCCTTCTACTTCCCGAAAATGATGTTGATGATGCCAGAGGGCGTAGGGACCAAACCGCTGCTCATCGATAAAATACTTCCCCTCCACCACATGCGTAATCTCCGTCATCCAATACAGCGGGATCCCGAGCAACGGCGATACCCGATACTCTATGAGCTGTCCGGCGTACATACGGGCAGGCCGGTGATCCGATAAAATATGAAAGCCCATGCCCGGTGGGGTAATGGTGGCCAAATTGGCCGGGTCCGAGAAAAAATCCCACGCTTTTTCCAGCGAAATGGGTAGAATCTGAACTCGTTTCAAACTGCGCGCCCGCATACGTAGTATTCGTTTACTTTCGTTCTATAACCATTTGCTACCGGAAAAGTTCAACGCATGTCGACGCAAGGATTTCTGCTGAAAAAATTTGAAGACGCCTATCAAAAACTCAACGAGGCGCAACGGGAAGCCGTAGATACGATTGAAGGTCCCGTTATGGTCATCGCCGGTCCGGGTACCGGCAAAACCCAGATCCTCGCCAGCCGCATCGGTAAGATCCTCTTGGAAACCGATGCCCAGCCCCAGAACATCCTCTGCCTCACCTTCACCGATGCCGGCGTCGTGGCCATGCGGGAACGACTCATCCGATTCATCGGCAGCGATGCCTATAAGATCCACCTGCACACCTTTCACTCATTCTGCCACCACGTCATCCAGGATAATCTCCGCCACTTCAACAAACGTGAACTGCAGCCCCTGACCGACCTGGAACGCATTCAGGTCCTCAAAGAACTCATCGACCAATTCCCCAAAGGCCATCCCCTCAAACGATACAAAGGGGATGTGTACTACGACCTCGATCACCTGGCTACTCTTTTCTCAGCCATTAAACGAGAAGGGTGGGAGATCGCCTGGGTGCAGGCACAAATCGATCGCTACGTCGCCGACATCATTCCCACAACCGACGGATTTTACAATAAACGAGAGCAAAAAAAAGGCAACCTGCAGCTTACCGTAAAAGGAAAAGCCGAAGTACAGCGGATGGAAAAATTATCCGCGGCCGTGGCTTGCTTCCCTGCCTATCAATCGCTGCTCGAACAAAAACATCGCTACGACTTCGACGACATGATCCACTGGGTCATTCGCCTATTCGAAACGGAAAACGAGATCCTTCTCGGCTACCAAGAGCAGTTCCAATACATTTTGGTGGATGAATATCAAGATACCAGTGGCTCCCAAAACCGGATCGTGGAACTCCTGGCCAGCTATTGGGAAGACCAACCCAACCTTTTCGTTGTGGGCGATGACGACCAAAGTATTTACCGCTTTCAGGGCGCCAACCTCATGAACCTGATGACCCTGGCCCGTCGCTACGAAAAAGACCTGCGCCGCGTCGTACTCACTAAAAATTATCGAAGCGTACAGCCCATCCTCGAGGCGGCAAAAGGACTCATCGAGAATAACCAACACCGACTGATTCATCAATTCGAGGGACTTCAAAAGGACCTTATCGCCGACCTGGATGAACTCAAAGCCCTGAATATCCAACCCGAACTGCGTATCTATGAAAGCGAATTGGCCGAACAGGCACACATTGCCGCCTCCATCCGTGAATTGATCGCACAAGGCACCCCACCCGGCGAGATCGCCGTCATCTACCGCGAACACAAACTGGGCGATGAGCTGATGAAATTCCTGCAACAGGAAGAAATTCCTTTCTACGTCAAACGTTCAATTGACCTGCTCCAGGATCCCTTCCTCAATCAAGTACTGAACCTGCTTCGATACCTGGCGGCGGAACAAGATAACCCTTACAGCGGCGAGCATCATCTCTTTGAGATCATGCATTATCCGTATTTCGGCATTCGCCCCTTTACCATCGCCAATCTCTGCTATGAACTGGCCGAGCTACGCAATAAAAAGAAATCCGAAAAATCGATCCGCGGTCGGTTAAACGAACTCATCGAGCAGCACGAACAAAGCCTGTTCAACGGAGCCGAACAAACGGACAAGCTCTTACAGTTCGCTCGCTTTCTCGAGGCCGCACAAACCAAACTGTACCAAGAGAATCTGCACCGCTGGTTCGAATACTTGCTGAATGAAAGCGGGCTGTTGCCCTGGGTAATGAAACAATCCGACCGCAGCTGGCAACTCCGTAAACTCAGTTGCCTGTTCGATTATCTCAAAGAAAGCACCCAACGCAAACCCGAGATCCAATTGGGTGAGTGGATCGAGCAGATCCGACTGATGAAGGAAAATGGCATCCGGCTTCCCTTGGTACAAACGACCGGAAAGGATAACGGAGTGAACCTGATGACCTGTCACGGTAGCAAGGGACTGGAATTCGAGCATGTATTCCTGCTCGGGGCCCGCAACGACATCTGGGAGGGTAAACGCGACAATAACCGCGGTTTTCGTCTGCCCCCCACCGTGTTTCAGGAAGAGACGGATACCGAAGCGGTGGAGGAATTGCGCCGCCTCTTCTTTGTCTCCATCACCCGGGCCAAGAAGCATCTGTATATCTCCTATCCCAAACTCAAACACAACGGCAACCTGCTCGAGCCCTCACAATTCTTCGAGGAGTTGAAAAGCGTTCTGTCGATCGCCCCACAGGAGATCCGTCTTTCCGAAGAAGCAGAAAGCCGCTTTGCTTCGCTGCGTTTCGGACTGATCCGTCGTCCCGTGATCGATCCCGCCGAGCAAGACTGGGTCGATCAACAACTCAGCCAGTTCGTGATGAACGTAACTGCACTGAATAATTATTTGGACTGCCCGCTGAAATTCTATTACAGCAACCTGATCCGTGTTCCCTCCGCCAAATCGGAAGCGGCCCAATTCGGTACCGCTGTGCACGAAGCACTGAAGGATTTCATCGATCTGATGACAAAAAACAACAAGCAGTATCCGGAGGTGGATTATTTGGTCCAGCAGTTCCGCTATCACCTCTATGCCGGAAGAGACATCTTCACCCGAGAAAGCCTGAAGCGGTTCCTGGAGCACGGAGAGACCATCCTTCGCGCCTATTACCAAAAATATTACCAGCCTGCCCCCACCAACGATTTCATTCTCACCGAGATGCCGCTGCGAGGCGTAGTGGTAAACGGCATCCCCTTAAAGGGATTTACCGACAAGATCCAATTCTGGGGCAATGACATTGTTATTACCGACTTCAAGACCGGTAAACACAGTAAGGCCAAAGCACGGGGTGAATTCGATCGGCCGGGCGGTAAACACCAATCCCTGGGAGGGAATTATTGGCGACAAGCCGTGTTTTATAAAATTCTGGTAGATAACCTTCCAGGCAAAAACTGGAACGTACTGGAAGCCTGCTTCGACTTCGTGGAGCCGAACGATAACGATACGTTCGATCAGGAAAAGATCGAAATACGGGCCGAGGACATGCAATACGTTACCCAACAACTCACGGAAACCTGGCAAAAGATCCAAAACCGTGAGTTCAACACCGGCTGCGGTAAGGAAGATTGTCAATGGTGCCAGTTTACCAAGGAACATAAGTTGTATGCCTCCCTGATAGAAGATGAGGGGATGAGGAATGGTTGAACGGTGGTTGAACAGTGGTTGAACAATTGTTAAACCATAGTTAAACTACTGTTCAACGGCTCTTCTCTACATTTGCATATGCGCAACTTCCTCCTGGTATTGATCTCGCTGGCGGTTCTGTTCACCACCTTGGCCGTACCCATGGGTTGTGCCAATATCATTCCGCCACAAGGCGGACCGCGAGATACGATCCCGCCAGTGTTGTTGAAGGCCAGTCCGGCCAATCGTACCACCAACGTCACCACCAATCGACTGATCTTTTCCTTTGATGAGTTCGTAGAGCTTCAAAACGCCCAACAAGCCGTCATCGTTTCGCCCCTGCCAGCCGTTCCGCCCACCTTTGAAAGCAAATTGAAAGAGGTGTATGTCCGCCTGCGCGATACTTTACAACCCAACACCACCTACACGATCGATTTCGGCACGGCGATCAAGGATTACAACGAAGGCAATGTGCTGAATAATTTTCGGTATAGTTTTTCGACGGGTGATCGATTGGACTCCGGTCGGATAAAAGGGAAAGTAGTGTTGGCCGAAACCGGCAAGACAGATACCACATTGATCGTTATTCTGCATCGCAGCAGAGCCGATTCGGCCATCGTGAATGAACGCCCCGCCTATTTGGCCCGGCTTAACGGAAAGGGTGAGTTTCTGTTCGAGCAACTGCCCAACCGGGTGTTTTATCTCTATGCGCTCAAAGATGACGGGGGACTGCGCCGGATCATGGGAGACGATCAACGGGTTGCCTTTGCGGATGGATCCGTACAACCAGCCGATCGACCCGAAGCGATCACCCTCTATGCATTCGACCTGAAGCCAAAAAACACGGGTATACCGGCTGGCCCCGCACCGATCACTACACCAGGCATAAAAGGAAAGCCCGGCGGGGGGGCGGCAGACAGACGACTGCGATATACCAATAATTTAAGCGAGGGGAAACAGGACCTGCTTCGTTCCTTTGAATTGTCGGTCGAACAATCCCTGACCCGGTTCGACACTACCCAGATCCGCGTCTATACCGATTCAGGATTTGTTCCGGTTCCCCGATACACCCTCTCGCTCGACAGCACCCGCCGAAAAATAACGCTGGACCTCCCCTGGAAAGAAAATACGCTGTACCGGGTGGTGGTCGATAAAGAAGCATTGAAGGATACCTTAGACCGACAACTCTTGAAATCGGATACGATCTCCTTCGCCACCCGAAAAAAGGCGGATTACGGTCAATTGTCCATTCGGCTACGCGACCTCGAAAACCTGGCTCGTCGGGCAGGCTTGAGCGGAACCAATGCCCGGCCGGTGCTGCAATTAACCGTGAATGAGTCGATCGTTGCCTCGGCACCGCTGGGACCCGACGGACTCTTCAAACGTGACCTTTTCCTGCCCGGCACCTATGAGATCCGTATCCTGTTTGACCAAAACAACAACGACCGCTGGGACGCCGGACAGCTCTTCCCCCGCAAACAACCGGAACGAGTGTACCTGCTCGAAAGAAAGATTACCGTGAAGGGGAATTGGGAGAATGAATTTGAGCTTTAGTTCGGGCAGTTTGGATAGTTTGGGAGTTGGGGTTTGGAGTAACTTTGCGGAGTGAGTCTCCCTTCCACTTTATTAGAGCAGGCGGTACAAGCCTTTTCTCAGTTGCCGGGCATTGGCAAAAAAACAGCCTTGCGGTTAGTCTTGCATTTGCTCAAACAAGATCCCAAACAGGTTGAATTTTTAGTTGAGTCGGTCAAAAAGATGCGAACGGAGATCAAGTTCTGCCGGCGCTGTCATAATATTTCAGACGGAGATGTTTGTTCGGTTTGCAGCAATTCTTCCCGTAAACAGGAATGCATTTGTGTGGTAGAGAGCATTCGGGATGTGATCGCAATCGAATCCACTTCTCAATACAACGGTACTTATCACGTGTTGGGTGGGGTAATTTCTCCATTGGATGGGATCGGTCCCGACCAACTCCAGATCGAGTCGCTCCTCGAGCGGGTACAAAAAGAACATACCGAGGAAATCATTTTTGCGCTGAATCCGACCATACAGGGAGACACCACGATCTATTATCTACAAAAAAAACTGACTGTACCAGGCGAGAAACCTTTGCGGTTTACCACCATCGCCCGCGGTATTGCGTTTGGAGGAGAATTGGAATACGCCGACGAAATGACCCTGGCCCGCAGTATCCAAAACCGCCTCCCCATCGAAAAATACATTTCCAAGTAACAAACTGCCAAACCTCAAACTTCAAACTAGCTACGAAAAATGGCCGCAATGCGGCCATTTTTCGTAGCTTCGCATCTCAGGCGGATTTGTTTATTGTTCAGCCTGTCAAAAACCGAACTAATAAACGTGCACAACCTACCGGTTTCCCCCCGCGTTTATAGTTCACAACGAATTGACGATGAAAACGATCCAGGATTGTTTACGCGAGCGCATACTCGTGATCGACGGGGCTATGGGTACCATGATCCAGCGCCACAAACTCACCGAGGCCGATTACCGGGGTGCCCGGTTCGCGGATTGGTCGACCGACCTCAAGGGCAATAACGACCTGCTCTGCCTCACCAAACCCGAACTGATCACCGCCATCCACCGCGAATACCTCGATGCGGGTGCCGACATCATCGAGACCAACACCTTCAGCTCCACCTTCATCGCCATGGCCGATTACAAAATGGAAGCCCTGGCCTATGAACTGAACGTAGCTGCGGCTCGCTGTGCCAAAAAAGCCGTGGAAGATTGGTATCGCGATAACCACACGAGTAGCCGGGAGCATCCCAAATTCGTGGCCGGATCGATCGGTCCCCTCAACAAAACCCTCTCCCTCTCCCCCGACGTGAACAACCCCGGCTACCGGGCCATCTCGTTCGATGAAGTGGTAGAGGCCTATACCGAACAAGTAAAGGGACTCCTCGAGGGCGGCGTCGATCTCCTGCTGATCGAAACCATCTTCGATACCCTCAACGCGAAAGCCGCCATCTATGCCATCGAAAAACTGGCCGACGAGACAGGCATCGCACCCCTGCCCATCATGATCAGCGGCACCATCACCGATGCCTCCGGTAGAACACTGAGCGGACAAACCCTCGAAGCTTTCTATACCTCGGTGATGCATGCCAACCCGCTGAGCGTGGGACTCAATTGCGCCCTCGGCGCCAAAGAAATGCGCCCGCACATCGAAGAACTCTCCCAGCTCGCCAGCTGCTATGTATCCGCTTACCCGAATGCCGGGCTGCCCAACGCCATGGGCGAATACGACGAAAACCCAGAAGACACCGGACATTACCTCGAGGACTGGGCCAAAAACGGATGGGTCAATATCGTTGGTGGCTGCTGCGGCACCACACCCGACCATATCCGTCACATCGCCGATCACGTGAAAACGATCCGGCCCCGTCCCCTGCCCGTATTGTTAACGACCCTGACCGAAACCGAAGAAGCATAATCCCATGTCCGAACAGAATCAGATAAAACCGTATTTGCGATTATCAGGGTTGGAACCCCTGGTCATTCGTCCCGAAACCAACTTCGTCAACGTCGGCGAACGAACCAACGTCACCGGTTCCAAGAAATTCGCGCGTCTTATCCGAGAGAATCTTTACGAAGAAGCCCTCAGCGTTGCCCGCCAACAAGTGGAAAGCGGGGCACAGGTACTCGATGTGAACATGGACGATGCCTTGCTCGACGGAAAACAGGCCATGGTCACCTTCCTAAACCTTTTGCAAAGCGAGCCCGACATCGCCCGCATCCCGATCATGATCGACAGCTCCAAATTCGAGATCATTGAAGCCGGACTCAAGTGCGTACAAGGGAAATGCATCGTGAACTCCATCTCCCTCAAAGAAGGCGAAGAAAAATTTCTGGAACAAGCCCGCATCTGTCAACGCTTCGGCGCCTCCGTGATCATCATGGCCTTCGATGAAAAAGGTCAGGCCGATAGCAAGGACCGAAAAGTCGAGATCTGCCAGCGCGCCTACGATCTCCTCACCCAAAAACTGCATTACGCACCGCAAGACATCATCTTCGATCCGAATATTTTTGCCGTAGCCACCGGACTCGAAGAGCATAATAATTACGGCGTCGATTTCATCGAAGCTACCCGCACCATCAAAAAACGCATGCCCCTCACCCACATCAGCGGTGGGGTCAGTAATCTCTCCTTTTCCTTCCGCGGAAACGAACCCGTACGCGAAGCCATGCATGCCGTATTTCTGTATCACGCCATTCGAGCCGGGATGGATATGGGAATCGTAAACGCGGGACAACTCGCCGTTTACGATGAGATCGAACCACAACTGCGTGAGCTATGCGAGGATGTGATCCTCAATCGTAACAACGACAATAACGAAGCCACCGAAAAACTGATCACCTTCGCCGAAACGGTCAAGGCCAAAGGAAAAACGGCTGTGAAAGATGAAGCCTGGCGGAACGGACCGGTGGAAGACCGCCTCAAACATGCCCTGATCCATGGGATCACGGACCACATCGATGCCGATACCGAAGAAGCCCGTCTGAAATATCCCAAACCGCTGGACGTGATCGAAGGTCCACTGATGAACGGCATGAACGTGGTCGGCGACCTGTTCGGTGCCGGAAAAATGTTCCTCCCCCAGGTAGTAAAGAGCGCTCGCGTGATGAAAAAAAGCGTGGCCTGGCTAACCCCCTACATCGAGGAAGAAAAGCGAAACAACCCCCTCGCTGCACAAGGTTCCGCACCGAAAGTATTGCTCGCTACCGTAAAAGGCGATGTGCACGACATCGGAAAGAATATCGTGGGCGTCGTGCTGGGGTGTAATGGATACGAGATCATCGACATGGGCGTGATGGTGCCGGCTGATAAGATCCTGGATAAGGCCCAGCAGGAACAAGTTGATATCATCGGACTGAGCGGACTCATCACTCCTTCCCTCGATGAGATGGTACACGTAGCCAGCGAAATGAAGCGACGCGGGATGAACCAGCCTTTATTGATCGGAGGAGCGACCACCTCACGCATGCATACCGCCGTCAAGATCGATCCGCAATACGAGCACGGAGTGCTGCATGTATTGGATGCCTCCCGAAGCGTGACCGTGGTAAGCAGCTTACTCAACAAGGAACAGAAAAAAGAATTTCTGAGTGGCACCCGCTCCGAATATGAAACCCTGCGCAAGCAGTTTGCCAATAAGGACAAGAAAAATTTGATCCCCTACGCCGAGGCGGTAACACTCAAGGAATATTTTGATTGGAAAAAGTACCAACCGGTGTCGCCCAAACAAAAAGGCACACAGGTCTGGAAGAACATCGACCTGGCCACCATCGCCAGATACATCGATTGGGGACCATTCTTCATCGCTTGGGAAATGCCCGGTCGATACCCGCAGGTATTGGAGGATCCAATTTTCGGAGCAGAAGCCAAAAAATTGTTTGCCGATGCCAACCGCCTGCTCGAACGGGTGATCGAAGAGAATTGGTTCCGAGCCGAAGCGGTATATGGTTTTTGGCCGGCGCACAGCAACAATGCCGATACAGTTCATGTACAAACCGAGCAAGGAGAAGTGAAACTGGAAATGTTGCGGCAGCAGTTGAAAAAAGCGGTGGGACAACCCACATTCTCGCTGGCTGATTTCATCCGTCCCGAACAAGCAGGCGGAAAGGACTTTATGGGTGCCTTCGCTGTCACGATCCACGACGCACAAAAGCACATACAGGCTTTTGCCGATGAGCAGGACGAATACAACAAGATAATCGTACAGATATTGGCCGATCGCATGGTAGAGGCCTTGGCGGAATACTTGCACGAATGTGTTCGAAGAGATTTTTGGGGATATGCGTCGCAGGAAACTTTATCGAATGAGGCGCTGATAAGGGAGGAATATACCGGGATCCGTCCCGCACCAGGTTATCCGGCCTGTCCCGATCACACCGAAAAGCTGAAATTATTCTCGATGCTGCAAGTAACCGAGAACATCGGCATCACGCTCACTGAAAGTCTGGCCATGAATCCCCCCGCCTCCGTCTGCGGCTGGTATTTTGCTCACCCTGATAGCCATTATTTTGGATTGGGCAAGATCAAAGAAGATCAACTGGCCGATTACGCCACCCGAAAAGGAATGACGTTGGAAGAAGCAACGAAGTGGTTGAGGACAGTTGTTGAGTAGATGAGGGGATGAGAAGATGAGCGGAACGTGGTCAGCCGACCGCTGACAGCATTCCTCTACCCTTCAACTCGGCTCTCAACTGATCCGGATTTTGAAAATGAACGCTGGGTATATGTAGTGCTTCAGCCGCTTTAACATTGCGGAGATTATCATCGATGAATAGGGATCGTTCGGGATTGAGCTGATAGCGATCGAGCAGGATCTGATAGAAGTCGGGGTAGGGTTTACGGGTTTTTTCTTCGCCGCTGACGACACGCCCGTCAAACCAATGCAAAAAATCAAAGCGCTGAAGGGCGATGGGAAAGGTTTCAGCACTCCAATTGGTCAGGGCATAGAACTTATACTGCTGCACAGCGCGGAGGTCGCGAAATATGTCGACTGTCTCCTGGATCGGTCCGCGTAGCATCTCTTCCCATCTCCCGTAAAAATCACGAATCGCCGATGTCCACTCGGGGTGTTCAGCGATCTTTTCAGTGGTGGCTTGGGCGATGGGATAACCGGCGTCCTGATTTTCGTTCCAGTCCGAGGTGCATACGTGCTCAAAGAAATAATCGCGTTTCTCGATCGAGTCAAAATAATGCTCGTCGAATACGTAGGTCGTTTTCCAATCGATCAGCACCCCGCCTAAATCCCAGATGATCGCCTCCACCGCCATCAAACATGATTGTATTTAAGTTTGAGGCTGATCATGATGCTGGTCATGAACAACATGACGGCATTGGTGATGATGATGACCGGATCGTCCCGCAACATCCCAAAAGCCAACCAGAGTATTTGATTGGTCAGGGCGATTACGAACATCGCGAGGGAGACGTCTTTAGCCGATTTGGTCTTCCAGGTCTTGATCACCTGTGGAAGAAAGGTAAAGGCGGTGATCAGTCCCGCTACATAGCCCAGTATATCGACACCGGATAGTTCCATAATTTACTTTTGAGGTACAAACATAGTTGAATTCAGTCTCATCGCTTTTCAAACAGCCACCAGAGACGTTTACGAGGCTTGATGGTATAATATTTCTTTATGTAGGTGGAGATAAAATCCATTGCCTCATCAATATCATCGGTGAATTTGACGAGGGAAAGGTCTTCCCCAGAGATGGTTCCTTGTTTTTCCATGTCGTGGATGGCATCCATCAGGGGCTGATAATATTTTTTACCAAACAGCACGATGGGGAATTGGGTGATGGTCTTGGTTTGCACCAGCGTCAGGGTCTCAAACAGCTCGTCCATCGTACCGAATCCGCCGGGCATGATGATGAAGGCGTAGGAGTATTTGACGAGCAGGACTTTCCGGACGAAAAAATGTTCGAACGTGATGGATTTGTGCAGGTAGGGATTTTCCTTTTGCTCAAAGGGGAGAACGATGTTGCACCCCACGGAGAGGCCGCCGTTCTCGAAAGCCCCGCGGTTGGCGGCTTCCATGATACCCGGACCGCCACCGGTCATGGTTGCCATTCCCAGCTTAGCGATGCGGGCCCCGAATTCCCGAGCCTGTTGATAGTAGGGATGCGCTTCATTGAATCGGGCGGATCCGAAGACGGTGACTGAGGGGCCGAGAAAGTGCAGTGTTCGAAAACCTTTGATGAACTGGCGAAAAACACGAAAGGCAAAGAACAATTCATAGCCCCTGCTTTTGGGTCCTTCCAAAAACACATGTTCCTTCGGGGGAATGATGGGATCGCGGGTTGACTTATGAGCGGGTTTATGATCCATATCCACTAAATTGCCTGTTGAGGAATCAAAATTACCCGCTTTTCGCCGATGCGTATCATTTCTTACAATGTCAACGGGATCCGAGCTGCCATCCGAAAGGGGTTTTTGGAATGGTTGGCTACCGATCCGGCCGATATCATCTGTTTACAGGAAACCAAAGCGGAGCAAAAAGATGTCGATACGAATGAGCTGCACCGACTCGGGTATCAGGACTACTGGTTCTCCGCCCAGAAAAAAGGATACAGCGGTGTGGCGGTATTCACCAAGATCCGTCCCGATCACGTCGAATACGGTAACGGACATGGTGCCAGCGATGAGGAAGGTCGGGTGATCCAACTGGATTTCGGAAAGATCCGACTGATCAATGCCTACTTCCCGAGTGGTACCAGTGGCGAGCATCGGCAGTCGTTCAAGTACGAATGGCTTGATGAATGTTACGACTGGTTGAAAAAGCTTCGGAAGAAATATCCGCAACTGATCCTTTGCGGCGATTACAACATCGCCCATCACGAGATCGACATTCACGATCCTAAAGGAAACAAGAACACCACAGGCTTTCTGCCCGCCGAACGGGAATGGATGACCAAATTTTTCGAAAGTGGTTGGATCGATACGTTCCGGCATTTTCATCCCGAGCCGCATCGGTATACCTGGTGGAGCCAGCGATTCCCTTCTGTGCGATTGAATAATAAGGGTTGGCGGATCGATTATATCAGCGTGACGGAAACCTTGAGATCCAAACTAACCGATGCCGAGATCTATCCGGATGTTAAGCATTCCGATCATTGTCCCATTTACCTTGAATTAAAAAAATGAAACCCCTGATCTATAATGTGACCATCAAGGTCAACCATGCCATTCAGTCGGACTGGCTACGCTGGATGCAAGAGGAACATTTGAATGAAGTGGTGGCCACGGGTTGTTTTACAAAGGCCCGGCTCTTGCATTTGATTGAATCGGACGATGCAGAGGGGGTGACCTATGCCGCGCAATACGAGGCGCCTGACCGGGCGCATTACGACCGGTACATCCGGGAGTATGCCGAGGGCATGCGAAAAAAAGGATTCGACCGGTGGGGAGATGGTTTTATTGCTTTTCGAACGATCATGCAAGTGATCTGATCCGGCTGTAATTTTACAAACACATGAATCCCTCTATTGCCGACATACGAAAGACTTACGCGCAGGCCCAGTTGCTGGAATCGGAGACTGCGGCCGATCCGATGGAGCAATTCGGAAAATGGTGGGAGCAAGCAGTACGCGCGGAGATCTTGGAGGTAAATGCCATGACACTGGCTACCGTCAATGCCGATGGAATGCCGGATGCCCGGATCGTGCTGTTGAAGGGGATGGATGGGCAGGGTTTTCATTTTTATACCAACTATCAAAGTAGGAAGGGGCAACAGTTGGAGATCAATCCCCGTGCGGCCTTGGTCCTGTTTTGGAAGGAGTTGGAGCGGCAGGTACGGATCAAGGGGCGAATGGAGCGGTTACCGGATGCGGAGAGTGATGCCTATTTCCATTCGCGTCCGCGAGAGAGTCAGCTCGGGGCGGTCAGTTCGCCGCAAAGTGAGATCATAGCCGATCGTAGCTGGTTGGAGGAGCGTTATCGCTCGGTCGAGGCCTCTTTTGAGGGGAAGGAGATCGCTCGTCCCGACCATTGGGGTGGCTACCGCCTGATTCCGGAATCGATCGAGTTTTGGCAGGGACGGCCGGGCCGGATGCACGACCGGCTGGAATACAAAAAGGACCCGAGTGGGTCCTGGTTTCGTCAACGATTGGCGCCGTAGCGCGAATTACTTGGCTGCTTTCTTCGCCGCATTGCGCTTGGCAATCTTGGGGGCGTTGGCCGGACGGCTCTTTCCGAAAGAACCTTTGAAGCGTTTCCCCTTGGCGGTTTTTTTATCTCCTCTTCCCATGGTGATTGTTATAAATGATTGATTGATGATTACAATTTGTCGGCCAATTCTTTTCCGGCCTTGAAACGGGCAACGCGGCGGGCCTTGATCTTGATCACGTCGCCGTTACCCGGATTTCGTCCCACGCGCGCCTTGCGCTTGTAGGTATCGAAGGTCCCAAATCCAACCAGTTTCACCTTCCCATCCGCCTTCAACGTTCGGGTGACGGCATCGATGAAAGAATCCAGGGCAGCATTGGCCTGTACTTTCGAAATACCGGCATCCTCCGCGAGCCGAACGATCAGGTCTGCTTTGTTCATAAGCTTGGTTTCGGGGTGGCGAAGATACGGAGAGGAGATGAGAAGATGAGAAGATGAGGGATGAGGAGATGAGCGGTCAGCGGACGGCGGACTTCTTCATCCGCTCAAGTTCCTCCTCCTTATCCAACAATCTCAGTTCGAGTTCCTGGATTCGGTCCTCGGCTCGATTGAGCTCTTCGGCGAGGGCGGGATTGGGATTGCCGTCGGGGGTGTTGTGTCCGTTGGGGCGGGTTTGGGGAAAAGCCGGGGGGTTGACGGATGTAAGGGAAGCGGTCAGCAACTCGCGGTAGGCACGGTGTTCGATCTGGAGGTGTTGGAGCAGTTCATCTTTGGATTGAAGGGCGGATTGGAGCGATTGGTATTTTTCGTGCGTCGACTCCAATTCTTTTCGAAGGCGTTCGAGTTCCCTGGAAAGGGTTTCTGTTTCCTGCAGGAATCGATTTTTCCATTTTTCCGATTCTTGTTGCGAACGTTTTTGAGATTGGTTTGGGTCGGCCGAAAAAATTTGTCGCTGTGTCCACCAAAAATGCAACACCACGCCACTGGAAAAAAGCAGGGCAGCCCACACACCGATCTCCGCTCCGGAGAGATACATAGATAATAGGTTCATGATCGCACGTTTGAAACGCAGCGTCGTTTAGCAGGGAGACGGAGGAGGAAATTCAGTGGTATTGGAGACAGCAATGTAGCTATCCGTATAGGAAAAAGCCGCGTAAAATCCCTACGTAAATCTACGATGTGGGTTATTTGACCAGGGTGCCGACCTTTTCTCCGCTGATCACCCGACGCAGGTTATCGGGCTGATTCATATCAAACACGATGATGGGGAGTTTATTCTCCATGCAAAGGGTGAAGGCGGTCATATCCATTACTTTCAGTTGCTGGGAGATGCAATCCTGGAAGCTGATGCTTTCGTATTTCTTGGCGGTGGGATCTTTTTCGGGATCGGCCGTGTAAATGCCATCCACCCGGGTTCCTTTCAAGATCACGTCGGCATTGATCTCGATGGCCCGCAGGGAGCCTGCCGTATCGGTGGTGAAATAGGGGTTTCCGGTACCGGCTCCGAAGATCACGATCCTTCCTTTTTCGAGGTGGCGGATGGCGCGGCGGCGGATATAGGGCTCGGCGATCTGTTCCATTTTGATGGCGCTGAGCAGGCGGGTGTAGAGTCCCTCTTTTTCGAGGCTGGCTTGCAAGGCCATGCCGTTAATGACGGTGGCCAGCATACCCATGTAGTCGCCGTGTGCCCGCTCAATTCCGGTTTCCGCTTCGTTCATACCCCGATAAATGTTTCCGCCACCGATCACGATGGCCACTTGCACGCCGAGTTCGGCAATGGCTTTTACGTCTTTGGCATATTGGGCGATCACATCGGTATCGAAGCCGAAGCTCTTATCGCCCATGAGCGATTCGCCGGAGAGTTTCAGAAGGACGCGTTTGTATTTGGGAAGCATGCGGGGGGAATTTCAGGGTAAATATATAAAACTCAAAAAAAAGGGACCCGATGATGGATCCCTTTATGTAGTTGTTTTTTTCAACATTATCCGAGTGCAACACGTTTGAAGGCGGAGACGGTGAGGTTACCGGCTTCTTTGAGGTAGTCGCCGACCGACTTGCTTCCGTCCTTCACAAAGGCCTGTGCGGTCAGGGTCTGTTCTTTGAAGAACGCACCCATCTTGCCTTCAGCGATCTTGGCGATCATTTCGGCGGGTTTGCCGGCCATTTTGGGGTCTTGCTTCATCAGCTCCACAATGATGTCCTTTTCGCGGGCGATCACTTCAGCGGGTACGGAGCTGGCATCTACGGCGACCGGATTCAGGGCCGCGATCTGCATCGCAATGTCTTTTCCGACCTCGGCGGATTCTTTATCCAGTCCCACCAACACCCCAATGCGATACGCACCGTGGATATAGGAAGCTACGTAGGGCGCATCGATGCGTTCGAATTTGGTGACGCCGATCTTTTCGCCGATGGTGGCGAGTTTCTCGTCGACCATAGCGGCTACGGTGAGATCGCCCACTTTCACATTCAGCAATCCCTCGAGGTTTTGAACGTTATTGGCGATGGCGGCATCGGCGATGCTTTTGGCAAAGGCCACGAAATCGGCATTCTTGGAAACGAAATCGGTTTCGCAGCTGACGCAGACTACGATACCGGTTTTGTTATCGGCCGTGGTTTGAGCGATAACGACGCCTTCTTTGGCTTCGCGGTCACTCCGCTTGGCGGCTACTTTCTGACCTTGTTTGCGCAGCCAGTCGATGGCGGCTTCAAAATCGCCGTTGGTTTCGGTGAGGGCTTTGCGGCAATCCATCATCCCGGCGCCGGTAGCCTGACGGAGTTTATTGATATCCTGTGCACTGATCGTTGCGGTTGACATAAGTGGTTTTTATAAGGTTCAAGATTGTTCCCTTAAAGAACATTCACATATTGGCTATTGGATGGTTTATCGACGAGCGGGCGTACGACGACGGGTGCCGCCACCGGGACCACCCCGACGGCCACCCCCTTTTCCTCCCTCGGCTTCCGCCTCAGCGAGGAGTTTGGCAGCTTTCCGCTCCTTCTCATCATCGGTCATCTCCTCCACATCATCTTCCTTGGCAGCCTGGCGCTCGGCCAATCCTTCTGCAATGGCAGCAGTGATGTAGTTCACGAGAATGGTGATGGATTTGGTAGCATCATCGTTCGCGGGGATCGGGAAATCCACTTTGTTCGGATCGCAGTTGGTATCGACCAATCCGAAAGTTTGGATACCCAGGCGCTTGGCTTCGGCCAGGGCGATGTGCTCGTGTCCGATATCGACCAGGAAGAGGGCTGCGGGTACGCGTCCCAATTGAGCGATACCGCCCAATACTTTCTCCATCTTGTCCTTGTCGCGGCTAAGGGTCAGGCGCTCTTTTTTGGTGATGCTGTCGAACGAACCGTCGCCCAGCATTTTCTCGATGCTCTGCATCTTCTTCACGCTCTTACGGATGGTGAGGAAGTTGGTGAGCATACCACCCAGCCAACGCTCGGTCACGTAGGGCATACCCACGCGCTGCGCGGACTCCTGTACGATGTCCTTGGCTTGCTTCTTGGTTCCGACGAAGAGGATCTTGCGTCCGCTGCGGGCGATCTGCTTGAGGGCGGCGGCGGTTTCCTGCAAACACTCCACGGTCTTGTTCAGATCGATGATGTGAATGCCTTTCTTCTCGGCGAAGATGTAGGGCAACATCTTGGGGTTCCACTTCTTTTTCAGGTGACCGAAATGCACGCCGGCTTCCAGTAACTGCTGCTGCAATGAGGTGTTATTTTCCATGTAGTATGTATGATCGTGTTTAGTAGATGATTTCGATTAACGCTTGGAGAACTGGTAGCTGCGACGAGCTTTCTTGTGACCGAATTTCTTGCGCTCCACCGAACGGGGATCACGCTTGAGCAATCCGGCGGCCTTGAGGGCCGGACGCAGTTCCGGGTTCATGTCCACCAACACCCGGGCAATGCCCAGCATGGCGGCCTCGGCCTGTCCTTTGACTCCGCCTCCGTTGGCATTGATCTTCACGTCGAGCTTATCGAGCATGTCGACCGTTTTCATCGGACGTTCTACCTGATTCTGCAGGTACACGAGGGGGAAATAAACTTTGTAATCCTTGTCGTTGACCAGGATGTTTCCGTTACCCTTTGTAACGAATACACGGGTGACCGCTTCTTTCCGACGGCCAACGCTGTTTTTTTGCTTTTCCATTTATTTGATTTTAAGTCCCCCTTGGGGGGATTTAGGGGCTTTAGAATTTTAATTCCTTGGGTTGCTGGGCTCCATGCGGATGCTCGGCACCGGCATAGACAAAAAGTTTCTTGTACATCTTGCGGCCCAGACGGTTTTTGGGGAGCATGCCTTTGACGGCGCGCTCGATCAATACCTCGGGGCGACGCTTGATCAAATTGGAGGCAGTCTCCTCTTTGCGTCCGCCCGGATAGCCGGTGAAGTGATCATAGATCTTTTGATCCATTTTGTTTCCGGTCAATACGACTTTCTCAGCGTTGATCACGATGATAAAATCACCGGTGTCGACGTGCGGCGTGTAACAGGCTTTGTTCTTCCCGCGCAGGATGGCTGCGATACGGGAACACATGCGTCCAACGGTTTGATTAGTACCGTCCACAACATACCAGTTGCGCTTCACGGTAGCCTCGTTCGCATGCTTCGTAGTGAAATGCAGTTTGCTCATGATTTTTAATTTGTGCGGCCGCTATCCCGGCCACGGTGAAAAGGGAGCGCAAAGCTAGTCAAAAACATCCCGCGAAAGCGGAAAATTCAGGTCCTTTTTTGATCGCACCCTTGTAACTGGCTGATTTTCAGTAAAATTTTTGACTAGCAGTTTGGGTCGTTCGCCTGTGGCGAGCTGGTTTGAGGAGTTTGAATAGTTTAAAAAGCAGACTTTAAAAGATAATCCTTCACTCAAACGAACTATTTAAACTGCTCAAACTCTTCAAACTTCTCAAACTACTTCTTCAGGAGATACATCATGACCTCGGGTAGCCTGTTACTCCAAGCCCTTTCCGAATGTCCGGTTCCCGTAATGATCCGGCATCGTCCGTTTTTATCTTGATAGTCATTTCCCTGCAGCACCTTCTCCACTTGCATCAGGAGGGGAGGATAGAGGGCATCGAGTTCTTGGTCGCCGCCGTCCAAATAGATGCGATGTGTTTTTGGATCGGGCAGGTTTTTCTGGAGATAGGCTTGATAGGCGGCGGGAAAGGGGTTGCCGTCGACGGTGAAAACTCCCGGCCAGTGGGTGCTGAGTCCGGCGGCCCTTCCAAATACCTCGGGGTATTCGCAGATGGCATACAATGAGATGAGTCCGCCCATACTGCTACCGGCAATGGCGGTATGCGTTGCGTCGGGGTAAGTGGCGTACCGTGTATCGATGAGGGGTTTTAATTCGGTGGCCAGAAAGCGCAGGTAGGCATCGGACACGGGCTGGAAAGTTTCTTTTGTGCGCCCTTTTTCCTGCAGGTCGCGAACAAGGAAGTTTTTCTGGTCGGCGCTCAGTTGCTCGAAGGGTTTTTGCGGGAAGTAGTCGGGGTGACGCGTTATACCCCCGTTCCAAACGCCAACGACGATGGTGGGGGGGATCTTTTTTTCGCGGATCAGCCGGGTCATGGTCTCATCCACTTGCCAGCATTGTTTGTTCCAGGTGAGGGTGCTGTCGAACAGCATTTGTCCGTCGTGCATATACAGCACTGCGTATTTTTTGGCCGGATCATACCCTTCCGGCAACCAAACATCCACAGTCCGGGGCGTCACATATTTCGATTGAAACGAATCGATGCGTTCGATGCGACCCGCACACGGCACCGGCATCTGCCCCATCACGAAACTTGAAATCAACAAAACTGCCAACTGAACAACTACTAACAAGACTCTCATACAAGGATCATTTACTCCTAAAAACTAGAAACTAAAAAACTACGAACAAAAAACCTAAACCCTCTACCCTAAACCCTCATCTTCTCATCTACTCAACAAAAAAGAGGCAGCCCTCTCAGGCCACCTCTTACTAAGTTAAACACCGATCGGATTAATTCCGACGAATACTATACGCATAGTTACCGGCGATACCGATATCGAGCGTAATGGTATAGCTACCGGCGGTAGCGACGGGAATATTGTCGCCGCCATACTCGGGCTTACCATCGGCGGGGTTATTGTCGCCGAAGTTGATGGGCCAGTCGTTGTTGGCACGGAATTTCATTTCTCCGGGTACCAGGTTTGCGGTGATGGTCCATACGTTCTGAGTAGCGTCGTAGGTCATGGCCGTGCTGGAACCCCAGCCGCCTGCCGTGGCGCTTCCAATGATACCCCAAGTATTGATCTTGGTAGCCGACCAGGTCATGTTGGCTGTATTGGCTTGTAAGCGATATACACCGGCACCTTGGCCGAGGGTCAGGTTTCCGCCACCATTTCCGAGGTTGCTTCCGCCGGCGCTACCGAAGTCGCCGAAGGACCAATCCGGACCCTTCACCATTTTGAATTCGGGGCTGGCATTGCCGAAGTTGATGTACCCATCGTAGTTGCTGCCGGTGCTACCACTGGCAAATTTGTCAACGATCTTGGGGGCAGTGGAGGGCGACCATCCCTGGAAGTTACCGGCGATGAACAAGGCTTGCGGGAAGCTGTAGTTCACCAGATCGCGGTAAGCGGTAACGGTCATGCTCAGTACATTGGAGTAGATGGGAGCTACGTTAGAGCCGACATCGGCTTTCACGCGGGCCTGAACCTGAGTGGCCACACCGTTGGGGATGATGTCCTGCATGCGGGCGTTGAAATCCTTCACGGTGAAGGTTCTGGCCAGCAAGGTGTTCATGCTGATAGAAGTGGAGCTGGCCGTTGCGAAATTGGTTCCGCCGCGGCAGATCTCCAGCGTGTAGCTGATACCGGCATCAAAACCGAAGTTGGCCTTTGTCCAGCTGAAGGACACAGCATTGTTATCCTGATTGGCCTGTGTCAGCACCAGCGTGGAAGCAGTAGCAGACAAGGTCAGACCGGCAGCAGGCGCCAGCACAGCGCGGGTCTCTTCTTTTTTACAGGCGCTGAGGGTGAGCAGGGCTCCGCCGATCAGCAGCCAGGTGAGTTTTTGAATGTTTTTCATGTTTGCAGTATTGCGGGTTGACAAGAGCTATTAATAACCTGGGTTTTGAACAAGGTTGGGGTTGGCAACCAGATCGGCCGAGGGGATGGGGAACAACTTGCGGGTGTTCGCTACAGAACGACCTGCTTGAACACCACCTTTCCAAGCCCAAAGGTAGGAACCCTCTGTAAACTGTCCGTAGCGGATCAGGTCGGTGCGTCGAACACCTTCCCAGTACAACTCACGGGCACGCTCATCCAACAAGAAAGGAACGGTCATTTGAGCGGCAGTGATGTTTCCGGTTGCATTGCCGTAAGCACGGGTACGCAGGGCGTTGATGTAATTCAGCGCCGTCGTAGTGTTTCCACCAGTACCGCCGCGGGCAGTTGCCTCGGCATAGTTCAGGTAGATCTCCGCCAAACGGAACATCGGGAAATCAGTATCAACCCAAGTGGGGTTGGAACCATTACCACCGGCAGAGGTCTTGTTGCGGAATTTGATCACCGCATACCCATTGGAGAATTCAGAGATGTCGTTGATCTCGAGGTTCTGTCCGTTCGTATAAAAATTACGACGGCTATCCAACACATCCGACAATTTGGCAACGAACTCTTTGGTAGTGCGGATACCACCCCATCCGAAGTCCAAGCCATGGTCGGAAGCCTGCATCGAACCACCCACGGGTGCATGGCACAGGAAGGTAGTACCACCCCAAGTGCGGGTCTTCATACCATCAAAGTTCACAGCGAAGATGAATTCACTGGCACCGGTGGTGTTGTTATCAGCAAGGAAGAGGTTGCGGTAGTTGCCACCGAGTGTATATCCGGTAACGGCTGTTACCTTGTTACAATAGGTGATGCAATCGCCGTAGCGAGCCTGACCGGAGTAAACCTCCGCGTTCAGGTAAAGACGGCTCAGCAAGGCCCAGGCAGCGGCCTTGTCGGCGCGACCATACGCATTGGAACGGGCGTCCTTCAACTGCGTTTCGATCGCCTTCAGTTCATCTTCGATGTACTTGAAGAGGTTGGCACGTGTGATCTGCGTGGGAAGGAAAGCTCCTACGTTGTCTTCTTCCGTCACGAATGGAACGTTTCCAAAAAGATCCAAGGCATGATAATAGCTGAGGGCGCGCAGGAAGCGGGCTTCGGCATGCATGAATCCGATCTCAGTAGCATCAGCTCCGGAGATGTTGCGCTCAGCCAATTTAGCCGGGGCGCTCTCGCGGATGAACTCATTAGCCAAAGTGATCTGGAAATATATCCGGCTGTAGAGGGCGCGGATGAACACGTCTGCCGGGCTCCAGGAAAGATTATGGAAATCTTTGATGGTGGCATCGTTCCAACCAATCACCGCTTCGTCGGTGGTCAGCTCTTGGGCAGACCAATACTGGCGGATATAACTGGAGAATCCTTCATCGATACCGGCGATGTCGCCTTGTCCGTCAGGGCCGCTGTTACCGGTAAGCGCGAGGCCACCGTACAACTTCGCCAACACGGAACGATATCCATCCTGATTGACATACAGGGAGGCCGCGGTGTTGCCGTATTTCGGCTTGCGGTCCAGGTCTTTGGTGCAGGCTACGAAGGTCACTGCCGTGATCAACAGAAGCCCCAACCATTTGAATGTATTACGCATATGATTTCTTTTGTTGGTTTTTCAGATTAAAATTCTACGTTGAAGCCCAGGGTGAAGATGCGGGGGCGGGGATAGAAGTTGTTGTCGATACCGCCGGCGATCTCCGGATCCAGTCCCTGATACTTTGTGATCACGAAGGCATTCTGCACGCTGAAGTTGGCACGCAGGCTGCTGATACCATTGATGGCACTTCCGAAATCGTATCCTACGGTGAAGTTATCCATCCGGAGGAAGGAAGCGTTGTCGACGTAGTAGTCAGAGAAATACTGAGGCACCATGAACTCGGTGGACAAGAAATTGCGGTGTACGTTGTTCAGGAACCGCAGCGAGCCGGGCTGGAACGTACCGTTGCCGGAGAACACGTTATTATACATGTAGTTTCCGATGTTGGCACGCAGCACAGTAGATGCACTCCATTTTCCATAGGAAGCAGAAGTGGTAGCACCGATGATCCAATTGGGCTCGGGCGACTGATAACGGTAGTAGTCCAGGTTGTTGATCAGACCATCTTTGTTACGGTCAACATACAAACCTTCTACCGGCTTGCCATCTCCGTTGTACACCTGCTGGAGTACAAAGAAAGAAGAGGGACGATAACCCACGGTGTGGATCTGGATGGTATTGCCCACTCCACCGGAGATACCGCCAGTTGCTACCCCGATGAAGGTGGGGTCCTCAAACTTGGTCAGCTTGGTGATCTCGTTGGTGTTGTACGTTACGTTGAATCCGAAATCCCAGTTGAACTTCTTGTTGTTCACCAGGTTGGTGTTGATCTGCAATTCCACCCCGCGGTTGGTCATATCACCCACGTTGGTGAAGATGCGATTGGTGAAGTTGGTACCGGCCGGCACATCGATGAAGCTGAGCAGGTCGCGGGTATCCTTGAAATAGTAGTCCAAGCTACCGGTCACGCGGCCTTTACCGATCGCAAAATCGATACCGGCGTTGTAAGTAGTAGTAGTCTCCCACTTGATGTTGGCGTCATATCCAACCGGACGTTGAACCGGATAGAATGTGTTGCCGAACTGGTATTGGGCCGTTTGCGTACCCAGGGTGTAGTTGGCGATGTAGGCGTAGTCGTTTCCGATCTCCTGCTGTCCGGTGGTTCCATAACCCAGACGGAGTTTCAGGTTCGAGAAGACCTTGCTGTTCTTCAGGAAAGACTCCTCCGACAGGTTCCAGGCGAAGGCGGCAGAGGGGAAGATACCCCAGCGCTGCTCGGGACTGAAACGGGAAGAACCATCACGACGCAGCGTGGCGGTCAGCAAATATTTTCCGTTGATGGAAAGGTTGGTACGACCATAGAACGAGACCAACGTATTCTGTGCCTCGAAGGGGAAGGGCGCAGCCGGAGCAAACACCGTTCCATTGGCACGATTGTCGGGATAGTTAGTGGCCTTGCGCAGGAAGTCCTGATAGCCATATCCGGCCATCAATTCCAGGCGACCTTTCAGCGACTTGATATCGCGCGTATAGTTCAAATAGAAATCCAGCAACTTGTTGTTCTTGGTATTATCATACTGGTTGTTCACGCCCCCACGGATATAGGTCATGGCAGCGGAATCCGGGATGAACACGGTACCTTCTCCTTTCGCATAATCCAAACCTACGTTCAAGTTGGCCCGCAGACCAGGTACTTGAGTGATATTATAATCTAATTGCAGGTTGGTGATGTAACGAGATACATCGCTCTGGTCGTCGCGGAGGTTCAGCAAACCAAGCGGATTCTTCGGAGCCAATCCGTCGGGCTGGTTGTTGTTGGCCAGCCACTCCCAATAACCACCGAAACGGTTGTCGTTGCGGTTGATCACTTGGGTCGGATCAAAGAAAGCTGCTCCGCCGATTGCACCCTGGTTGGCGAAGTTATTGCTCGACATGGAGGTCTTCAGGTTGAAGTCCACCTTCAGGTTGTTGTTGAGGAACTTGGGGCTGAGGTTCAAACTGGTGGTAACCCGGCTCAGTTTGTCTGTCTTCAAGATACCGGTTTGATTGAGGTATCCGATCGAAAGACGATAAGGCAGGTTGCTCAGTCCGCCAGTCAGCGAGATGGTATTATCACTCATGATCGCTCCCTGATAGATCTGGTCTTGCCAGTTGGTATTGGCTGCACCCAGCAAACTCTTTTGAGTGGCATTTCCTTTGGCATTGACCATGGCCTTGAACTCATCGGCGGTCAGCACATCCACGGTGTTGCCCACCATCGAGTAAGAATTCTGTGTAGAGAAACCAACTTTCAATTTACCTGACTTACCCTTTTTGGTGGTGATCAAGATGACCCCGTTGGTTGCACGGTTACCATAAATGGCGGTAGCCGAAGCATCCTTCAGCACGGTAAAGGTTTCAATGTCATTGGGGTTGATCAAATTCAAGGGGTTGGCTGAACCGGCGATGCCGCCTTGCTGATCGATGGGCACTCCGTCGATGATGATCAACGGATCGTTGCTACCCGAAAGGGAGGAGGTTCCGCGAACTCGGATCCGTCCGCCCGCACCGGGAGCACCGCTGGGGGCCGTGATCTGCACACCGGCTACTTTACCGTTGATCAACTGCTCGGGAGAGGTCAGGGGGCCTTTCGCAAAATCCTTAGCACCTACGGTCACAACCGCACCGGTCAGGTCTTTCTTACGCGTTGTACCATAACCTACCAATACAACCTCACCCAGGTCAGCGGTGGCGGAAGCCAACGTTACCTGTACTTGGGTGGTTCCTTCGATAGACACCACTTGCGTGGTATACCCGACTGAAGAAACGGAGAGGGATTTGTCGGTTGCAGTAACCGTGATCTTGAAAGCACCGGAAGCATCGGTTTGTGTACCGCGCTTCGAAGGAGAAGCGGTTACCGAGGCACCGGAGAGTCCTTTTCCGGAACGGGAATCCAGAACCTTACCGGAAATCGTTCGGTCCTGGGCGAATACCCACTGTGCGGCCATAACACCCACACACAACAGGCACGCCTGAAGCATTTTTTTCAATGACATAACAATCAGTTTTTTTGGTTTCTTAGGTACACCGGATAGTTAGTGTACTTAATACACGAAATTACTGCTTTACCCCAAATTGGGACATTTATTAAAAAAAAAATTTGTAGAAAGTAGCTCCCTTTTTCGAGTAAAAAGAGTGAACAGAATTAGCGCTTGGAACCGGCTTGTCGGGTGTACAGGCGCCCGGGGCGATGCAGGACGGAGCGTTCCAACTCACCGGTTTCTCGCAGCCACTCCTTCACCGCAATTTTCTTGCGGAAATTCCTTCGGTCAAGCGATTCGCCTAACACCGATTCGTATAATTCCTGGAGGTTTCGGAGGGCAAACTTCGCGGGCAATAGATTGAAAAGCAAGGGTTTTTCAAACACTTGTTCGCGCAACCGCTGTAAACAGGTATCGAGGATCTGTCGATGGTCGAAGGCCATCTTGCGGAGGGACCGAATGGGGCGCCAGCTCAGATCGTTGTCGTTTAATTGCAATTTATGGTTGCTGATATCGATGAGCGAATAGTAGGCAATGGTTACGACCCGACCCGAGGGGTGTCGTTTGCACTCTCCAAAAGCCTGAACCTGTTCGAGGTAAACGTTTTTGAGTCCGGTCCGCTCCTCCAACACCCGATAAGACGCTTCGTCGATGTTCTCTTCGGGCCGCACGAGATCGCCCAATAAAGACCATTGTCCGGCGAACTCCTTCAAATCCGATTTGATCACCAATACCTGTAATTCTTTTTCCGCATAGCCAAAAATGACACAGTCGACCGACAAGGCGATCTTGAAATAGGACTGGTGAATGCGTTTCTCTGCGGCGGCAGACTTGAAATTCGTCATGGGCGTCATAACCTGTTCGTTCTATCAGCGAATATAAACCAACCGCAAGGTTTGTGCCCCCTCAGGCGATTGCAATCTGACCCAATACGTTCCGCCCGGTAACCCGCGAAGCGACTCCTCCAGCGAGATCCGGTGTGTTCCGGCCGGATAACGACGATCCACCACGGTGCGTGTTAACCCGCCACTGGCATTCACCAGCTGGGCCTGAACCGATCCGGCACGCGGCACACGGACCTCCAACCAGGAAGGTCCCGAACTGGGTTGCGGATAAAGCTTGGCCGAAAAATTACCGATCGGATTCACCACACCCGGTACGGACGTCACCACCGCATTTACGACGTTACGGTTCACATAGACCCGGTACTCGCCCGGTTGTAAGGTGATGGATTGTGAACTGCCCGTAGCCGAAAAGGTTTCCCCGGTCAGGTAGTTATACCAGGTACCGGAATTCTGAAACGTAACATCGCCCGATTGTGGTACCACATCAAAGTTTCCGACCACACAAATATTGGAAGTATCCGTTGTGATCTGCAACCACTTGAACGCACCGCCCAAATTGCGACCGATCCGATTGGACGTAAAGTTGTTTCGATACCAGGGATGTGCCCGAAGCTTGTTCAAGGCAGCGAACACATCATAGATGCGGCGGCGGTTGGTATTCGACTGATAATCCCACCGCACCGGCTTATTGGCCGTACGGCAATTGCTGTTGACCGTTCCATCCGGGCAATGATTGATCGAATAATCATAGCCCAATTCCCCGAACTGCCAAAGCATCTTGGGGCCCGGCATCATATAGAAGAACGCCCCCGTCAACTCGATCCGTCGCAAGGCCGTATTCAGGTCGCGTATGTTGTAGGAGCCCGACGAATTTCCGAATTGAAGGTTCTTGTACATCAACCTTTCTTCGTCGTGACTCTCCATATATCCGATGAGATGCGGCTGATTCCACCCACGCACCGTGAACAGGTTGCCCTCAAAATTCGAGTTGGCCACAAATCCCATCGCCGCCTCCTGATATTGCGTAGTGTTGTTGCCCCAGAACATCATGCCGTAATTGGAGAGCTCGGTCTCCTCACTGTTATCCGCAAAATGCTCGAGGATCACGTAACTGCCGGGTGATTTTAACTGACAGGTGTCGTAATAGCGCTTCCAGATCGCCACGCGACTGGCATCATACGAACTCCAGGCCCCCACATTCGATCCGCTGTTGACCTGCGTAAATCCTTTGGATAGATCCCACCGAAATCCATCCAACTTATACTCCTTCAACCAATGCTCAATGACACGGCTGGTAAAATACCGGGTACGCAAACTCTCGTGATTGAAGTCGTTGAATACATTGAAGGGGTGGCGGGCCGTTTCATTCAGCCAGGGATTGTTGGCCGCCGGCTGGTTCAGGGCTGAATTCCAATATAACGCCGCGAGGGGATTGGCACCGGTGGTATGGTTGAGGGCAATGTCCATAATGACCGCCATGCCGTTGGCGTGACAGGTATCGATGAATTCCTTCAACCGGTTTTTGGTCCCATAAAATTTATCCGGTGCCAGAAAATAACAGGGGTTATAGCCCCAGCTCTCGTTCCCATCAAACTCATTGAAGGGCATCACTTTCAACGCATTTACACCCAACCGTTTAAAATACGAGATGGTATCGCGCAAGGTTTGCCAGTTGCGGGCAGCGGTGAAATCACGCATCAGCAATTCATAGATCACCAAACTGCGGCGATCGGGCCGATTGAAATTCGGGACCGCCCACGTGTAGGCGGGCTCGTTGGTTTGGAAAATGCTGACGATACCGGTGGTTTGTCCCGTCGGATACGCCTTCAAATTCGGATAAGTGGTGGAAGGGATCGACCCGTCGTTCCAGGGATCCAGGATCTTCTCGGCATACGGATCGCCCACTCGTAAACTGCCATCCACTAAATATTGAAAACTGTATTCCGTACCCGGCGTCAGACCGGTGAGCCGGATCCACCAGTAGTTACCGTCCGGCGTCTTGTTCATCACATAGCTGGTCTGCTCCTGCCAGTTGCTTCCCGGGAAATCACCGATTACCGACACCCGGTTCTTGCCCGGGGCATTCAAGACCAACACCACAGAGGTGTTGCCGGGCTCATAGTTGATCCCGTCCCTTACCCCGGCCGGCAAGGCCGCCACGTTCGGTGCATTGGCAACAAAGAATCGGAGCGTATCGGTTCGGGTTGTACCGAATTGGGTGGCTTGGGCCACGATCGTCTGCGCCCCCGCCGTACTCAGGGTGGGCGTAGCCGAGATCGTATTGGCATTGCTGACCGATTGGATCTGTGACCCATTCAGAAACAGGCGCATGGTTTCGGCGGTGCCACTGGCAATGGCCGTCAGCGAGATCGTCTCCCCCACCTGCTTGTTGATGGGCTCGGGTATCGGTGTATAGGTTGGCTGAAAAGGAGGTTGGGAAAATCGAGTAGCGATCGTGCTGGAGTAAATGGGAATGTACATGTCGCTCCCATCGGTGTTTCGCTGCACCGCACTGCCATTTCCACTCCGGAAGAGAATGGCGATGCGCAAGATGGTCTCGTTGGCGGGCACACCATAGTATTGACGGATGTTCGTGATGTCGAACCGCCACTGGTTGTTCCCCAATGAAGTGGCCTGCAAGGCCGCATTGGGCTGGTTGAAAGCCTGATTGAACTTCACGTATTTCCAGTCATTCGGTGCCGTGCTCAAATTGGTGATCACCCCGGTATGCACATATACATCGGAGGCCGGCGTGAAATTGAACAAACCCAGATTTCCCTTGGTGGCATCGACCGTAATGGAGAGGTTATCGCCTGCCTGCGGGAAAGCAGGGGTCCAGGTCAATACCTGTGCCCGGACAAATGACGATACAGAATAGAACAGCACCAGCAGAAGCAATCGCATAAAAATCGTTTGACTGAAATAAGGTTCACAAATCTACTGAAAATATGTACTTAATACACATTAGACCCAAAAGCCCGGAGCCAAAATGCTTGTATATTTAGAAAATTTTTTGGCATTCTCTGTTGAATGCTCCGGCTCATGTCCGATACACGTATTGAACAAACCCGTGTCTTGCTTCGGCAAGCAACGCAATCCCCTCTGGAAAAAAAACAGATCGATGCGCTGCGCGACGTATTACGCTTTCACGAGCACCGCTATTACATATTACACGATCCCTTAATAGCCGACCCGGAATACGATCTGCTGTACAAAGAATTGGAGCGGTTGGAAAAAGAAAATCCGGCACTCATTCAACCCGACTCCCCCACGCAACGCGTGGCCCGCGAACTCACGGCTGAATTCCCCACCGTGAAGCACCTCGTGCCCATGCTTTCCCTGGAAAACTCCTACAACGCGGAAGACCTGCTCGATTTCGACCGAAAGGCCCGGGAGCTGACCGGACTCGATACCATCGAATACTGCGTGGAACCCAAATTCGACGGCGGCAGCATTTCGCTGATCTATGAAAACGATCGGCTCATCCGCGGTGCGACCCGTGGCGACGGGGTGGAAGGCGACGATGTAACGCCCAATGTGCGACAGATCCGATCCCTCCCGCTGCACGCCATCCTCTCCGAATACGGCATACAACAACTGGAGATCCGCGGTGAAGTGTTGATGGACAAAGAAAAATTCCGCCAATACAACGAAACCTTGATGGAAGAAGGCCAACCCCCACTGGCCAATCCCCGCAACGCCGCCGCCGGCACCTTGCGGCTGAAAGATCCCGCCCAAGTTGCCAAGCGAAACCTCGAAGCCTTCGTTTACCACATCAGCTATTACACCCTGCTGCCCGGAAAGTCTACGCCCAAATCATTGCAAACACACGAAGGATCCATCGAGCTGCTGTGGAACCTCGGTTTTCGTAGTCCCCAACAGGAAAAACGCGTATTCCAGGGTATTCAAGGAGTGATCGACTACTGTCACGCCTTCGAAAACAAACGCGATTCTCTCCCATACGAGATCGATGGCATGGTCATTAAAGTAAATGAGCTGTCGCTGCAAGAGAAAATGGGGATGACCTCCCACCACCCCCGCTGGGCCATCGCCTTTAAATTCAAAGCCCGCCAAGCCACGACCCAATTAATATCGATCGAGTTTCAAGTAGGTCGCACCGGAGCCGTCACCCCCGTGGCCAAACTCGAACCCGTTGCCATCGGAGGCGTCACCGTCAGCAGCATCTCCATCCACAACGAAGAATACATCCGCGAAAAAGATCTGCGGCTGGGCGACCAAGTGCTCATCGAACGCGCCGGCGATGTCATCCCGCAGATCGTCAAATCCCTCCCCGACGCCCGAACCGGAACAGAAAAAAAGATCGTCTTCCCCCGCCAATGTCCCATCTGCCAACAAGCACTCCACAAAGAAGAAGCAGAAGCCGTCTGGCGCTGCGGCAATTGGGAATGTCCGGCCCAAGCCGTGGAACGCATCATCCATTTCGTCAGCAAAGACGCGATGGATATCCGCGGCTTCGGCGAAGCCAACATCCGAAAATTCTACGATGCCGGTTTGCTGCATGACATCCCCGGCATCTATCAACTTGATTACGAAAAGATCGGTACGATGGAAGGGTTTGGGAAAAAATCCATCGAGAAACTCCAACAATCCATCGAAGCCTCCAAAAAACAACCGCTGCACCGACTGCTGTACGGACTGGGCATCCGCTTCGTGGGTGAAACCACGGCCAAAACCCTGGCACGACAGATCACGCATCCGCTCGACCTGAAAGACAAATCGCTCGAAGAACTCCAACAATGGGAAGACATCGGACCTAAAGTGGGCGGTAGCATCCATCAGTTCTTTCAGGAACCCGGCAACCTCCGGCTGATCGAGAAATTGGAAACCCTCGGACTCACCCTACAACAAGAGTCCAAAACCAAAACAACCGATGGCTCCCTCAGCGGAAAAACATTTCTGTTCACCGGTACCTTGCCTACCCTGAAAAGAAGCCAGGCCGAAGCAATGGCCGAAGAAAAAGGCGGACAGATCCTCAGTGGCGTCAGCGCCAAACTCAATTACCTGGTCGTGGGCGAAGACGCCGGCAGCAAACTCGAAAAAGCCAAGAAGATCAATACCATCAAGATCCTCAGCGAAGCTGAATTTTTGGAACTCATCGGCGCCTGAACCCTCCAGCAACCCGTACACCCATCCGCGAATTTTCCCCGAAGCGAAAAGATTTTTCTCCCACCCTTTTTTTGCTTTCGCACCCATCGCCAACGCATATTTACCCGATGCGTTCCCTCAGCTACCTCCTCATCCTATTGCTCCTGCTTTTCCCGGTACATTCCCGGGCACAACGATACAGCCTCGTCATACAGGAGATCTTCGCAGATCCCACACCCGCGGTGGGACTACCCCCCTTCGAATGGATCGAGCTCCGCAATCGAAGCAATTCTCCCATTTCACTGTTGGGCTGGCGGCTGGCAGACGCAGCAAATCAATCGAGTCCATTTCCCAACCTCTCCTTACTGCCCGACAGTGTACTCATCGTTTGTCCACCTACCGCCCTTCCCTCCCTCAGCCCCTTTGGCAGATGCCTGAGCGTTGCGGGATTTCCGTCGCTGGACAACGATGGGGAAATGTTGATGCTTAAAAATGCCGGCGGGCAGATCATACACGCCCTTGAATATTCTGTACAGTGGCATACGACCGAATTAAAAAAAGAAGGCGGATGGTCTTTGGAGATGATCGATGCCAAGCATCCCGGATCCTTTCAGATCAACTGGGGCTCCACCACCCATCCGCTGGGCGGCACGCCCGGTAAGCCCAATTCGATCGAACGCGAGTGGACCGATCTCGATCCGCCCCAACTGGAGAATGCCTATGCGATCGACTCCACCCGGCTGTTGATTTTATTGGATGAGGCATTGGATAGCGCCGCAGTGGAACAGACCATATTATATGATTTGTCGGATGGACGTAGCATCGCAGCAGTCCGGTGTTTACCGCCTTTGTTCGATCGGATAGAATTACGAACGGACTGGCCGTTGCGACAAGAAAAAATGTATACGCTCCGCTACCGGCAACTGACCGATCTCGCCGGCAATCCAATGCCCGGCAACGCCACCACCCGCATCGGACTACCCTCTGAACCGGACACGGCAGACATCCGGCTCAACGAGATCCTGTTCGATCCGCCCACAGGCGGATTCGATTATGTCGAACTGTTGAACATCGGAAAAAAGATCATAGATCTCTCGAAGCTGTATTTGTCGACCCGAGCGGCCACGGGCAACCTGGGAAGTATAGAACGCGTCCGGGAGAAACCGAGATATTTATATCCCAACGACCACCTGGTGCTAACATCCGACGCAAAAGCATTGGAGCGACATTATTTTGTTCATCAACCCGATTGGGTGATCGAGACGAAGGCACTGCCCAGTTTGCCCGATGCCACCGGGAATCTGGTGATACAGAATGCCCAAGGCAAGACGATCGAGGAGTTCAGCTACTCGTCCGATTGGCATTTCCCGCTGCTGCGTTCGAGAACAGGCGTAGCCCTGGAGCGGATCGATCCGCAAGGGAAAACTCAAGATCGAAATAACTGGCAATCGGCCGCCGGCACCGTGGGGTACGGGACCCCGACCCGACGCAATTCGCAATACCGAATGTTTAACGCTGACCAAGCACTCGACTTATCTTCCTCCATTGTGTCGCCCGATGGTGACGGGAGAGATGATGTGTTGCAGATCCGAATGCGAAGCAAAGAACCTGCCAACCGCCTGCGTGTCCGGATCTTTCATGCCGGAGGCGTATGGGTGCGGGACCTGGCAGCCGGAACACTGGCCGGTACGGAAGCGGTCTTCAGCTGGAATGGGCTAGATGAAAAAGGAGGCCGACTGCCATCGGGACAATACATATTACTGGCCGAATGGAATGACAAACGTGGCAAACAAACCCGGGAGAAAAGAGTGTTGACCTTGGTGAATACCCGATGATCAGGTCAGTTCGATATCAAAATTGACCAGGTCCTTGAACTGACGGATGCGGTTCTGGATATCGTTCGAGTTGATCTCTTTGAGGCGGGTGGGACCAAATTTTTCGACACAGAAACTGGCCATGGCCGAGCCAACGATGATCGCGCGCTTCATGTTCTCGAAGGAGATGTCGCCGGTCTTGGCCAAATAACCAATGAAACCGCCGGCGAACGAATCGCCTGCACCGGTTGGGTCGAATACATCTTCCAGCGGCAAGGCGGCGGAATAGAAGACCTGGTCTTCGTGAAACAACAACGCCCCGTGCTCGCCTTTTTTGATGATCAGGTATTTGGGGCCCATTTGACGGATCGCCTTGGCGGCTTTTACCAGAGAATATTCACCGGTCAGTTGGCGGGCCTCTTCATCGTTGACCAATAGCAGGTCGATATAGCGAAGTACGATCTTTAATTCATTCATGGCCGTGTTCATCCAAAAATTCATAGTGTCGAGCACGATGAGTTTGGGACGCTGCTTCAATTCCTGGATCACGTTGAGTTGCAAGGTGGGCATGATGTTGCCCAGCATCAGGAACTCGGCCCCTTGGTAGCCATCAGGAATATGGGGATCGAAATCGGTCAGTACGTTCAGGTCGGTGACCAGCGTATCGCGGCTGTTCATGTCGTTGTGATACTTGCCGCTCCAGAAAAAGGATTTCTTATCGGTCCGTACATCCACCCCATCCAGATGTACCCCGCGGCTGCGTAATTCCTCCATCTCGGATTCCGGAAAATCATTTCCCACGATTGAGATCTGTTTGACGGGTTGTACAAAATGGCTGGCAGCATAGGCCACATAGATGCCGGAGCCACCAATGATACGGTCGACTTTGCCGAACGGGGTTTCAATCGCATCAAAGGCCATGGTACCGACAGAAATAAGGGACATAGTGAAGTATTGAAGTGAATAATGCGCGGCAAACCTACATAAATAATCTTTCATAGTTGGCCCAATCGCCCGTCCCCACGAGGTTTCCTATCTTTGAACGATGAAAAAGACCGAACGGAAAAAAGCATCGAAAAAAGGCCTGATCCTGCAACGGGCGGCCACGATGTTCCGCGAGCGCGGATTCGCCGCCTCCTCCATGCGCGACCTGGCCGAAACCGTCGGCATCGAGGCAGCCAGCTTATACAACCACATCCGCTCCAAGAACGAGATCCTGGAAGCCATCTGTTTTGAAGTGGCCAACCTGTTCAATGAGAAATTGCAGGAGATCGAATCCAACCGCCAACACACCATCAACAAGATCGAATCGATCCTTCGCTTCCACATCGAGCAAATGATCGATAACTATGAGAAAGTGATCGTGACCGATCGCGAGTGGCGCCATCTCGATGAACCGTATCGAACCAACTTCCAGAGCCAGCGTCGGAGCTACCGCAAACGCTTTGCAGCCATCATCGAAGAAGGCATTGCAAAAGGAGAGATCCGTCGCATCGATGCCCCCACGGCCGTATTGATCATGCTTCATGCCGTCAACGGCATCGAATCGTGGCACCGCAGTCAGGCCAAGATCAGCGCTGAAGAACTGTCGAACAACATGATCCGTATTCTTATTGACGGACTTCGTAAAGCAGCCTAATGTCTTCCTCCTTTCACTCGCTGACCATTCGCTCCATTCAGGCGGAAACCCCCGATTGCCTCTCCCTGCAGATCGAAGTGCCGAGAGAACTTCAAGATTCGTTCGCCTATTTACCCGGGCAATACCTGACCTTCCGTGCCGGCATCGAGGGCGAAGAGATCCGTCGCTCCTACTCCCTCTGCAGCGCTCCGCACGAGCACAAATGGACCGTCGCCATCAAAAAGATCGAAGACGGGAAATTTTCCAACTACGCCCACCATCAACTGAAAAAAGGCGATCGCATCGACGTCATGCCTCCGATGGGCAAGTTCCACCCCACGCTTCAACCCGACCATCACAAACATTATCTGGCCATCGCCGCCGGCAGCGGTATCACACCCGTACTCTCCATACTCAAATCGGTGCTGCACGCCGAACCCAATAGCCACTTCACCTTGGTCTATGGCAACCGCGACCGTCAATCCATCATCTTCTTCGAAGAGTTAGAAGGATGGAAAAACAAGTTCCTGGGTCGCTTGCAGATCATTCATGTGCTCAGCCGCGAACGAACCGACAGCGAGATCAACCAAGGCCGGATCGATGCCGATAAATTAAAGCGACTGGGATCATTGATCGATTACCGAACCGTGAGTGAATGTTATCTGTGCGGACCCGAAGCGATGATCGAAACCGCCCGAATCACCTTGCCCCAACTCGGGATTCCGGCCACACAGATCCATTTTGAATTATTTACCACCGCCGCCCAACAACAAAAATCAAAACAACCCCGGTCGGCAGCCGATACGCCAACCGGACCTCAAAGTGTGGTGACCCTGCGGGTCGATGGCAGAGCCGTGGACGTGTCCATCCCCCAAAACGGCGATCAAACCATCCTCGACGCCGCCCTGAACCAAGGAGCCGACCTGCCCTACGCCTGCAAAGGAGGTATGTGTTGCACCTGCAAGGCCAAACTCGTAGAGGGACAGGTAAAAATGGAGGTCAACTGGGGATTGGAGGAGGATGAAATCCGCCAAGGCTATATTCTAACCTGCCAGTCCATCCCCACCAGCGAAAAATTAGTGGTGGATTTTGACGCCAAATGACCCCAAAGGGCTCCACAAATTTCCAAACAGCTGTTCGGATTGATTAAATTTGCCCTGCAAATCATTCCTATGTCCGTTCACGACCTCGAAAAAGTTTTTCAGGAAAAGATCGACAGCGAGACCAAGATCGAGCCGCTCGACTGGATGCCGGAGGCATATCGAAAGACCAATATCCGTCAGATCAGTCAGCACGCCCACAGCGAGATCGTCGGCATGCTGCCCGAAGGCAATTGGATCTCGCGTGCCCCTTCGCTCAAACGCAAAGCCATCTTGTTGGCCAAGGTACAAGATGAAGCCGGTCACGGCCTCTACCTTTACTCCGCCTGTGAAACCCTGGGCATCTCCCGAGAAGAAACCATCAACGACCTGCATAGTGGTCGCGCGAACTACTCCTCCATCTTCAACTATCCCACGCTCACCTGGGCCGACATCGGTGCCGTTGGTTGGCTGGTGGATGGAGCCGCCATCATGAATCAGGTGCTGCGGACGCGTACCTCGTACGGACCGTATGCCCGCGCCATGGTTCGTATCTGCAACGAAGAAAGTTTTCATCAGCGGCAGGGGATTGAATCGCTGCTGGTCTTGTC
>CAXRAX010000046.1:0-18174 GCA_964229195.1 Chitinophagaceae bacterium | reverse complement strand
AAAATATATAATTTATGTCTTTACCAATTCCGGGGGATTTATCCTTATAATAAGCCATAAAAACCTATTTTTGCCCCCCTAAATAATTGTCTTTATGTCTGTTATACAGGATATCCGAGATAAGTATGCAAAGGTGACGGTGGTCTTGATCGCCTTAGCCCTGGTTGGTTTTATTCTGACCGATTATTTCTCCAGCCAATCGCGGGGGATGAGCTCCCTACCCAATAAGATTGGATCCGTAAATGGAAAGAGTATTTTATTTGATGAGTTCAACAATAAAGTGCTTCAAGAAGAGGAGAATCTAAAATCCCAAGGGTATCCTCAAACAGCTGCTCTTTCCCAGCAAGCCCTTGATAAGGCTTGGAATCAAGAGATCAACCGAATTATCCTCGAACAATCTTTTGATAAGCTCGGGATTAATGTAGGAAAGAAAGAGTTGAACGATCTTTTATTTGGCACCAACCCTTCTGCGATCGCCCGACAGTATTTAAGCAATCCGCAAGAGCCGTATAATCCATCTGCGGTACAACAAACAATTACTCAGATAAGAAAAAGCGGGACCGCTACCCAAAAGACACAACTCAACCAACTTCTGGATAATATGGTCTTGGAGCGGCAGTATGAAAAATTCAACTCAATTCTTTCAAGCAGCCTGAATACGCCGCGGTGGTTGGTGGAAAAACAAAACGCCGACAACAGCCGTCTGGCTAAGATCTCTTTTGTAAAAGAATCCTATTCCAGTATTCCCGACAGCACGATAAAGATTTCAGACGCAGAGATCTCCGACTACATCAAGAAATACCCCAAAAATTTCAAGCAACAGGAGTCCCGCGCCATTGCTTTTGTAACCTTTTCAGCATCACCCTCTTCACCTGATAGCGCAGCGGTTCTTCAGGAGATCCGCAATCTGAAAGACAGACTCGCGGCGGCCGACAGTGTGCCTATGTTCCTAGCCAGCGAGGGAGCCTCTTATTTTGATGGTTATATTAACGCCAGCACGGTTCAGATTCCCGTTAAAGACTCCATCTTTCGCCTTCCTGTTGGGGGAGTCTTTGGACCCTACTTAGATGGCAACAGTTACGTGGTTGCCCGGATGATGGGCTCCAAGGTATTACCCGATTCGGTTAAATGTCGCCACGTACTTGTGTCCAACGACATCGCCAGCGGAGGATTTGCCGACAGCGTCGCATCTGCCAAGATCGACAGTGTTAAAAAGGCGATCGAGGGTGGAGCCAATTGGGCTGAGATGGTAAACAAATACAATCCCACCTCTGATGGCAGCCGCCAAAACGCAGGGGTGATGACATTTAGTTCTACCCAAATACAAGACGAGGGTTTTGCGCCCGAGTTTGCGAAGTTTATTTTGTTTGATGGTAAGCCGGGTGAGCGCAAGGTGGTTAAAACCTCTTTTGGATATCACTACATTGAAGTTCAGTCGTTCATTAAGCCGACTGTTCATTATAAGGTAGCTTACCTGCCGCGCGAGATCGTCGCCAGTCAGGAAACCGATAACAATGCGCTCAATCAAGCCAATGAGTTTGCTGCCGAGAGCCGCGACCACAAATCTTTCGAGGCGAACTATGAAAAGAAGTGGAAGGCAAAAGGCGCTGCTCGCAACCAAGCGGCGAACATTACCTCCTGGTCTTCCGAGATTCCCGGCGTTGGCCTTTCCAGAAGTTTGGTTCGTGCGGTGTATGAGGCAGACTTGGGCGAGGTGTTGAAGCCGGAGCGCGTGGAAAACAACTACGTGGTGGTGGCGGTAACAGAGGTGCTTGAAGAGGGCACTATGTCTGTTGAGAAGGCCCGTGCCTCTGTAGAGCCCCTGCTGCGCAACTTCAAAAAGGCCAGCATTCTTCAGTCTAAGATCGGAAAGGTCAGTACCCTGGAAGCGGCGGCACTCGCCCTGGGTGGTAAAAACATTGAAACAGCCGACAGCCTGCGCATGGCGGGAGCCCCCAACAGTACACTGGGATTCGAGCCCCGGGTGTTAGGGGCCGCCTTTAATCAAGCCAACCAAGGGAAGGTGGTAGACGCGGCCATTCCCGGCATGGGTGGTGTTTTTGTGGTTCGCGTTGAGCAACAGACAACCACCCCGGTCACCGCGGGCGATGTTCAGGAGCAGCGGAAGGCCCGGACTGAGCAGGCAAAACAAGCCCTGGCCAACCAGTATAGCCCAAATAATCCAATTTCGGTCCTCCGCAATGCAGCGGAAATAAAAGATTATCGGTCTAAGCGATATTAGTCGTACCAATACTAACTGCACGCCCGCCCCTTTTTAGGGGCGGGTTTTTTATTTATTAGGGGGAACCAACAAAAGCCAGCCGGGGGCGAGTCGCCTAGATGTCGCTCGGATGTCGCCACAAAGATTCTTAATTACAAACCATATTTGCATATGCACCCCGGAGGAAAAATTAAAGAAGAAAGGCTAAGGAGGGGCCTGACACAGTCGGAGCTTTCCCGGCTGACAGGAATAACAATCAGGTCTATTCAACGAATTGAGAACAACGAGGTAAACCCCAGTCTACACTCCCTTAAAACAATCGGGGAGGCTTTACAGACGGACCTTTTAGAGGGGGGCTATGTTCCAGAAACCGGCGCCCCGGAGCCCCAGCGGACAACAAAAACAATGGATATGAGTCAATTCATGGAAGACCTAAAAGCACTTTTTAAAAAACACTGGAAATTTATGTTGGGTATTGCCTTGTTGGTCTGGCTGGCGACAAATTATACCGACATAAAGCAGGGCATTGCCGACGCCTGGGGTGGAAAATAACCACCACCTAAACAGTTCTTTAACAAAATGCTGTTAAGCCGAGGCGTCGCCGCGACTAACTTTGCACCACCATGTCAGAAACGCTTGTCAACAAGGTGGCCGAAAGCGGGCTCATCACCCTCAATTTGGAGGAATGGTATCCGCGCGAGGAGATCATGGTTTTTGATCTGAAGGATCATTTATTTATGGGACTGATCCTGAAAGAAAAAGATTTCCGCGAGGCGTTAAAGAACACGGATTGGTCGGCGTACCAAAACCAGTACGTGGCGGTTGCTTGTTCTGCTGACGCCATTATTCCAGCATGGGCCTATATGTTGGTAGCCACCTACCTAACACCCGTTGCTGCCGGTGTTTTCCAAGGAACGCCAGAACAATACCGAAGCAGCCTTTTTCTGCAACGAATCAAACAGATAGACACGCAGCCATTTATAGAACAGCGCGTGGTGGTGAAGGGTTGTGGCGATTTGCCTGTTGGCCCCGACGCCTATCTGGAAATCACCCGAATCCTACAGCCGGTGGCGAAGAGCATTATGTACGGAGAGCCTTGCAGTACTGTTCCCATTTATAAAAAACCCAAATAAACCAATATGAAAAAAATCACAACCCTCTTGTTGGCAATTGTCACCGTTGCACAGGGATTTTCTCAAACGGCCGAAGAGATCATCGCCGGCTACGTAAAGGCGATCGGAGGCGAAGAAGCTATCCGGAAAAACACCACTTGGAAAATGACCGCAAAGGTTGACATGGGCGGAATGGAGCTTCCCGTATACTTCTTAAAGGCCCCCAACAAAATGAAAGTATATGCCACTTTTCAGGGAATGAATTTTGTACAACAAGCGTACGACGGAAAAACCGCTTGGAAGACCAATCAAATGACCATGAAGGCTGAAAAGTCAACCACCGAAGAGGCGGCCAACATGGCCATGGACCTACAGGAGGAGCCCGATGTTATGATCACCTATAAATCACTGGGATATAGTGTAGAAAAAGTGGCCGACGAAAAGGTAGATGGAGCAGATTGCTACGCCATTAAGATGACCAAAAAACAAAAAATGTCAGAAGGAAAGCCGGTTGACAATATTGTCACCTATTTCATTGATAAATCTACCAGCGCGCTGGTCATGACCCGCACCGTGTCACAAGAGGCTACCTCAAAGGGTACGGTTATTGAAACACTGTTCAGCGACTACCAAGAGGCTGGCGGGATTTTTATTCCCTTCTCTATGACGGTCCGCATGGCTGGCGGTCCCGGACAAACCATCAAGTTTGAAAAGGCGGAAGCCAATGTGACTATCAGCGACAACGAATTTGCCTACGAAACAAACTAAAAGACCACCCACATGCGAGCTTATTTTCTGGCAGCCACCCTACTGGCTGCCCTTTTTTCTTCTGCCCAGAACGGGCTGACCGGCGAAGATGTATTTGGTGATATTCGTGCCCGACAGATCGGTCCGGCCGTCATGAGCGGACGCATTACCGACTTGGAAGGTCACCCGACCAATCCACTCAAGCTGTGGGTTGCTTCCGCCGGAGGCGGAGTCTGGAAATCCGAGAACGGAGGCGTAAGCTTTCTTCCGATGTTCGACAAACACAACCAGTCCATCGGTGCCATTACACTCGACCCCACCAACCCCGACAAAACAATTTGGGTGGGAACCGGAGAGGTGTGGACGCGCAACAGCGTTTCGGTCGGAGATGGAATATATAAATCAACCGACGGCGGCCAAACCTGGAACAAAACAGGTTTGGAAAAATCCGAGCGCATCAGCGCCATTCGGGTGAACCCCAAGAACAACCAAGAGGTGTTTGTGGGAGTGCTTGGAAGCTTGTGGGGAAACAGCAATGAGCGCGGCGTTTATAAAACAGCTGATGGCGGCAAGAGTTGGGAAAAAATCTTCTTTGTGAACGACAGCACCGGTTGTTCAGAGTTGATCATGGATCCCCTTAACCCTAACACCCTGTACGCCGCATTCTGGGAATTTCGCCGAACCGCCTATTCGTTCAGCAGCGGCGGGTATGGCAGTGCTCTATATAAATCGACCGATGCTGGAAAAACATGGAACAAAATCCACGGCGGATTTCCTGCGGGAAAACTCGGACGCATCGCCGTGGCTACCGCCCCCTCAAAAGCCAACCTACTGTATGCTGTGTTGGAGTGTGAAAAACCCGAACAAAAAGGACTGTATCGCAGCGAAGACGGCGGCGCCAATTGGAAGCACCTGAATGCGGACTTTGAATTGTCGGTTCGGCCATTTTATTTTTCTCGAATTGTCGTTGACCCCAAAAATCCGGACATCATCACGAAGGCCGGATTGAACGGAGCCATCAGCCGGGACGGCGGAAAAACATTTCGATCTTTCTCGGGCATCCATGCCGATGTACACGATATCTGGTTTGGCGTGAATAACTCCGACGAGATCATTCTGGGCGATGATGGCGGGGTGTGGAGAAGCCGCGATGGAGGAAACACCTTTGAACATGTGAAGGGTCTCCCCCTCAGCCAATATTATCACGTTAGTATTGATAATAAAGTGCCCTATAATGTATACGGCGGTTTGCAGGATAACGGATCTTGGTACGGACCCTCGGCTTCCGATGGCGGCATAACAAACGAGGACTGGAAGCGCATTGGACAGGGCGACGGTTTTCGTGTATTGGCCCACCCCACACAAAACATCACGTATAGTGAAATGCAGGGGGCTGAATCGATCTGGCGATATGACATCGATAAAAAATCGCTAAAGAACATCAAGCCCTACCCACAGGCTGGCGACCCCAAGTTGCGATTCAACTGGAATACGCCAATGTCTTTGAGTCCGCACCGACCCGACCGGATTTATGTGGGCAGTCAATTCATTCATCGTTCCGACGATCGTGGAGAGACCTGGCGGCGGATCTCACCCGACCTCACCACCAATGATCCCAAAAAGCAACAGCAGGATAAGTCGGGCGGACTCTCGACCGACAATAGCGGTGCCGAAAACCACTGTACTGTTTTTACGATCTGTGAATCACCTCTCGATGAAAACATCATCTGGGCGGGAACGGACGATGGAAATATCCAAATTAGCGAAGATGGCGGTTCAACCTGGAACAATAGAACCCCCGGCACAACGGTGGTTCCCCAAAACACTTGGGTATATCACATCGAATCAAGCCGGTTCAACAAACAGACCGCCTACGCAGCACTCGACGGACACACCCAGAACGATCAAACACCGTACGTCCTCAAAACCACCGACGGTGGAAAAACATGGACACGCCTGCCGATGAATGGCGTAAAAGGGTTCGTTCGGCATATTCACGAAGACCTTCAGTCTCCCGATCTTTTATTCCTCGGCACAGAGATGGGACTTTATATTTCGCTGAATGGGGGACAAGACTGGCTTGCCTTCACGAATAACATGCCGCCGGTACCCGTGCACTATATCGCACAAGACCAAAAGACGAACGACATTGTTTTAGCCACCCACGGAAGGGGTGTTATTGTTCTGGATGATATTTCACCCCTCCGCGCGATCAACACCGGTATTTTACAGCAGGACGTGGTGTTGTTGCCGAGTCCGACCGCCTTTTTTAACGATGAAGCCGGATTTGGAAAAACTGCCGATGCGGGACAATACGTGGGCGCCAACCCCAATCGCGACGCCCGCATCGTTTACTATCTAAAGAACCGACACACTTTTGGAAAAATGAGTTTGGAGGTCCACGATTCGTCGGGTAAAAAGCTCGCCTCCATGGCACCCGGAAAAAGGAAGGGGATCAATATGGTTTACTGGGACGGAAGGATGCAGGCCCCAAAACTTGCGAAGGCAAAAACCATGGCACGTGGGGGATTTTTTGGTCCGCGCGTTTTACCCGGCACCTACAAGGTGGTACTGACCAAAGGAAATCAAACCTATACCCAGTCTATTTCCTACGCACCGAACCCACAATCGGGCATTTCGTTGGCAGAACGACAAGCCAACTATCGCTACTCTATGCAGCTTTATAATTTGAACGAGGACGTGGCCTACACCACGTATCAGGTTGACCAGTTGCTTGAAACTTGCGACTCGCTTTCTAAAAGGAAAGAGTTCAGCAAGACGGCTCAAGCCATCAAGGCCAAGCTGGTAAAACTTAAATCCTCCCTGGTTGTCACCACCGGAGACAATTATGTAGGCTCGGCCCCGCCGGAGCTCAAAGAAAAGTTAGCCACCCTGTATAATGAGGTGGCAGGATATCAAGGAGCTCCCAGCACCACAGAGGTAGAAAACATCAACCTGCTGGCCGATCAAACCAAAAAAGCCATGGAGGAGCTGCAAACCCTTATGGAAAAAGAATGGAAACCGCTAGCCAACAAAGCAGCGGAGAAGGGCGCCAACGCCGATCCAAAGATCAAGAGCCGAGACGCATTTCTTTCCGAACGATCTTAATGAGGGAAAAAAGCAAACCGAACGGGGGTGGTCAAAACCATCCCCGTTTTTTCATGATCACCAGCATGGCGCCAGGGATCAGGAACATTAACCCGATGGCGGCATAAAACCCATACGGGTGGTGGGCGGCCGGAATTACATCGAAGTTCATGCCAAAGATTCCACCGATCACCGTGGCGGGCGCCAACAAACAAGTTACCACCGTCATTACTTTCATCACCTCGTTCAGCTTTAGGTTGACGTTGCTGATATAGAGGTCTTGAACACTGATCATCACATCGCGGTAGTTATCGCTCAGATCAACGGCCAGTAAAATATGATCGTGTACATCCTTGAAGTATTTCATGGTGCGTTCGTCTAACCAATCGGATTCGCTGCGCAAAACACCTGCGACCAGATCTCGTACCGGAGAAACGTTGCGCTTAATGATGATCATTTCCTTGCGTAACTGATTGATGCGCGCCAGGGAGCGCTTGTTGCTTTTGCGACTCACCTCTTCTTCCAGCGACTCCACCAGGTCGCCCACCTTTTCCATCACGAGGTAATAGTTGTCCACGATCAGGTCCAACATGCTATAAAGAAGGTAATCGGCCGATCGCTGCCTTAGCTGACTTTTGGGTATCGATAATTTATGACGGATGGGGTTGAATACGTCGCGGCTCGCATCCTCCTGGAAGGACAACACAAAATTTTTACCCAGCACGATACCGATCTGCTCGGTTTCAATGGTTTTCTTCTCCTCATTGAAGTATAGCATATTCAATAAGCAGAAAACCTGGTCGTTCATTTCGTCCATTTTTGGACGCTGTCCAATACTCAAAATGTCTTCCGTGATCAGTGCATGAACACCAAAGTGCGCGCAAACAGACTCCACATCCTCTTTTCGGATCCCATCGATGTTAATCCACGAGACCGTTTCTTTCTCGAGATAGGGAAACGTCTCATCAATCTTTTGGTATTCCCGCACATCCAGGGTGTCGGCGGAGTAATCGTGAACAGAGATGTGGATCTTCTCCGCCTCTTCGCGGGCGGGGGCGATGGTGGGATTGACGGAAAGTATCTCTCCGGTCCGCTCGGCATCCACGCCGGAGTTTCCCGACAGGTAGCGCAAATACTTGGATGAGCGATTCACTATCATCTATCAAAGCTTTTCATACAACGCCCGCAAGCGGTCGCGTGTCATTTTGGTCTCCCAATCTTTTCCAAGGGCATTTTCCCAAAGCGGCTTCATGCCCATCGATACATCGATCATTTTATCAAACTGTTCGTTGGTGAGTCCCTGGCAAATCCCCTTCGGAATATCGATCTGATTCTTTTCCACCATGTGCTTGAACGCTCGAACGCCGGCAGGATAGAATTCCTCCAGGTGGTTCATGACGATACAATTTCCTATGCCGTGTTTGGTACCGAGCAGGTAACTCAATCCGTAGCTCACCGCGTGGGCAACGCCTACTTGCGAGTAGGCAATGCTCATCCCACCCGCATAGGAGGCCATCATCAGCTGATCATCGGACTCCTCGTCCCAAGAGTTTTTCTCTACGAAGACCCTCCGACAAAGCTCCAGCGCCTTTTCGCCATAGCTCTTACTGAACTCGTTCAGGTAGGTCCCTTCCAGGCTTTCAATACAATGGATATAGCAATCCATTCCCGTGTAGAATCGTTGGTTGACGGGTGCGTTTCGGGTCAACTCCGGATCGAGTACGATTTGATCAAAAGGGGTGAAGTCGGAGTTCATTCCGAGTTTTTTGGTAGGGCCGGTCAGTACGGTCGTCCTCGATACCTCAGCACCCGTACCGCTCAGGGTGGGGACGCCCACTTTGTACACACCGGGGAATTTGACCAGGTCCCATCCCTGATAATCGGCTGAGGAGCCGGGATTGTTCATCATTAACGAAACCGCCTTGGCCAGGTCAAGCGTCGAACCACCACCGATTCCGATCACACCACTCACTGAACCATACTCTTGCTTGAGTCGACTCGCCAATTCATCCACATAAACCGTTTTTGGTTCGGTGGTAACATCGGCAAACAAGATCACATCGTTGTCGCGCAGGGGAATTCGGTTCGGCAAATCTTTTCCCTCAAAAAAATGATCGACCAAAAACACCATGGGTTGTCCGGCCTTTCGGTGGGGCGACAAGAGCTCATCGAGCTGGTTGAAACAGCCGCGTCCGTACACCACGTATCCCACCAGCTTAAAATTTCTGAATTTCATGCGCGTCTTTATAATAGTTTCTCGGCTTTTCTAAGATCTTCCGGGGTATCGATCTCCACACCCAGGTAATCGACGGTTAACATTCGAATTCCCACTCCGTTTTCCAAGAACCGAAGACACTCAACTTTTTCGATTGACTCCAGCGTCCCCGCAGGCCAGCTTACGAAATCCAGCAAGGCTTGTTTTCGAAAGGCATATACCCCGATGTGTTCGTAGTAGGTGATCGACGCGATTGGGTCACGCGGAAAAGGGATGCGGCTTCGGCTGAAGAAAAGTGCGTTATGGTTTCGATCGATGGCAACCTTGACAAAATTGGGATCGTCGATCTCCTCTTGTTTTTCGAGCACTTGCATCATGGAGGCAACGTTGACGGACTCTTCCTCAAACAAATGGATCAATTTGGCCAGCGGGTCTTTTTTAATAAAAGGAGTATCTCCCTGAATATTAATGATGAGGTCTGTTTTCAGCCCCCAGGCTGCCTCTGCGATCCGGTCGGTGCCACTTTCGTGTTCGCGCTGGCTTCTGAATACGGTTCCGCCACAGGAAAGAATTTCACGTTCGATCTCGTCACTATCGGTGGCTACGATCACTTCCTGAAACAATCCGGTGTTGCGTGCGGCCTCATAGGTGCGACGAATAACAGACATGCCGCCCAGCGATTGCATGAGTTTTCCCGGGAAGCGGGTCGCGCCGAAGCGGGCGGGGATCAGGGCCGTGACGAGCATAATGCAAAACTATTGGTAACAAGGCAACCAGCGGGAGAAAAAGCCAGCGATTCCGGTCACTTCGTTTCTTTTCGGAAGGGATAGACCATCAGGTCGGCCACCGATTCATCCTTTTCGGCTGGGTAGTAGCGGTCCAGCCCGTACCGGATCTCCTCGGCGGGCAAATGCGACCAGGTACCCAACAGGCGGTCCCATATTGAGAACACCGCTCCGTAGTTTGTATCCGTATAGGGTTGCTTCCAATGGTGATGCACCTTGTGCATGTTGGGTGATACCAGGACCCAGGACAACAATCGATCCAATTTCGTTGGCAGGGAGATGTTTGCATGGGTAAAGGCCGTGGAGACCACGACCAGGGTCTGGTAGATCATTACTGAATACATGGGTGCTCCGGAGAGGAAGATCAACAGCATAAAAAAGATCCCGCGCAGCAGGCTATCACCCGGGTGATGACGAAGTCCGGTCGTTACATCCACCTTGCTATCGCTGTGGTGAATCACGTGGAATCGCCATAGAAAGGGTTGGTTGTGCATTACCCAATGCACCAACCAGCTGCTGAAATCAAGCGCGGCGATCCCGATCAAGATCGTGAGCACCAGCCCGGCGCCCGTCCAGTAAATCAATCCAAAACCCGCCAGGCGGCACCAATCCGACAGCTGAACAATCGCAAGCGCCAATCCCGTATGTAAAATGAGGTGTAGCACGGTGAAGGTGAAATTCACCCCGGCGTGTTGCCATTTATTTCGCTTATAGGAAAGCTTTACAAGGGGAATGGCTCCTTCGAGGATCCAAAAAAACAGCAATCCGCCCACGAGCAGGCCCAATCGTTCCAGGGGTCTTTGCTCCAATGTTTGAAAGTATTCTATCCATTTCATGCTTAGCAGATGTTATCGGTTAGAGGGTGTTCGCTCAATACTTTTTCAGCGGCATCGACTTGTTCGTTGGGAACCACCAGCTTGATCCCGCCCACCGCCAGGTTCAGTAGCGGGTCGATGGTGACCGTGTGTTCATCCTGTAAGTGCGCATCCAGACCGGCCTCGCGCAGCTTTCCCAAGGCAATATGCGCGGGCACATAGGTGTCGTATCGGCGGATGCAGAAAAAAGCCATCTTCTAAAAATAAAAAATCCCCTCGAGTTGGAGGGGATTTGAACTAATATGATTTCTTATTGATTTAGCATGAGCGGCATCACCAACATCAGCACTTCTTCGTTTTCTTCCTGCGCGGTGGGGCGAATGATACCTGCTTTGGTGGGAGTGGACAGGGAGATCACCACATCATCACCTTCCAGTGCACCCAGCATTTCGATCAGAAATTTCGCGTTGAACGCGATCATCATATCCTCCCCGGTGTAGCGGCATTTCATCCGCTCGTTTCCTTCCTGACTGAAATCAACATCCTGAGAGGCCAACTGGAGCTCGCTGCCGGAAATATTGAGTGCCACCTGATTGGTGCTCTTATTGCTGAATACGTTGACACGGCGCAGGGCAGATTGAAATTCGTTTCGGTCAACCGTGAGCGTGTACGGATTTTCAGCCGGGATCACCACTTTATAATCGGGGAAGCGCGCATCGATCAGTCGGCAGCTCATTTGTGTTCCACCTTGCTTCACGAAGAGATGATTGCTGTTATAGCTGATGGTGATCTCGTCGTTCGAATCGGGGATCGCCGCTTTGAGCAGGCTGAGCGGTTTGCGGGGTACGATGAAAGAATCGCCTTTCGGACACTTTACGTCGGTGCGCTTGTAGCGAACCAGGCGGTGTGCATCGGTGGCCACGCACTGCATGCCCTTTTTATCGAGTTCAAAGAATACCCCGGTCATGGCCGGGCGCAGGTCGTCGGTACTGGTTGCGAAAAGCGTTTTATTGATGGCGGTCACCAGTGCATTGGCCGTAGTGGTGAAACTGGTGGTATCGTCGGCTACGGGCTCTTTCGGGAAATTGTCGGGATTTTCGCCCATCACCTTGTATTTTCCGTTATCGCTGGTGATCTCGATCCCGAAATTCTTGTCGATGTTGAAGGTGAGGGGTTGATCGGAAAGATTTTTCAGCGAGTCGATCAGGATCTTAGCCGGTATACAGACCCGTCCCGTTTCTTTCGCCTCTACATTCACCTGTACCCGCATCACGGTTTCGAGATCGGTCGCTACCACGGTGAGTTGATTCTTATTTATCTCAAACAGAAAATCCTCCAAGATGGGCAGGACGGTATTGGCGTTGATCACACCGGAGATGTGCTGAAGTTGTCGAAGCAGGGTGGCGGAGTTGACGAGGAATTTCATGTGGACGATTTGGGGATTAACCAAGGCCACGAAACTACATATTTTTGGTCCTTTCCCGGGGTGTGGGGGATTACTCGTGGATTACCTCCCCCCGGCCGTGAATAACACCCCATGTCCCCCTTCCGCCCAGCCAAAAAAGCTACCCCAGAGCAGGCCCTCCAGCAATTGAAGCATTTCTGCGGCTTTCGGGAAAGATGTCACGAGGAGGTCCGCGAAAAGTTGAGGTCTTTGGGGATCTGGCGATCAGACCAGGAAGAGATACTTGCCAAACTCATAGAGGGCGACTACCTGAATGAAGAACGATTTGCCCGTCTATTTGCCGGCGGAAAATTTCGCGTAAACAAATGGGGGCGCAACCGCATTCGCTATGCGCTGAAGCAAAAAAAGGTCAGCGACTATTGTATCCGCAAAGGTCTCGAGGAGATCGAAGAGGCAGAATATCTAAAGGTGTTGGACCGGCTGGCCTCGGCGAAGTACAAATCATTATCCGACCCGGAAGCCTTGCGCCGAAAGAAAACCCAGGAGTATTTAATGGGAAGAGGTTTTGAATCGGATTTGATCAGGTCGGCATTGGATTCTGCTTCGCGCGGGGACGAATGAAAATAGAAACGCGGGTTCCTTTATCCGGCTCGGATTGAATATCGATTCGACCTCCGACCCAGCGTACCAAGTCTTTGATGATCAGAAAACCTAGTCCGTGCCCGCTGCGGTTTTCATTTGATTTATAATGCACCACCACATCCTCTTTCAGCAGGTGATCCACCACCTCCTGACTCATTCCGACACCCTCATCAGATACCCAAAGCCTCGATTCGTCATGTATATGGATCTCTGCACCGACCCGAACGGTTCCCCTGTCGGAGTAGCGGATCGAATTACTGACCAGGTTGTAGATCAGGATCTTTAGCGGCTCTGCAAACTGAACAAGTTGCCAGCCTGGATCGATCTCGTTCACCAGCTCCATGTTCTTTGCCTTTGCCAGTGTTTTCAGCAACCCGAATACCTGCTCGGTCAGTTGGTGTGGCGACACGGACTCGGGGAGCAGCAGGCTGTTATTGTTCTGGTATTTGATCCAGTTCAGGATATTGGTAGAAAGCAGCTGCAACTCTTGTGCGGTATCGGTGATGTCGGTTAAGGTTTCTTGTTGTTCCGATTCGGACAGTTGTTTTTTATTTTCTTTCAGTCCCCGTCCCGCCACGGTCAAAAACTTTAAGGGAGTAACGATGTCGTGGCTGATAATGGAGATCAGCCTGCTTTTGATCCGATTGTTTTTTTCCAACTGGTTATTCTGTTCTTGTAAGTCGATTGTTTTTTCGCTGACCAGCGCTTCCAGTTCTTTTTGTCGCTCGAGCAGTCGGCGATTTTGGTAGCGGCTGAACAGGTTGATGCCGATGATCAGCCCCAAGGCGCAAAACAAATAGAACATAGGTTGGTCGTACCAAGCCCTTCCCACTTCGAAGCGAAGCGTTTTGATCGAAAAATTGTTTTCTCCAAAGCCATTGCTTTTGCGGATGCGCAGTGTGTATTGTCCGGGAGGAAGATTGTTTAAGCGGATATTGGGACCATCGGCAACGGATAGCGGTATCCACTTGGTGGAATCATTCAACTGATAATCCAGATAGATATTTTCCGGATTGCACCAGGCAGAAAATCCGATGCGGAGCAAAATGGAGCGGTGTGAACGAGGTATGGTTTTCTCTTCGAATGCAATTTCACCGACCTCTTCCTCATCGATCTGCACCCCATCGATATAGATCGGGCCGCTCGGTAACAATGGTTTGGCTGTTTTGGGGTTAACCCACAACAATCCATCCATCGAGGGAAACGAAAGGGTTCCGTCGGAGAGAGTAGCCGCACAGGGCGCGCAACCCCCGTTCAGTTCGGTCATTTCCATTCCATCGTTTCGTCCGAAGTAGTGGTAGTAAACCGAGCCCCTTCCCTTTCCGGTAGCGGCCAACATATCGGCAATAGCCGCCTTAAACAAGCCTCGGTTGGAACTCATCCAAACAAATCCCTCATTATCTACCACAAAGCAGTGTGTGTAGAGAAGAAATTCATTTTTATCTATAGGAACCGCGGTTATTTTACCCCGATGATATAGGTAGATGCCTTTTCCGTATGTACCGATGAACACATATTCTCCCACCCTGGTTTGGGCTCGAATGCAGTAGCCCGGAAGTTTCAAGAGGGTATCGGCGTGCTGGGTATTCAGGTCGAAGCGGATCCATCCGTCACAGGTAGTCATGCTAAACACCCCAGGCTCCAACTCCAGCAAATTGTAAGCGATAGGGTCATTGTTGGGCCTGCTGTTACTTTTAAAGATCGTTCGAAGCGAATCGCCTTCGAGGAGACCAAGCCCCCGGTGATTGCCAATCACGACCTGTCCTTTCCACCGGGAAAAAGCAAAAACGTTGAAAATCTCCACCCGTTCGTACATCTTTCTCTCCCCGCTTCGTCGGTCTAGCCGATACAACACGTTACCCGTTTTATTTTTTCTACCGGAAGAGTACCAGATCAGCGAATCGCCGTCCTCGTAGATCGAAAAACCAAAATCCCCCGGGATGGGACGCAACTCCTTTGTGGGCCGCCCCAACACATGCCCCTCATTGGTCAACACCGTGCCCGGTTTCCATTCCCATTGCGAATAATAGGCACTCACATCTTTTGGTGTGAAATCCGGTTTACGGATTTGAGATACCCGGTTGGTACGCACCACGGCAAAACCACGAGAGGCCGTTCCCAAAAACAGCAACCCTCTTTTTTCGCTGTATTGCACATATTTTATCAATCCGAGGTTGGGAACCGCATTGCAAATGAGCTCCAAGGAATGGCCACTATTGTCTATTCTCAAAATCCAGGCTCGATTGCCGTCGATGAAGACGGGACCGCTCATCCCCGACTCCCAAAAGGTGATCGCGGTGGGGGTAGGCAAATAAAAATTTGAGGGAACGGCACTTTGTGTTTCTTCATCAAGCCGAAAGATTTTTTGATTGCCGCGCTTGACCAAATAGATCGCTCCATTGAGGACGAAGCCAGCGGCGTTATCATTACCGAAGCTTACAACTTGTCGGGTCTGGTTTTTTTCAAGATTGAGGTAAACAAGGGTGCCGCCTTGGTTTAGCATGTAAGCACTTCTTTCTCCTCGGGGAAAGACCTGTGAGAAAGGAAATGATACCCAATTGGGGGAGGGAATGGAGTCTGCTTCAAATACTTGATCTGAAATGGCGCAACCCACAAGCTTATTGACCCAGACATCTTCTTTCTTGGCAGCCTCATGTAACAAGTTGGGTTGGTTCGCCGCAATAGAAAACACGTTACCCGACATGTCCGCCGCGCGGATCTCCCCCTTACCATTTCTTACCATGAATCGCATCCGTTCGGAAGAGATAAAGCGGGTATTGGCTCGGGTGAAATTGGCAAAATCAATCCCGTTGAACCGAGAAAGCCCCGCCTCTGTAGCGATCCACAAAAACCCCGAGGCCTCATCCCACTCCATGCCCTTTACTCCGTTCGAGGGCAAACCATTCTCGGTGCTGTAGGTGAATACGCGGTATGAATCGTTGGGGCTGGTCTGACCCACCAACACTTTCATTCCGGCGCAAAAAAGAATAAGCAACAGTCTTCTCATGACGGCTGCTGTGAATTTACGCGGTTGAGATCAATAATTGAGATTGTACAGGGTAGCCAGTTCGATCAGCTCCTTCAGATTTTTGGCTTGGGTCTTTTCAAAAATCCTGTTTTTCACCGTTGAGATCGTACTCATACGAAGGTTCAGGGATTCGCCGATCTGTTTGGTGCCCAATCCCTTTAACAGATAGTGCAGGATCTCCAGTTCGCGGGGTGCCAACGAGGAAAACGGATTGGAAAGTAGCTCCGGCTTCTCGCCTGGGTTTGGCGCCACATCGTCTTTTATAAATCTCCCCAATGCAGCCAGCATCTCTTCCTCCCCAGCTGATTTATGCATGTAGTGGTAGATCTGGTATTGACGCACGGCCGGACCATAGATTTCGGCGGGCTGCATGGAAAAGATCATCACCTTGAGCTTGGGAAACAACCGCCGGATATTGGGCAAAACCTCCAGGCTGTTGCCATCTTTTAATATAATATCCAGAATCAGGTGCGTGTAATTGTTTCGTGTCAGTTCCAGCAACAATTCCGAACAAGAGGTGGCCTCGCCAATAGCCGGGAAGCCCATGGTTGTTTGTAAAAATATCTTCAGGCCACGGCGGATCATACCATGATCATCGGCCAATAGTATCCGTGGCGCTTGAGTTGCCGACTCCCTTACCGCTGCCTCTTCTTGAAAATTCGACATGAGACAACAAAATTCAACATAATTAGCAAAAGGCGAGTAGAATTAGTTCTACATTTATAGAGAACATGTGTTTATACAATATTTCGATAGCCAGATTATATCTTGTTGCCAGAACAATGATAATTCGCGTATCGGTGCCAACTTAATTTTAGACCCGTTCATGCAACCCCTTTCCATCAGCCTGCTCCAGACCTCCCTGCATTGGGAAGCCCCCCGACAAAACCTACAAAGCATCGGAGAGCAGCTGAAGAATCTTCCGCCTCAAACACACCTGACCATTCTTCCGGGGATGTTCTCTACCGGATTTTCCATGAATCCCGCCACCTATGCCGAAACGATGGAGGGGCCGACCGTACCATGGATGAAAACAATGGCTGCCGAAAAAAAGACCATACTGGTCGGCAGTGTGATGATCAAAGAGGCGGATAAATATTTTAATCGGCTCCTGTGGGTGCTGCCGAACGGACAAACGGGCCAGTACGACAAGCGGCATTTATTCGCCTATGCCGGTGAGGATAAGCAGTATACCCCGGGAAACAAACGACTCGTCGCATCCGTAAATGGCTGGCGCATCAATCTTCAGATATGTTACGACCTGCGCTTTCCTGTCTGGTCGCGCCAACGATCAACCTACGATGAAGAAGGAAATTTTCAACCTGAATACGACCTCCTCCTCTATGTAGCTAACTGGCCCGCCCGCCGTGCAGATGCCTGGAAAACCCTGTTGCGAGCCCGTGCCATCGAAAATCAATGCTATGTGATCGGTGTAAATCGGATCGGCGCCGACGGAAACGGCATTGAGCATGCCGGCGATAGCCAAATCATCGACCCCATGGGTAATATCGTATACAATTGTGAAAGCCGGCCCCAACTTTACCCTACTACGCTCGAGCCCTCGGTCCTGAAAGATTCCCGGGAACGATTTCCTTTTCTGCGGGATGCGGACGGATTTATGATCCTTTCCGACGAGCTTCCCGAATGAGCTGTGCCGCCTTTTGCATCTTGTTGTCGTAATTGCGCCGAACCGATTCAACGGTTGGTCCCACCGACACCTCCGGCTCAACCCCTCTGCCATTGTTGGGAAGCCCCTTATTCATAATCATACGAAACAAGGGCAATCGCATTCGCACCCTGGTGTGGGGCAACGTAAGGTCGGGGATCATCCAGGCAGAATTTCCATAGGCACCACCGCCGGTCTCTTCTCCGATCACCGTAACATTTTCTTGATCTATGATCCCGTTAACAAATAGTGTCGTTGCCGAAAAGCTGTTTCCACCGGTCAACACATATACCCTTCCCGAGAAATGTTTTTTCTTTTTCGGATGAAAGGCATGTCGCTCAAAATACCCGAAATGGTAAAAGCCTCCCCGCTTCCGGGTTAGAAACGGAAGCGATACCTGAATACCAAGATTGTGCTGGATATACTTGCCATAGGGCGACATTCGTTTCAC
>CAXRAX010000045.1:0-18942 GCA_964229195.1 Chitinophagaceae bacterium | reverse complement strand
TGGCCATACTATCGGTATTCTGTTGCTCGTATGGGTGATCGGATCCTGTACGGGCGATGCTCCGCCCAATCCCTGCACGGGCGTTCAGCTCGATATAATTTTTTCGGCCAGCCCTTCGATCGGTACCAGCAACAATGGTTCCATTTCGGTTTTCAATCCGGCCGGCGATTCCGTCAGCTACAAGCTGGGTAACGGCTCATTTCAGTCCTCCGGTTTATTCTCCAACCTGGCCCCCGGAAACTATGTGCTTACGGTGCGAAACAACCGGGGTTGTTTGGATACGGCGCAGGTCACCATCCTGAACTACGGCCCGAAATACGCACAGGTCAAGCAATTGATCACGGGTTATTGTGGTCCCTGTCACCTCAACGCCGGCAACAGCGGCAACCGAAATTTCGATACCGATGCCAGTATCGTGGCGGGGTGGGACCGTATCCGAGCCCGCTGTGTGACGGGCACCCCCAGTTTTATGCCCCAGGGAGGTCAGCTTACGGCCATCGACAAGCAACGCATCACCGATTGGGTGAATGCCGGTCACCGGATCTCCGATTAAAATTTTTTGTGAAACAACGTTGCATTTATACTTTTGCAACAAAGTTTCAAAAATGACCAAGCTCGCCTTCTGCCGCCTTTCCTGTTTATTCTTTTCGATCTTATTGCAGCTAAATGCCTCGGCGAATCCGCCCGGATTTCGGATAGAGGGTAACGTGTTGGATGCCCGAACCGGAGAGCCCATTTCAGGAGCCACCATACAATTACCGGATATCCGTCGCCTCGCGGTAACCGATGCAAAGGGGCAATTCAATTTTGAACAAATCCCGGCCGGGCATCATGTATTGGAGGTCAGTGCCGTTGGGTTTACGGTTTGGGTGGAGCATATTGAGCTGGCGGGTGATAAAGTTTTCAAGATTTCCTTGCAGCCATTTGTTACGGAGAATGCCGGGGTGGTCATTACCGGGGTTGGTTCGGCGACTACGATCCGAAAGACTCCGGTTTACATTGCTGTCATGCGTAAACAAGCCTTGTTGCAAACAGCCAGTACGAATGTTGTGGAGGCCATGACCATTTTACCGGGGGTATCTGCCGTAAGTACCGGTCCGGCTATTTCCAAACCCATCATCCGTGGTTTGGGTGCAAACCGAATTGTGGTGATGCAGGATGGAGTTCGGCAGGAGGGGCAGCAATGGGGCGATGAGCACGGGATCGAGGTTGATGAAGCATCGATCAACGGGATCGAAGTGGTGAAAGGGCCGGCTTCGCTGATGTATGGAAGCGATGCGTTGGCCGGGGTCGTACAATTTTTATCTGCTGCGCCTGCTCCGGAGGGGACCGTACAGGGACTGTGGTTGAATGGTTACCAGTCAAACAGCGGCCTTCTGCATTCGCATTTCCGTTTGAGTGGACAACAAAAGGGCATCCAATGGGGGGGGTATGTAACGAGTAAATCGGCGCATGATTATAAAAATCGATTCGATGGGCGCGTCCTGAATTCCCGCTTTGGGGAAATGAATTTTGGGGCACAATTGGGAGTAAACCGTGCCCGCGGGTTTAGTCATATTCTATTTACCCGTTTCCGCCAGGAGCCAGGCTTAGTAGAGGGGGATCGTGATGATGCGACGGGCAAGTTTATTTTATATGGGGAGAGTCCTTTAGAGCGCATAGCGACTGACGAAGATCTGAAAGGCAGAAGGCCGCTGATCCCTCGTCAACAAGTTACCCATAGCCGTCTGGTTTCAGATAACCAATGGTCCGTCGGAAAAAGTTTATTAAAAGCCAACCTGGCCTGGCAGCGAAACCAGCGGATTGAGTTTGGCAATCCGGAGGAGACGGATGAGCAGGAGTTATATTTTGACTTGAGTACCCTGAATTATACCCTGCATTGGCAATTGCCCGCTTGGGATGAGTGGCACACCACCGTCGGGACCAATGGCATGCGGCAGCAGAATACGAATCGGGGAGAGGAATTATTGATTCCGGAATACCGATTGTTTGATTTGGGTCTGTTTGCCCACACGCAACGGTATTACAAAAAGGGAACGCTCAGTGGGGGATTGCGGTATGATTATCGCCACCTGGAAAGCGATGAGGCTTTTGAGGGCACAGACTTGAAATTTTCGGCTCAGGAGCGGCGTTTTCAAAATGTATCCGCCAGTCTGGGTTATAGTTGGGAGCTGGATTCGGCCCTGACCTTTAAAATTAATTTAGCCAGAGGATTTCGAGCCCCAACGGTTGCTGAGCTTTCCAGCAATGGTACCCACGAGGGTACCAACCGTTACGAGTACGGTACGTCCTCGCTGCGATCCGAAAAGAGTTGGCAATTCGATCTGGGTGTGGAGCTGAATTATGATCACCTTCGGATCGGATTATCGGCCTTCCACAACAACATTCGTGACTTTATTTTCTATCAGAAATTGATCTCCGCGACCGGTGGCGATTCGCTGGTTAACGTTGATGGCGAGGATCTGATGGCGTTTCAATTTGAGCAGCGAAATGCACGGTTGACGGGCATGGAACTGGTATTTGACTTGCATCCGCATCCGCTCGATTGGTTGCACTGGGAAAACAGTTTTTCTTGGGTGTATGGACGCTTCGACCGTCCCGTTGAGGCGGCTACGCCCGAAAGCGACCGCATGCCCCTGATCCCGGCTCCCCGCTGGCGTTCTGAATTACGCGCTGACTTAAACAAGTGGGGTGCTTTTGTTCGCCGCGGATACGCCAAATTGGATGTTGATATTACCACCGCGCAGAACCGCTTTTTCAGTGGGTTTGGAACAGAGACCGCCACCCTGGGTTATACGTTGGTCAACGCCGGAATTGGCTCGGATGTTGTCAGCCGAAAAAACCAGATCCGTTTCAGTTGGCATGCAGGCATCACGAATCTATTTGATGTAGCTTGGCAAAGTCACCTCAGCCGACTGAAATACACCGATGAGAATCTGGTGACCGGAAGAACCGGGGTTTTCAATCCGGGTCGGAACCTTTACCTGAAACTGATCGTTCCGTTTCGGTATTCTAAATAGTGAAGGAATTGTCCCAACTTTAGGGTATGGATATCAACCTCAATACCCCTGCCTTGTTATTTCCCGGCATCACTTTGCTGATGCTGGCCTACACCAACCGTTTTCTGGCCTTGGCCAATTTGGTTCGTCGGCTGCATGAGGAATACAAAAAAGGTAAACCCCATCCTACATTGCTGGCCCAAATCGCCAGTCTGCGGCGACGCATCAACCTGATCCGCTACATGCAGGCCTTGGGGATCGTAAGCTTTTTGGGCTGTGTGGCCTGTATGTATGCCCTTTATCGGGGATCCTTACACTTGGCTGAGTGGATTTTCGCGTTGAGTTTATTATCGCTGATCGCGTCTCTCATCCTCTCGCTGGTAGAGATCACCCAAAGCACCAAGGCCATTGAATTGGAACTGAGTGATATCGAGGAGCTGGAGCGGTCCAATATCTTTTACGATATCGTATCGGATCGAAGCGAAAAGAAGGATTGATCTACAGCTTACGCATCAGCGACTGCCAACTACCTCCGTTGTACACTTCCTTGATCCCGGCTTTTTTTAAGAGCGTCTTGGCCATGCCCGACCGCATGCCGGAGGCACAGCATACGACAATGGGGCGATCCATACTTTTCAATCGGTCGATCTGGCTGGCGATCCGGTTTACCGGAATATTAATAGAACCCGGAATTTTTCCCTGATCGAATTCCTGCGGGGTGCGTACATCCACGATCGTGGCCCCGGAGGCCAGTGCCTGCTGAAGTCCGCTACTGCCCAGTCCCAACCAAGAAAATAGTCCCATTACGCTTTGGTTTGCTCATTTTTTCGTTCGCCGATCTGCTGGCGCCACATCGCAAAATACAATCCTTTTTCGGCTAATAATTGCTCGTGCGTGCCGGTCTCGACAATATCGCCTTTCTCCAATACGTAGATCCGGTCGGCGTGCAGGATGGTCGATAAGCGGTGGGCGATCAGAATGGTGATCTGTTCACCCCGCAGCGAAACATCCCGGATCGTCTTATTGATCTCTTCCTCCGTGATGGAGTCCAGGGCAGAGGTGGCCTCGTCAAACAACAAAAGTCGGGGCCGACGGAGCAGGGCCCGGGCAATGGAGAGTCGTTGTTTCTCTCCGCCGGAGAGCTTGAGTCCGCCTTCGCCGATCAGCGCATCCAATCCTTGTTCCGAGCGGTTCAGCAGGTTCTGACAAGCGGTCCGGTTGATCACATCGATCAGTTCCTTCTCGGTGGCATCGGGTCTCACGAACAATAGGTTTTCCCTTATTGTGCCTGAGAAAAGTTGGGTGTCTTGCGTGACGAAGCCGATCTGATCGCGGATCTCCTGAAAATGGACCTCGTTTTCGGGAAGGCCGTTGAAATAAATCGTTCCTTCTTGCGGACGATACAAGCCTACCAATAATTTCATGAGCGTTGTCTTCCCGGATCCAGAGGGGCCGACGAAAGCGATCGTCTCTCCCCGGCGCGCTTCAAAGCTGATCCCGTTCACGGCGGGTTGTCCGCCTTCCCGATTCCGAAACAGCACGCGATCAAAAGCCAGTTGTTCGATGGACCCTATTTTTTTGGGCGCAGCTGGAGCCGGTTCCGGTTTTTTGTCCATCAGGTTACCGAAATTCTCCAAAGACGCCTGGGCTTCGCGGTAGGTTAGAATGATGTTGCCGATCTCTTGCAGCGGACCGAACACAAAAAATGAAAAGATCTGCATGGTCACCAATTGTCCCGCATTCATCTTCTCCCGGAAGATCAACCACATCAGCATAAAGAGGATCACTTGTCGCAGGGTATTGACAAAAGTTCCCTGTACGAAACTGATGCTGCGCACTCGTTTTACCTTGGTCATCTCTAACCCGAGGATCTTGAACGTATTCTGATTGAGTCGCTTTACTTCTTGGTTGGTCAGTCCCAAACTTTTTACCAATTCAATGTTTCGGAGCGACTCCGTCGTGGCACCGGCCAGCGCCGTGGTTTGTCCCACGATCTGCTTTTGGATGCGCTTCACCTTTTTGCTGAGCAGGTTCGAGATGAGTGTCAGTAAAAAGATCCCGCCGAAGTAGATCAGGGGTAAGCTCCAATGAATGGCGGCGGCGTAAACCGCCACAAAAACAATGCCGACGATGACCGGAAAGAGTATGTTGATGAAGGAGGCTACGAACTTCTCCGTGTCGGTCCGTACTTTTTGCAACACACTCAAGGTTTCGCCGCTTCGGGCATCCTCAAATTCCTGATAGGGGAGTCGCATCGCATGTTGCAACCCCTCCGTAAAAACAGTGGCGCCGAACTGCTGGGTGATCCTGGTCAGTAAATAATCTTGAAAGGCTTTGGCGATGCGGCTGATCATGGCTACCCCGATGGAGGTGAGCAGCAGGGCCATCACGCCATAGTGCGGATTTTCCTCAAAGGAGAGGAAGAATTTTTGAAAATCGTAATCGGCCGGGTGGGTGGAATAGTGACCGGCCAAGTTGACCAATTTTCCCAGCAGGATCGGGTCGATCAGGGAGAAGCCGATGTTGATGCCCGACAGGAGGAGCAGCAGCGCTACCCAGGCCCGGTGCGGGCGTAAATAATGGAACAGGATTTTCATGGAAGGGATAAAATCAATCAGCGAATATACGAAGGGTTAGACTCTCCCCCCGAGCCCTCATCGTGCAAGAACATCTTGGGCCAGGCAGTAAAGGCTTTAATCTTTTCTTCCGTCGCCGCATGTGCCAACAGGTTATCGGCGATGTATTGTATGGGCGTTTGCATTTTGATCAGCGCCGCGGCGGCAGACGACGACACGGCATACGCATAGGTGAAATCGTGAAATCCGGCTTTTTTAAGGTGTTGACTGAAAGGCCTTGCGTAGAGATTGTCGATGATGCGGTGGTTCCATTTCAACAGGCCCAACGCATGTTGCATGTGATAAAGCTGTTGTTTGCACCATCCTTTCCACCCACGGTATCCGTTTTTGCCCCAGCCCCAGAATACCAGCTCGGCATCTGCCGGCAATTCTATCAGCGCTGTCTCCAGATGATCCAATGCGGTATGGTCCGGCACGGCATCATCTTCCAGGATCAATACGCGGGCATATCCTTTTTGGAGCATGTCTTCATAGATCATTCGGTGGCTCCACGAACAGGCGATCTCCCCGGGTCGGAGGGTTTTGCCGAAACGGTGTCGGGCCCGGGCCTTTTTTTCATTAAAGATCAGCTGCGTTTCCAATTCCGGTATGGTGAAGCGGTCCTTATCGGCCCCATAGAAGTATTCATAGTGTAATCCGGCAAATCGCTGGTCAAATCGTGCCCTTCGTTCGGATGCAGCGGTTACGCTAAGCACGTAAACGTGATCGTAGTGGTGATTGATTTTTTCGAAGGCTGGGTGTGGGTTCACGCAGCAAAGATACTCGCTACCGGCTCCAGTTTTCCCGGTCTAAACTTCGGTATTGAATCGCCTCGGCTATGTGTTCAGTTTCAATATTTTCTTGTCCGTCAAGGTCCGCGATCGTTCGGGCTACTTTTCGGATGCGGTCGTAGGCGCGTGCGGAGAGATTCAACTTGTCCATGGCAGCCTGAAGCAGTTTGGTGCTGGATTCGTTCAATCGGCAGTGCTGCTGTATGGTTTTTCCTTGCAGGGTGGCATTGGCATTTTTTTGCGGGTGGCGATGGAACCGCTCCTGTTGTATCCGTCGCGCCCGCATCACCCGTTCGCGAATGGTCGTGGATGTTTCACCGGACTGTACCGAAGCCAGATCGGAATAGGTGACGGGGGTTACTTCCACGTGGAGGTCGATCCGATCGAGCAGGGGGCCCGATACCCGATTCAAGTATCGTTGCACTTGTCCGGGGGCACAGTGACAACTTCGTTCGGGATGGTTATAGTAGCCGCAGGGGCAGGGATTCATGGAGGCCACCAACATGAACGAGGCCGGGAAATCCACGGCGATCCGGGCTCGGGAAATACTCACTTTTCGCTCCTCCATGGGTTGTCGCATAACATCGAGCACCGTTCGTTTGAATTCCGGTAATTCGTCCAGAAACAAAACGCCGTGATGCGCTAAAGAGATCTCTCCGGGTTGTGGCTGACTGCCGCCACCCACTAAAGCGATGTCTGAAATCGTATGGTGAGGGGCACGAAAGGGTCTTTCACGAACCAATGCGGTCCTGCCCGAGCGTTTTCCGCAGACCGAATGGATTTTGGTGGTCTCCAATGCTTCTTCCATCGACAGTGGCGGAAGGATCGTGGCAAGTCTTTTGGCCAACATGGTTTTTCCGGAGCCGGGCGGACCGATCAAAATGGCATTGTGTCCACCTGCAGCAGCGATCTCCAGCGCTCGCTTGACTTGTTCCTGTCCCTTTACATCTGAAAAATCGATTGTCTCCGATAAGTTTTCACCAACCGGTTTTTCTGAAAAATCGGTGATCACGCGGGTCAGTCTGGTTTCCTCGTTCGAAAAAAAGTCGATCACTTCGGTCAGCGTGCCGACGCCATACACCTCCAATCCCGATACCAAGGCGGCCTCCGGTGCGTTGTCGGTGGGAATCAGTAGTCCTTTGAACCCATCGCGCTTGGCCTGCCAGGCGATGGGAAGCGCTCCTTTGATGGGACGGATCACGCCATCCAGCGCCAGTTCTCCCATCAGTACATATTCCATCATTCGGTCGGTATGCCCCAATTGCTCGGAGGCGGCCAGTATGCCAATGGCCATGGGCAGGTCGAAAGCAGTGCCGCTTTTACGAATGTCAGCCGGGGCCAGGTTGATCACCACTTTGGTGCGCGGCATGTCGTATCCGTTGGTCTTCAGTGCACTCTCGATCCGCTGCATACTTTCTCGGATCGCATGGTCGGGCAGCCCCACAATCAGCGGATCCTTGGTGCTGCTCATCCCGTTCACCTCCAGGGTAATGGTGATGGCATCCACTCCCTGCACGGCACTGCCAAAGGTTTTTATGAGCATACAGCGAATCTAGCTGTATCGAAGGGGGACGTCAATACCGCAAAGCGTCTACTACTGAATGTGGAGAGTGATGTCTTGGGGTGCGGTTTCATCGCCGCCAAAAAATGGATACAGCTGATAGCCGTTGGCTTGGGGGGTGCTGAGTCCGCGTGGCATGGTTACCGTTAGGCCATTGGCGGAGATCAGGTAATTGGCTCCATTTAGTTTGATGCTGCAGGGGATGACGGTGTTTAGTGTCACGGGGGTGATCTCTTGATGGGCGCGCACGCCTTTATCGTACACGTAGGCATAGAGTCGCAGGGCTCCGCTGTGATAGGCCCAACCAATCCGGGCACTGTTGAACTGATGGTCGCTTCCCTCGGAGAATCCCCAGAGTTTATTGATGTCGGTCTGGTTGGCCGGATCCACCGTGGTGTAGACGGCTGAGGCATTGAACTTGACCGTAAAACTCATATTGGATGTACTGATCGCTTTGACCCGACTCTGATCACAAAAGTGATTTCCTCTTCGGATGGTGAAGCGGGTGGAATCCGTTGCGTTGTCGGCTGTCGGAGCGACCGGAATCTCCTTTTGACAAGCAGTCAGCAGCACAACAACAAGTGGTAAAATCATTCTGCTGGCTGACAAGAATTTCATTTTACCAAGATACGATAAAAACGAAAGGAGTAGGGAACATTACGCTCGCTGAACCACCATTAACTTATCTAACAGTAAGCCTGTATCCGGATCTACTATAATACCCTCAATGGGTTCGTCGGTAGGAATGACAAACATTTGCTGGGGTTTACGGATATCGATCTTGATTCTCTTTTTGGTGCCGTTCTTTTGGATCAGGTCCAGCGTTACGGCCAATTGAAAAGCAGCAGTTTGTTGAAGTTGCGAGACGTTCAGGGTGATGAACTTTCCGTCAGCGCTGTTTTCCCATTGGACCTGAAGGGAGGGATTTACTTTTTGGGTCAGCCATTGATCAAAGAACGCAGACCAATCTTGTTGCGTGATCAACTCTACGATGCGACGGAAATCGTCTGTGTCTGCATTTTTTTCTTCGTAGGTTTCGTAGTAGGCCCGAATGATCCGCCTGAAATCGGCATCGCCCACTTGACGGCGGATCATGTGCAGGATCCAGCCACCTTTTTCATAACTATTGGCGTTGAGCAGACTCATGTAATTGGCGGTAGAGTCGATCACCGAGCGGGGTGTACGGCTGAGGAATTCATTGATCTTCTCGCGATCGGATTGTAGCCGCGCGGTTAGAATAGAGTCTCCGTATTTGGATTCCAGGTACAGGTGTGTCATGTACGTGGCGAATCCCTCGCTGAGCCAGAGATGATGAAAGCTTTTCTCGGTAGCCATGTTGCCGAACCATTGGTGGGCGATCTCATGGGCGATCAGTGGCTCTTCCTCTTGTTTTCCTTTGGCGGAATTTTCATAGTAAAAGATGGCGCTCGCGTTTTCCATTCCGCCGAAGATCGTCTTGGATTGCACGTTGGCCAGTTTATCGTAGGCATAGGGACCGATGTAACGATTCATCCACTCCAGAATAGGGAGTGCTTGTGCGTAGGTCTTGAATCCGCTGGCCGTGTCTTGCGGAAAGACCCAGCTGGTGACCGGTTTGGTGTTCCAGAAGAATCCGGCGGTATCCACCGCAAAGCGGGCCACACCGATCACCATTACTTTGGTTGGTAATGGTTTTTTCTCCGCCCAGTGTGTGATGCGATTTCCATCCGGCATTACCTGATCGGAATTGCCAATGGGTACACCATTGGATACCACCTTATACTGATGCGGGGCCTGCACGATGAAATCGACGGAGGCCTTGTCGGCCGGATGATCTACACAGGGGATCCACTGATGCGCCCGGTTGGGCCAGTTGTCGGCAAAAAAGGTTCGGTCGCCGTATTTGTTTTTTGAGATGATCAGTCCGTCTCGCGGGACGCCGTTGTATTCGATCCAGATGCTAGCCTGTTGATCTTTAAGTACCGGTTTATTCAGGTCGATCCGGATCCGGTCATCGGTGATCCATTGAAAAGTCAGCTGGACTGACGGGTTGCTTTGACGGTCGCCATACCGCCCCACTTGATTGACCTGCATGCCTTTCCCGTTCTTGTCGTATTTGCCCAGATCGATCTCGATTTGTGTTGTTGTTTGCCGGGCGCGAAATTCGATGTCGGCTTTTCCAAAAATTCGGTTGGAGGTATCCGAAAGGCCAATTTGGAACCGATAATGAATCACGTCGATCGCTCGTTGGCCATGGGCCCAATGCACGAGGCAGAGGGAGGTGATCAAAAGAATAGCTCTCATGATCCAATATTACGTTGAATTTGTTGTAGGAGGTCCGTCACGCCCTCTCTTTCAAGTATACGGTAGCCGATACGGTCCTCGCTGATGCCTTCTTTCAATTGGTAGGAAAAATGTAGCGCATCGGGTCTGACCTCCGTTTCGAAGTATCGGAACAGGATTGAGGGCTCTTGTTGCAGGGAGGCGCCGATCTCGTAGAGATGCGTGGAGAGTAGGGTGAGGGCGTTGGGGAGTTGGATGATCCCCTGTATCACGGCCAGGGAGCAGCGCCGGGCATCTTCCACGTTGGTGCCTTTGAAAAGTTCGTCGATCAATACCAGCCATTTTCGTCCGTCCATCATATGCTCCAGGGTTTTTTTGATGCGTTGAACTTCATTGAAGAAATAGCTTTCTCCCTTGACCACGTTGTCGGTGATGGTGACATTGCTGAGCAGTCCCTCGAACAGACTCAGTTCCATTTTTTGGGCGGGTACACCCATGCCCAGGTGGGCCAGGTATACGGCAATGCCGATGGATTTGATCAGGGTGCTTTTGCCTGCCATGTTCGCACCGGTCAGAAAAAGCAACCGGTTGGCAGGTCCCAGTTCCAGATCATAGCCGACCGGATTCTCCAATTGAAGATGGGTCAGCTGTTGCGTGCGTAGAAAGGGCATCTCTTCATCGCGAAACACCGGAAACGTCAGGTTCAGTTCCTTAGTCGCCTTGGCCATGGCATACCAGGCATCCAGCTGATAGTATAACGATACCAGCTCCGCGAGCTCCTTTCTATTTTCCGTTCGGGTGAGGCGTGCCAATTGGAGTGTGAGGAGATAGTGGTCGCCTGCTTTTTTCTTTCCGACAGACAAACGGCTCAGGCCGGTTTGCTGCAAGAGATATCGAAACTGACGTAGCTCCTGTTGAAGGGGATTATTCCCATCAAACGTGCCCAGTATCCGTAGGACTTGCTGACAGCCGTCATAAAAATCCAGCAAATGCGGCAGGCTGTAACGAATCATGGAATAGTCGGCGGGGTGCAGCCAGCGATAGAAAAGGTTTCCAAGGGAGACATTGGTTTCTCCGATCGGGTCGAGGGGATATTCCAGCCATTTTTCCACGGCATGCAAGGTGCCGTTGGTGACGTGGCCGGGCCATTGTTGCAGTTGATGACCGATCTGTTGCAGCAAGTGCTGTCGGGCTTCTATTTGTGAACGATCGGACAATGGTCTTTCAAATAACCCTCTGAACTCCTCTCTGCCGCCATCGGTCACGGTATAATTCAACCGATGAAAAACAGAGAACCGCTCTTCGGCGTGAAAGAGGTTCAAGTCAGCTCGGGTGATGGGATCTACGTGCATGGATTCTCGGGCTAAGTATTACCTTCGGTGGGGTTAAGCGAGTGGTTTGGGTGAGATGTCGTATACAATAAAAATGCACAGTATTTAGCCATGAATCTACGTCAATATAAAAAATGTTTGTTGTTGCTCGGTGGATTGTTGATGTTGGTGGCCATCCGAGCCCAGCAAACCTACTGGATGCCGGGTGGTTCGGTGAACCATACGCTCCGGCGGATCGAGATCCTCACCGGTACTTCCACGGAGCAACCTGTTTTTACCAAGTGCTGGCCTGCACCCCGTTCGGCCAATTGGATAAAGCCCATTCCTAATGGATCTGCGGCCGACCGGTGGAATATGCAGGCCATCGAAGGGGGGCAGCTCACACTTCCGCATCCCGATAGCGTGGAAGTCGTGAAGAGGGTGTTCTCGAAAAAGTCCCCATTTTTCAAGCGCCCTTCGAACTTGTATGAAGTCCATGTGCCCGATTTTGACCTGATCATTAATCCGGTATTGGGCGTAGGCGTTGGTCGCGAACCCGGCAGCGGCGAGCGACTGTTTCAAAATACCCGGGGTGTGGTGATCGATGGCCGCATCGCCAACAAGATCGGTTTTCATTCCTACCTCACGGAGAACCAGGAGCGGTTACCGTTGTATGCGCAGGAATGGGAACGCACCCGCAAAGCCCTTCCCAACCATGGCTTCTACAAACCGTTCAAAGGATCGGGCTATGATTTTTTTGATGCCCGTGGCTACATCACCTTTCCCGCAACCAAATATGTGGAGGTAGCCTTTGGATACGATCGGCATTTCATTGGCAATGGCCACCGCAGTTTGTTTCTGAGCGATTGGGGGAACAGCATGATGTTTCTTCGGTTGAATACCCGGATCTGGAAATTCAACTACCGAAATTTATTCATGGAATTGGATGGTGACCGGGTTTTTTCCAAGAAGTACGCAGCGATGCATCACCTCGACTTGCAGGTTACACGCCGGTTGCAGCTTGGTGTTTTTGAGGGCGTGATGTTCAGTCGACCTAACGGATTCGATTTCTCGTACCTGAATCCCGTGATCTTCTATCGTTCGGTCGAGCATCAGAACCAAAGTACCGATAATTCGGTGGTAGGATTGGACGCGAAATGGGAACCCGCTCGTTCGCTGCAGCTTTACGGTCAATTTTTATTGGATGAATTCAATCTTTCGGAGATCCGTGCGGGTAATCAGTGGTGGGCGAACAAGTGGGGCTATCAGGCAGGGTTGCATTATCTGAACGTGGGTGGCGTTCAAAATTTGGATCTGAAATTAGAATACAACAGGGTTCGTCCCTTTACGTATTCACATTGGGATTCTGCCGCCAATTATACACACTATAACCAACCCTTGGCGCATCCCTTGGGAGCCAATTTCTCGGAGATCATTGGTATTGTCCGTTACCAGCCGATGCCTCGGTTACGGGCAGAGGCGAAGCTCATATCGTATCGGCAGGGGAGGGACAGTACGGCGCGCAGCTTTGGCTCCAATATATTTCTGCCATACGGACCGCCTTATCGAGTGGGCGATTATGGGTATTCCATTGGGAGTGGCCGGGATACCCGCGTGTTGCTGGCCAATCTTTTTGTATCGTATGAGTGGATCCGAAATCTTTTCGTGGAAGTACAGGCCGGTTACCGTCGCGAGCGTTCCGTAACGGCACCTGTTTCCGATGTCAATACGAAATGGTACAGTTTGGGCATTCGGTGGAACTGGATGCGGCGGGAGATCGATTACTGATCAGCCTTCGAGGTGGATGCTGAAGATGATCATGCGGGATTGGATGCGGTCGAATACGTTGGAGAATTTCAGGTTCTCATCCCGTGCGTGAATGTTTCGCAGGCCGTTGCTGATCTTGATCTCCGGCGAGAAAATAAAACTCTCGAAGAAGAAGTTGAAGCCGATCCCGAACTCCGGCCCGTAATCATGTTTTTCTATTTTGACCAATTCCTCGGCTCGTTTGGCTCGGGCATTGCTGGCCATGTCGATGTCGGCCTTTATGCCGGCCAGGGTATAGACCCGAAAATTTCCGATGCGGTCGCTTTGGAACTTGATCTGTAGCGGGAAGGACATGGTGACGGACTCAACCGTTTTCTTGATCTCGGTCAGCCCGTTTATATCCGGATGTTTCAATTTGTAAAAGATGTTTCGTTCGATGAACATCAATTGCGGATTGAAGCGCAATTGAAAGCGGTCCGATAACCGGGCGGTAGCGGAAAGTCCGAGCGAAAGACCACCGCTGTTGATGGGTTCGGCCACCAGCACGCTGTCGTTTTCCAGAAAACGCGGGTGCAGGGAGGTATGGAAGCGGGCCAGGTTGCCACCCAGGGTGATCCCAAAATAGTAGGGCTTGCTGTCGTGATCGAACATATTCATCTCCACGCGTTCGAACTGCGCGCTTGCCCCCCGGGGGACGAGCGTGATAGCGGCCAGTGAAAGGAGTTTTAAGATTCGGTTCATAGGGGACGAGTGGCGAGATAGCGGGAGCAAATACCTCCGGTGTAGGTTTTATAATCCCCCTCGGTGTAGCCGACGGTTTTCAAGATGTTCAACAGGGCTTCGCGTTCGGGAAATAAACGAGCCGATTCATCCAGGTAGGCATAGGCTTTTTTATCCTGTCCGAACCAGCCGGCCAGGGTAGGGGCGAACCGTCTCATGTAGAATTGGTAGAGCGCAAGCCAGATAGGATTTTGGGGGCGAGAGAATTCCAGGATCAATAGTTTACCGCCCGGACGAAGGACTCGATACATTTCGGAGAGTCCGGCGGTCAGGTCCTGAAAATTTCGGATTCCATAGGCTACCATGACCAAATCAAACGACTCATCGGGGTGCTTTATTGCTTCCGCGTCTCCGGATTCGAGACGGATCCGAGTGCTTTTATTCGCTTGTTCGATCTTTTGTTTGCCAACACTCAGCATTTGGGTGGAGATATCGATCCCCACGATCGAATCGGGTTGCAGGATCTTCTCGGCCAGCAGTGCCAGGTCGGCTGTTCCGGTGGCTACGTCCAGGATCCTTTTGGGAGCGAAGGGGATCAGGTGCCGCAAGGCATCTTTTCTCCAGTGCAGGTCGATTCGGGCGGAGAGAAATCGATTCAGCAGGTCGTACCGGGGGGCGAGGCGATCGAACATCCGGGCCACTTGTTCCTTTTTGCTGGCACCCGAATGGGGTTCGGGTACAACACCGTCGTGAGGCAGGGGAGTATTCATGCGACGCAAAGGTAACATTTGCCGACCTTTGCCTTTCATGGAGATCATTCGCGCCCAGTACCTCATCAGCAATGCCACGCACAAACAATGTCCGGCGGCAGACCGTCCGGAGTTTGCCTTCATTGGAAGAAGCAATGTGGGCAAGTCCTCTCTGATCAACATGCTCACCCGTCAACAGGGTTTGGCCAAGACCTCGGGCCGTCCGGGTAAAACCCAATTGATCAATCATTTTACCGTTACGTCCGCCGATAAAAAGAATTGGTATTTGGTCGACTTACCCGGTTATGGATACGCAAGCGTCTCACAGAAAGCCCGTCGCAATTGGGGCAATATGATCGAATCCTACATCCGCAAGCGTGAGAACCTGCTTTGTTTGTTCGTGTTGATCGATAGCCGCCACTCGCCGCAGACCATCGATGTGGATTTCGTGAATGCGTTGGGGAATTGGAAAATCCCCTTTGTGCTGGTCTTTACCAAGGCGGATAAGAACAAGCCAGGGGCTACGCTTCGTCACCGCGACGAATTTTTATCGGTGCTCGCCAAAACCTGGGAAGAGCCCCCGCCGCACGTGATCACCTCGGCTGTCGATCGTCAGGGCCGGGAGGAGTTGTTGGCACACCTCCAGGCGTTTCTGCAGGATTATTCGGCACACTGACCGGCCTCATCTTTTCTGCAGTGATTTTTGAGCATGGCTGCATTACCTTCGTGCCATGCGCATGCGGATCTCGGATCGACTGGTTTTATTGATCACCTACTTGGCACTGTTCTTGGTTTTTTGGCAGGCGCAATCCGTCGCGGGTCCTTTTGAGCAATCCATACGTGCCCGGATCGCTCAGCCCTCGGCCCATCAAGCTACACACCCTTGATAGCCTATGTATCGTATTACCCTTCTATTATTTTTCAGTTTCTTATCGCTTGCCCCCTTTGCCCAACCCGGTATCAAGGGAAAGCGATTGGATACCACACAAGCCATTTTAGGTGCCGACACCACATTGACCAAATTGGTCGAGTTCAGGGATAGTTTGGCGCGGGTGGGACCAGCGGCCGAAGACCTTCGGGAACCCATGCCTACAGACAATACCCTTTTTATCCTCTTGATCGTTGGGTCGGTAATCGTGATCGTGTGGGCCGGTCGCCGGGCCTGGCTTCGCGGTCGGAAATAGTCATTTTCCCATCTTAGTTTACCGCTTTGTTGGCACAGCTGCTACTGGCAAAGGCCTCGGGTTTGGCCTTAAAGGCAAATCCCATACCCAAGATATAGCCCATGGCCTCGCGCAGGGCATCGTTGCTCTTGAACTGCGGATTGGTGTTGATGTCGGCATGCACCTCCATGTCGACCTGATAGATATTGAACAGCGGGCAGAGTTGATAGGCGATATCAATGCTTTTGGCGACCTCCGTGAGCATCCGTTCCTTGATCCCTAAGTGCTGTTGACTTTTCTCGTTATGGATATACATGAAGCCACCCCGTCCGGAACGAAGGAAAACGATCACAGTGGCATACTCCGTTTCGCTCCCTTTTACTTGGGAGTCGGTGCCGATGCAAACTTTAAGTTTGTGTCCGGCTTCCGTTTCCCGGCGCAGGGTACTCTCTACCGCATCGTAGATGGGCTGATCAAGGGGTTCGCCGTTGAAGGTTCTCCAGAGCATAAAAAAGAGGTTTCCCTAAGTTAAGGAAACCTCTGGAAGAAAAGGGCACGGACCATCGCTCCCGTAGGAGCGGAGAAAAAAGAGTTAGGGGCGGATCAGCTTTTCGGTCCACTGATTCCCACCCTGTGTAAAACGAATCATATACATGCCGCTGCCCAGGTTGGCCGCCGGTAGGTTGTTCAGGCCGCTTCGGAGCTGACCGCGCAGCAGCATCTTTCCGTTGATGTCGTACACGACGTAGTCAAATAAACCCGGGCTGTTCACGGCGATGACATCTCCGGTCAGCAGGGTGCCGAGCAGCCGGGGTTGGTCCTGGTTAGACTCATTCCGCAGGGCCACCAGGTTCGAGTAATGTGTTTTGCCGTCGTCGAAACTGACTTTCATCCGGTAGCGTAGCACGCCCTGGGAAAGGGGTTTGTATTGGTAAACACGGCTATCCACCGGTGCGCCCGATACCGCTGTAAAGGTTCTGCCGTCGAGAGAAACTTCCAGCACCTGCTCGGTAACGGTCTCATCGGCATCGATCAGCCAATTGAAGTGATGGCGGTCGCCTTTTACTACACCCTTCAAGAGCAGCTGACGCAGTGGAAGTGTATTTCCGGGCGTGTATCGTCCGCTAAGGGAATAGGATCCCAAGCTGGCATAATCGGGGGCATAGTTGTTCCCTTTTCCTTCTACCATCAGGTACCAGGTATTATTGCTCAGGTTGGTGTCAATTACAGAATTCAACAGCGTGCCCGGGTTGTAGGATCTTACCAAATTCATTTGGTTATCATAGAGTGTTACCTGCAGGTCAACATTTGATCCTGCATGACCCGTCCCCACGTTGTAGGGGATCGCATCCAGTTGAAAACGGGAGGTCACCGGTAAAGTAAAACGGATATAATCCACATCATCGCTTTTCTCCACCACGCCATTCATGACGAATAGACTGTTGGTGAAAGGGATTTGCGTTGCTTGCGAAAGCGAGTTGGGGTAATCGTCGGTGCGAAGGCCAAAACCGTTGTTGGAGGTGATGATCGCGAGGTCATTTTGCAAGTTGGTGCAGCCGTAGGAGCTGGGACCGTTGTGCCAAAGGGTCATATTCTTGTAATAGCCCACACCCATGATCGGGGCCCAGGCGATCTCGCCGGTTCCGGTACCGCCATTGTATTCGGAAGTTTTAACACAGCTGCTGTTATAGGCCGATTGGTGGTAAAGTCCCAGGGTATGTCCCGCCTCGTGCGTAGTAGCCTCTGCAATGTATTTTTCGTTGTATGCCAGCAGTGCAGAAAAAACGAAACAGGGTGTATCGTCGCCCCAGTTAAAGGAGCCCACAAATGCCACCCCGCCGGCGTTGCCGTACCAGCTGGAGGTGATGGTGAGGATCACCCGTATCCGGTTATTGATCGGAGCGGCCAAGAATTTGGTAGAGTCGGTAGTCACATTGACGTTAAAGGGTCGATAATCTTCTGCTACCCGATTGAAGATCGAGGTGATCTTGGTGTTGTCCAATCCGGAGGGGGCACAATAGATCGGACCATTATAATTCCACCCGGTTCCGTCCACCGTGTGGCCGTCGAAGTCCAGAAAAATAACTGCGCTCGCCGAAGGGTAGCTGCTCATGACCGGAACCTGGGCCTCACCGACCCGTCCCGCCACTAGCAACAGCAAGAAGAAGAGCGTCTTTTTCATGTACAGTTTATTCATTGATCAGGTCGTAGAAATTCTTTTTTACCAGTACCCATCCGGCATCTTCCTGGTTGAGCTGATACAGATCGCCGTGTTGGAGACTGATGATGCGTCCGGTGTATTTCGTTGTGCCGTCGGGTAAGGTGATCTTGCTGAGGGTGAGCCGGGCCCCGTCAAATCCATCGAAGCGGATCACGACGCTTTGAAGGGTTTGATTGTACTTACTGACCTGACTGATCACTTCGCCGTCGATCTCGCTGGGTTGGCCGTTGTCGTACGAGATCTTGGCAGACTCCCCGGAGGGCGTCGCGATCAGTTGTTGCAGTTTCTCCGAACCGATCACGAGGCGCTCGGGCAGGGCGTTGAACAGCCGGGGCTTGTTGTAATTCGGCTCATTCAGGGGCACGGTGGGTTCCTGTGCCTGTACCTGAATAGACGCGAACAGCATCAGCAGGCTGAGAACGAGTAGTGACTGGTTTTTCATTTGTAACATCTAATCTGTCAATCGATATTGGAGGAAAGAGTGTCCTGTATGGGTTCCTTTGAGGACCTTTCAAAATTGGCGGGTGTGATCCCCGGTTACCAAAGAATTCAGGATGATTATGCCCCGCACGAGGGCATTTTCATTTTTTAAATCGTAAAACTTCGATGCTGCATCGGAGAACTCCGCGTCAATACTGGTTTGTGCTTAACATGACCAGGGTGCAAGCTTGTAAGGGCTGGATGCCATTTTCGATGGCCAATTGTTCGAGTTGGGGATTTTCGGTACCGGGATTGAAAATGATCCGTTGCGGCTTGGCCGACAGGATGCGGTCATATTGTTATG
>CAXRAX010000044.1:0-5050 GCA_964229195.1 Chitinophagaceae bacterium | reverse complement strand
AATGGTCAGCCACAGGCCGATTGGACATGACCAAACTCAGTTTCCCCGCCTTGTTTCGAAATTTGAATACGTACCGATTGCTCCGGGCCGGATCGGCCTTGGGGAATGGGGTCGGACCACTCCTGATCTCCCGCGAGCCCTTCGAAGACCTGGCTGCAACCATCAACCATAAACGTATCGTGCTGCCGGGCAGCACCACCACGGCCAATCTGCTTTTTACCTACGCCTACCCCGAGGCAACTCAAAAATCTTATCGTGTTTTCTCCGAGATCGAGGACGCGGTGCTACAGGGTGAGGCCGACCTGGGCGTGATCATCCATGAAAACCGATTCACCTATACCCAAAAAGGATTGCATCTTGTAAAAGACCTGGGCGCCCATTGGGAGAAACAAACCGGCTGCGCCGTGCCCTTGGGCTGCATCGCCATCAAAAGATCGCTGGGTGAAGCACTGGCCGAACAAGTCACCCGTACGTTGCAAGCCAGTCTCCAGCAAGCTTGGGAAACATGGCCCACCCTAGCCAACTACGTAAAAGCACATGCACAAGAAATGGAGGAAACGGTGATGCGACAACACATCGAACTCTACGTGAATGAGCACACGATGGAATTATCCGAGGCCGATATTGAATCGATCCAAACCCTCTATCGGATATACTGCCAAATAGCAGGCATCAAAAAGACAGACCCGGCCTTACTTTTTTAAGGCAACCGCATAAGTTTCCAGACAACGCTTGCGCGCTTCCTCGTGTACCACGACCGGTTTGGGATAGGTAAACTCCTCCCACTCGGGTACCCACTGACGGATATAACGGAATTCCGGATCGAATTTCTGCGTTTGCAGATATGGATTGAATACCCGGAAATAAGGCGCGGCATCACAACCGCTTCCGGCTGCCCATTGCCAACCGCCATTGTTCGCGGCCAGATCAAAATCCAATAACTTCTTGGCGAAATACGCTTCACCCCAGCGCCAATCGATGAGCAAATGCTTGGTCAGAAAACTAGCCACGATCATCCGCACCCGGTTGTGCATGTAACCGGTGGTATTCAACTCGCGCATACCTGCATCCACGATCGGATAGCCGGTTCGTCCCGCACACCAAGCCTCGAATTCTTTGATATTGTTTCGCCACTGAATACGATCGTACTCAGGCTTGAAGGACTGATGAACGATCTGTGGAAAATGCCAGAGGATCATGTGATAAAAATCCCGCCAGATCAATTCATTCACGAATGATTCGCTCAGCGAGGCCGTCTCCTTGGCCAGTTGACGGATGGAGATCGTACCGAAGCGGAGGTGCACACCCAGGCGACTGGTTCCCTCCACCCCGGGCAGGTCGCGTTGCTGTTTGTATTGCTGAATCACTTTCTTATTCCACCGGTTCGGGGGGAATGGCAACTCCACTGCTTGAAATCCCATCGACTTCAGGGTGGGAATAGCCAGCGGCTTTTGCTGATAAAATGCGTTCAGTTTTTTTTCAGACCCGAAGCAACGGATCGGATGCTGCAATAAATGCGCCCGCCACTTCCGGGAGTATGGAGTGAATACGGTATAGGGCTTGCCATCATCTTTTACCACTTCCTGTTTGGCGAAAATGACCTGATCCTTGTACGAATGGAATTCGATGTCATTTTTTTGGAGCCAATTGGCCACCTGCTCATCGCGCTGACGGGCATAGGGCTCATAATCCTCGTTGGTGTAAACCGAACGGACCGTGTATTGCTGACAGATTTTTTGGATGATTGTCAGGGGTTTCCCATACCGAACATCGAGGGTGGCACCACATTCGATCAGTACTTCTTGGATCTGTTCGAGGGACTGATGGATGAATTGAACCCGTCTGTCTTTTTTATCCTCCAGCTCCTCCAGGATCTCCGTATCAAAAATGAAAATTGGCTGCACCGGCAATCCGCTGCTCAGGGCCGCAAAAAGTCCGGCGTTATCCTGCAACCGCAGGTCGCGTCGAAACCAAAACAAAGCCACGGGAGTAGACATATCAAGGAAACAAGCCTAGGGAAAAATGGTTCGTAGGTGACGATGGTAAAGGGATTGGGAGACCGTATTTCCGTAAGATCTCTCCCCGATCCGTCCCACCCAACGGATCCCGAACAGCGCATTGGTCAGGAACACTTCATCGGCTTCCTGCAGATCGTTGAGCCGGATGGGTCCGCGCCGGACGGGCATCTTAGTGGCCAGTTCATCGATCCACCACGACTGCATCACGCCGTCCACGGCCCCTTGTTCGGTGTCGGTCGTGTACAGGGCACCAGCTTTGACCAAAAACAGATTGGCCAGGCAACTGTCCGCCACAGTACCCGCACTATTGAGCACCAGGGTATCGTTCCATTTTTGTTGTTTGGCAAATTGGGCTGCTTGGGTATAAAGGAGGGCGCTGGTGGTCTTGCAACGGGATAGGGCATCCGTCGATTTTCGTCCCCCTTCAAAAATTCCCAGCACCCATCCATTCGCATTGAATTCTTTTCTCGAAGGATCCAGGGGCCAGGTTTCGATCAGCACGTTCAGTTTTCGGTCGCCGTCAAATAATCCCCCCTCCCCATGGGTCAGCGTAACGCGCACCCGAACCGAACCGCTGAGCTTATTTTTTTGGATGGTTTGAATCACTTCCTCCTGCAGCCGTTGCGGGGTCAAGAGTGCGGGAAGCGACCAATGGAGGGTGTTCAGTGCTTGGAGTAAACGATTCATGTGCCGATCCCAGAGAGGCGCCTGACCATTTTCGAAACGAATGGTTTCAAAGAGGCCCGCACCATAGCGAAAACCCCGGTCTTCGATCGAAATCGAGGCGGAGGGAGAATCGATCCATTTTCCGTTGAGTCGGGCTTGCATGAATGATAAAAAAACCATTTCCTAATGGAAATGGTGTCACGAAGGTATTGGGAAAAGTGATCAATTTGGCGGTTCGACGATACCAGCTTTGACAGCGTACATGATCAGACCGGCCATGGACTTAGCCCCGGTCTTGGTCTTGAGTTTATCCCGAATGGCCTCAACCGTACGGGGACTCAGATCCACCAAGTCGGCGATCTCCTTGGTACTCTTCTCTTCGCACATGAGCTTGAGGATGGTGATCTCTTTTTCACTGAGCTGTACGTCGGGCGGGGCTGCCGCTTCTGCAGTGCGTTTGTTCTTCAGTCCGCTTAACAACGCCTTATTCGTGATGTCATTGAAGTGAAATTCATTCTCATACACCCCGCGAATGGCTTCGTAGATCAGGTCGGCACCGGATTCTTTGGTGATATAGGAATTGGCACCCAACTCCATCATCTTGGAGATGACCGAATGATCGTTTAGGAAGGAGAGCATGATGACCTTGACTGAGGGGTATAATTTCCTGATCTCGGGAAGGACGGTCAATCCGTCCATTACCGGCATCTGAATGTCAAGCAGGATCACATCTGGTTGAATATGCTTCAGCAGGTTCAGCAATTGCATGCCGTTCTCTGCCTCAGCAACCATTTGAATATCCTTACGGACCTGCAAGGCCGTCTTGATACCCGTGCGAAACAGGGCGTGATCGTCGGCTATGGCTACTTTGATGGGACCTTCGTTTTTCATGATCGTAGGATGGAGGATGACTGATGGCAAACAGACTGATGAAAACTACTATAAAAAGGGCTATATAAAGCTAACAAATTATAAAAAAATATAAAATATTAAGTGGTTACCTTTATTCTAAGACCTGTTTTTGACTTAGCAGGTAAACCCGGGGGGCGCCGGGCTGAAAATTTCGCTTTCCCGGAACGCTTTCGACCTTCATGAGTCGTAGTCCGGCCGCCGCCAGAAGCTCCCTCAGCTCTTCCACCGAAAAAAGAAAATCGATCCCGATCTTCTCCTCTACCTGTCCGTTCTCATCTTCGATTCGACTCTCGATCTCTAACCGCAGGGGGTTGTACCGAATGGCAAACCGGTTGGTATGTTGAAAGCGACCGACGGTGGCAGTGGAAGACTGGCCATCCAACTCCTGCGGCAGAATAATCTCGGCGATCGACCAGCTGTTGACCCAAAAATATCCGCCATCGACCAAGCTATCCGACACTTTTTGCAGGACGACCGGCAGCTCTTCAGGGGAGAAAAAATTCAGGCTGTTTCCCATACAAAGTGCCCAATGGTGACCGGCAAGAGGAACCCAATCGAGCAGATTTTCACAGATGGCACGAAGAGGAAGAGATTCCTGATTGGCCAACGCCGTCAGTGGCTGGACATAGGAAGCAAGATTGTCGACCGCCGTAACCGGGATGCCGCTACGGGCCAGTGCCAGGGCATGGCGACCTTGGCCGCACATCAGATCCAACACGGGAGTTTGTTGACTAAGTCCGTAAGTACCGATCAGATGCGCTACCTCTTTGTTGGTCAATTGCGCCGGCATCAATTGCTGCCAGATCTCCTGATAGAAACCGTCAAAAAACTGATGGTTGGGGTTGGCGCTCATTCCAGGATCTTGTGACGAGTGGCATACATGACCAGCCCGGCGATGGTCTTCACCCCGGCCTTTTGTTTCATCTGCTGTCGGATGGTTTCAACGGTACGGGGACTCAAAAAGACCACTTCCGCGATCTCCTCCGTGGTCTTGTCATCTGCGATCAACTGCAGGATCCGCAATTCCTTTTCCGTAAAACGGACTGCATTTACGGAAGGCCGGGAAACCTTTCGCTTGCGTTGCAATTTGAGCAACACGGCCTGATTGACCAGGTCATTGAAATAGAAATCCTCCCGGACACAGGTGAGAATCGCTTGACAGATCTCCTCCGGATCGGCCATTTTAGTCAGAAAAGCATTGGCCCCCATTTCCATCATCCGGTTCACCAATTGCGGCTCATCGTACATGGTGAGTACAACGATCCGAATATCCGGATACTCTTTGCGGATACGGGCGATCGCCTGAATCCCATCTGTGTTGGGGATCCGAACATCCATCAATAATACATCAGGGATTTTGACAGCCAACTTGTGCATCAGATCCTTGCCATCCTCCACTTCCCATACTACTTGGAGGAAATCCTTATCCCTCAAAGCCGCCCGCAACCCGTCCC
>CAXRAX010000043.1:0-11844 GCA_964229195.1 Chitinophagaceae bacterium | reverse complement strand
GTGGCACAGTCCGACACCACCGAAAACTTTGATTACAGCCAGTTCGGCGATGCCGAAGGTGTGAAACGCTACTGCAACCAAAAAGTACTTAATCAAACCCCCACCCGGATCGTCAGCCTGGGTTTGGAGCGCATGGGTAGTTTCGCCATCCCCGATATTCCGGTTAGTGCCATGCTGCCGGCGATGCAAAGCTTTACGGCTTCGCAGATGATCGCCATCAAAGCACAAGTGAACATCCCGGTGATCTCGAACAATAAGATCATCTGGCAATTGGGTGCGAATTACTGGGGCAGCCGAATTTCGATCAACAACTCCCCCACCAATACGATCGCCAAACAGCTGGCCACGCATACCCTCACCAGCACCGGCATCAATACCACGATCTTCAAACCCCTCAATGAAAAGAATTTTTTGATCCTGCAGGCCAGTGCCGATGTGAACGGGGTGTTTCATGACTTGAAGGACATCAACCGAAAAGCATTGACCATCAGCGCCACAGCCGTTTATGGATGGAAGCGGTCGGAGAAAAATATGGTCGGGGTGGGACTGGCCCGTACCTACCGAGCAGGACAGCTCATATACGTACCTGTGCTACTCTGGAACAAAACCTTCAATGACAAGTGGGGTATGGAGCTCTTGGTACCGGCACGCGGACACCTTCGTTACAACTTCTCTACGGCCAGCATTGTTCAACTGGGCTTTGAGCTGGAGGGCAATCAGTTTTGGATGAGCGTACCGAATAGTCCCACCGGCACCTTATTTCTCCAGCGCGGCGAACTCAAACCACGTATCATGTGGGATAAAAAATTATCGGGATTCATCTGGTTCAACGTACAGGCCGGTTTGCGATACAACTATCGATTCGACGGGATGAACGTGTACGATGGAAAAGCAAAGAATCAACGCTACTTTACCAGTGCGCTCGGCAATCCCCTATATGTCGGATTCAGCCTGAACTTTGTTTCACCCTGATCGGTTACTTCGCTACTTGGCGCGTCCAGGTATCGCTTCTTCCGATCAGCGATATCCCAATATATCCGCGGACGTCAATGGTGTTGGAGTTGGTCATTTTGATCGTGCAAGAATAGGTGTTGCCATTCTTCGGGTCATAAATGTTACCGTCTTCCCAAACATTTTTCTCGGCATAGGAAAATCCCCAAACATTGATGAGTCCGAGTAAAGGACGCCCCCGGTTTGGTTCATCCGGATGATTCTTATCGACCTTGGGCTTTCCGGTCTCCGGATCGTTGGGCTCCTTTAACCAAACGATCTTTCCCTGATACTTCTCGCCATTCTTATAGATACGCACCATGGCATTTCCTTCCCCCGTCTTCCAAACGCCTACAATGGCATCAGGGTTGTCGGCTTGTGCCCGGAGAACGTTCGATCCGGCACCTAAAAACAAAATGGAGAGGAGTAGTAAGAAATGGGTTGGTTTCATATGATTACGTTGTATGATTTTACAAAATTAGAGAAAGTCCGCTGTCCGCTGTCCGCTGTCCGCCGTCCGCGGTCGGCGGACTACTTAACCCCCATCCCAAACTGATGCATCACAAAACTCCAAACATCGGTGGCTTCTTCGATCTGTTTGCTGGTGGGTTTACCGGCGCCGTGGCCTGCTTTGCTTTCGATCCGGATCAAAACCGGTGCGGAGCCCCGATGAGCCTCCTGTAAGCGGGCGGCGAACTTGAACGAATGAGCGGGCACTACCCGGTCGTCGTGATCGGCCGTTGTCACCAGTGTGGCAGGATAAGAAATACCGTCTTTCAGTTGATGCAGGGGGGAATACTTGATCAGATACGGGAACTGATCGGGGTTATCGCTTCGACCATACTCCACAGCCCAGGCCCAACCGATGGTGAACAAATGATATCGGAGCATGTCGAGTACGCCCACCGCCGGAAGGGCTACTTTGAAAAGGTCGGGTCGCTGCGTCATACAGGCGCCCACGAGCAAACCGCCATTGGAGCCGCCGCGTATCGCCAACAGGTCTTTGCGGGTGTATTTCTCGGCGATCAGGTATTCAGCTGCCCCGATAAAATCGTCAAATACGTTTTGTTTATTTGCCAGCATACCGGCCTGGTGCCAGGCCTCGCCGTACTCACTGCCACCTCGCAGGTTCACGACCACATAGAGTCCGCCTTGCTCCACCCAAAAAGCATTGGAAATGCTAAAACCCGGGGTCATGGGAATATTGAATCCGCCGTATCCGTACAGCAAAACCGGATTATTGCCGTTCAGCTGAAATCCTTTTTTGCCCGTAATGAACATAGGAACGCGCGTACCATCCTTGCTGGTGAAGAACACCTGACGGGTTTCGTAATCGTCCGAAGCAAAGGCTGTTTCGGTTTTTCGGAAAATCGTGGATACGCCAGTGGCAATATCAAAGCGAAAGGTGGTAGGCGGATAGGTAAAGGAGGTGTAGGTGTAAAAGAATGAGGATTGCTTTCTTTTTCCGCCAAAACCGGAGGCCGTTCCGATGCCGGGCAGTTGGATCTGTCGCAGCATTTTTCCATCGTATGTATGCTGATACACTTTTGTGGCGGCATCTTTTAGATAAGAGCAAAACAAATAGCCCCCGGCCTTGCCTACTTCCTGCAACACTTCTGGCTTTTCTTTCACCAGGGTGATCCAGTTGGCGGGATCCGGACGGGTGGGATCGATCAACACCACTTTGTAATTGGGGGCGCCCTGATTCGTTTTTACAATCAGCCGACCCTTTCCGTCATGGTCCACCACCTCGGGTTCTGTCTTAAATCCTTCGATCAAAAGCGTAAAGGGGGAATCTTTTTTGGATTGATCGCGCACGCGCAGTTCACCACCGCTGGTACCCTCCGAAATATTGAGGATCAAAAAGCGACCATCTTCCGTCAGTTCAGCTCCTACATTGCGCAGAGGATGGTCTTTATCCTCGTACACCAACACATCCGCTTGCTGGGAAGTACCGATCCGATGAAAATAAACCTTATGAAATTGATTCTGTTTGGAGAGTTTGCTGCTGGCATCGGGTTCGGGATATCGGCTATAATAAAATCCTTCGTCGCCCTGCCAGGAGAGCCCACTGAACTTGATCCACCGGATCGTATCATCGACCTGCTGATTCGAACGCAGGTCACGAATAATCGCCTCTTGCCAATCGCTGCCGCTACCCGAAATCAAATAGGTTGCATAGCGAGCATTCTTGGAAAAGGATATACCGGCCAGGGCGATGGTACCGTCTTTTGAAAATCCGTTGGGATCCAAAAAAACCTCCGGAGTACCGGTCAATCCTTTTTGCCGATACCATACACTTTGATTCTGAAGGCCGTCATTTTTGGTGAAATAATAATAGTCGCCCTCCTGTCGCGGAGATCCGTACTTAGGATAATTCCACATGACCGATAAACGGGCTCTTACCTTTTCCCGCAAAGGGATCTGCGCGAGATACTCGTTCGTAACCTGATTTTGTGACGTGACCCAGTTTTTGGTCTCCTCGCTGTTATCATCTTCCAACCACCGATACGGATCGGCGATGGTGGTTCCAAAGTAATTGTCCTGCACCGCCGCCTTGCGCGTCTCCGGATACCGGAGTTGGGCCTGAGCAGAGGAGACGATGAATACGGCTGTGAGAAGAAGGAGTGGTCGCATGGAAAGGAATTTGGGTAAAGATAATCCGCTGCGCGGACAGTCCGATGTCAGATGACCGACGGCCGACCGCGGACGGCGGACCTTTACCGCACCGGACTTCGGACAATTACCGCACCAACCGATTCGTAATACCGAACCGAAGGGCCGATTGCATGGGGCGGCCGGGCTGATAGGAGAAAATATAATCGACCCGGACGATCTTAAAGAGATTATCGACGCCAACGAACCACTCGAAATAACGCCGGTCGCGGTTCACGTAACAAGTATTGAGTCCGGTCAGTAAATACAGATTGAGCTTTTTGATACCCGGGATTTTATTCGTGATAAAACCCTTCAGATTATACTCCAGATGCGCCAGGCCGTAATAGGGCTCCGTGTTGCTCAACTGATAGATGGGTAACAACTGGAAACTGCTGAGGGTGCTGGTTCCGAACTGCCAGTTGTTTCCGTTGAAGTGCGTATAATCGGGGAGCTGTACTTTTTCGTCATTGAGGAATCCGCCTAAACCGATCCGATATCGAAATACCCCTTTTAATTTGAGGTTCAGCTGATCGGTTACATCGAATCGCCATTTGGCAAAGGAACCGTCGCTGCCCACGATGCCCTCGATGGCCTTGGTCACTTGTAAGGAGAATACCGGGGCCCGACCACCGATGTTGATGGTTCGCTGTGGCAATTCAATGTACCGGGCGCCGGGTTGCCAGCGAAGTCCAACCGTCATCAAAAAAACCTGATGCGGGGTGAGGTTGGTATTGGTCAGCTCGGTGGGGTAATTGGGCGTATAAGATCGATTGTCTTTATCCCGCAGCGTGAAATCGGTCACGTTATCCAGCGGCTTTCGGTCGGCGTATTGAACCGATCCATTGATCGACAAACCGGCCCCGATGCCGGAATTAAATCCCGCCCGAAGAAAAGCGGCCTGATAAGTTTTGATGACGTTATTCTCGTAGAACAGGCAGGAGATGGTGTTGTTCCGTTCGTCGATCGGACTTTGGCTATTGAATTGAATCACTTGTCGGCCGAAGGAAAGCGATAACGATCGGGAGAGCTTGGATCCGAAGTTATAGTTGATACTGGCACGGGGATGGAATCGCTGATTGGCAAATCCATATCGCAAAGCAATGGATCCGGAGAGGGAACGGCGGGAGCCGGTGCTGTCCAGATCGCGGCGCCAGGAGAACTCGGGTTGCATCACCCAGCCTTCGGCGGGATTGAAATTGAGTTGCTCCAGGACCGGGTTCATCGATGCCGAACTGATATCCCCTTTAGCAAAAAGAGGCTGACCCGTGAGAAACAGTTTTGACAGGGTAAATTTATTTCGAACGCGGTTGAGCGAGTCGAGATAGCGGGGATCCTTTCGGGCCTGCTCCAGGCTGTCTTTCTTGGCATAATCTCTTTGTTCATCCAGCATCAGAGGAACGGGGCGTACGGTCTCCCAATAGTCATTCGTTCGACGGTTGGCACTGTCGAGGTAGCGCAGCAGGGTGCGATCGAAGAATTTTTTGGTCCACGCAGGCTGTATGTCATACTCGGTATACACATTCACAAAACTGCCGTAGGCATCGAACCCGAATTTCTTGGCAGCCGGGTACAGCACCTGACTCGACACCAGCCAATCACCCGGATCGTATCGCTGATAAAGCTGCACGAGCTGAAGGGTATCGAGCAATTCCATTTGTTGTTCGCGCGTGAGGGTGAGGTCGATCGAATGCAACTGCCAATCGTCTTCCACGATGGTGATCTGTCCGCTGAACAACGGCTCCATCTTTCTTCGGGGCGTTACCTGAATGCGACTGATGGGCTTTCCATTCTCGTAGAAAGTACCCAGGAGTTTATATCGATAAAAGGTCAGTGCATTGGTCGCCAGAGGAGATACAAATCCCCTTGGATTGATCCGCGTGGAGATCATCACATTGTTCTGATAGAGATTGTAAGCATCCGGCACGGCCAATCCGAAGCCGTCGCTGCTGCCACTCACTTTGGAGGAGATGACCTCTACTTTTCGTTTGGCCGGACCATCGACCGAGAATCGAGAAACCGTCTCCGAGAGATAGATGATCTTTTTCTGACTGGAGTCGCCGTCCTCAAAATCGACTTTTTCACCCAGGAATTTTTTAGGGTAAGATCGTAGCCGCAGCTGACCTTTTGAATAAACCTGACAGCTGTATGCCCGTGTGCGGTCGAGATTTTCTGATTGGCGGGCGATCGTATTTCGAATGATCTCGTAGGCCGGGTCCTCTCCTTTTTTCACCACCACATCGGGCATCACCAGTTCTTGTCGCTCCAGCACAAAATTCACCACCAGGTCGCTTTGCTGCACCGTAATGCTTTTTCGTTGCTGGGCATAGCCCACGTATTGGCAAAGCAGGATATAGGTGCCGGCCGGGAGGTTCAGTTCGTAGCGACCTTCGCTGTTGGCTACAACACCTTTGCTAGTACCCACCACTGAAATGGAGGCATAGGGCAAGGAATTACCAGTAGCATCGGACACCAGTCCGGTTATAGTAGCAGCCTGTATTCGGGTGATAATCAAGAAAAAACAGCAGAGTAGGTACGTCCGGGTCATGCGTTGGAGATACTGCAAAACTAGGATAATTGAGTAGTCCGCTTCGCGGACTGTCCGCGGTCCGCCGTCCGCTGTAGATCGTCGGCGGTCAGTCTTGCCTAAAATTTCGGTAGCTTCACAGACTCGTCGCTCCTATCCTGAATAGTCACCTAAAACGACTACCATGAAAAAGTCGATCATTCTTCTGGCCTTTATGACGCTATTGTTGGCCGTCGGAAAGGCACAGAACAACACGGTTTGCAACGCGCAATTCACGACCGCCATTAACGGCAATACGGTGCGCTTTATTCCGGCCATACTAGGTGACTCGGCAACGACCCGACACCTGTGGTATTTTGGCAACGGAAGCATGAGTGATGCGAGAAGTCCCCTGCACACCTACGCCAATTGTGGCGTTTATACCGTGAAACATATTTTCAAGGCCTTTACGCCAAATGGTGCATTGATTTGTGCTGATAGTGCGATCATGGTAGTCAACCTTTCCTGCTCACAGCCCTGTACGCTGCAAGCGGCCTTTACTTCTTCGATCGGAACTGCCACACCACAATCCGTATTGGTGAATTTCACCAATACGACGGTGAACATACAGCCAGGCGATTCAGTTCGGTGGACGTTCGGAGATAATAGTCCAGCTGTCAACACGGTCAATGCCCAGCACAGTTATACCGCCAACGGCACCTACACGGTTTGTTTGCGGGTGAAAAAAACTGCTGCGGCCGGTACTGCCTCTTGTGTGAGTGAATATTGTCGGCCGGTGGTGATAACCGGTATCAGTGGCTGTAATTATCGGGCCAGCTTTACGACCTCAGTGTCTCCCACAAATTCGCTGCGTCGGATCTTTACCAATACTTCCCCTTTACAGCCCAACAACAATTATACTGCTACGTGGACCTTCGGAGATGGAACCGGTGCCAACTCCTGGCATGCAGAGCATACCTACGCTACGCCTGGACGTTATCGGGTTTGTCTGCGGATCGTTTACGGGAACAACTGCATCGCCGAAAAATGCGATTCGATCACCGTGCTACCGGCTAGTACGGTAATTCCCTGCGACAGTGTTCGTGTCTCTTTCACTTCCAGACCCGAGGGCAGCCGACCCAACCGAATTTATTTCCAGACGGTGAGCAACGCCCCGATCACGCAACAAACCTGGACGATCACCCCGATCTCCGGTCAAAACGTTCCGGTCGTTACCCTTAACCAGTCCAATCCGATCCACGAATTCACCCAGGGTGGTGGCTACCGCGTTTGCCTGCGTGCTGTGATCCGCCCCGGTTGTGTCAAGGAGTATTGTAACACCATTCAGGTGGTCATGCCCACCACCAATACCTGCGTATTGACGGCTTTCCCGAATCCGGCGCAAAATCAAGTGAGCGTAGTTGTGGTACTACCCCAAGCCAGAACGATCACCGCCCGATTATTCAATAACCAAAACGTTCAGGTGGGTAGCATCACGCAGCAAGGTAATATTGGCGCGAACCAAGTAACCTTCAATATCAGTGCGTTGCCTCGAGGGATATACACCATACGGGTAGAGATGGGCGGGCAGGTATGCACCGCTCGGTTTGAGAAAATTTAAAGTGCCGGTCGGCGGACCACACCTACAACTCCAACCGATCCCCTACCCGGGCGATCCGGAATCCAAATTGAGTCACCAGTTGCTCGGGCTGACTGCTCGGCTGCAACAAGGGATTGGTATGATTGAAATGGATCAGGTAAATCTTTTGCCGAAGAGAAATAGGCCAATCCCGCGCCCGATCCATCGTCTCCAGCACGGTTGGATGCGGGATCTCCCGGAGATTTCGTCCGGGCAATTCGCGGGCATCAAAAAAAGTCGCATCCAAATAAGCAACATCAACTTGTTGGATCAAGCTGTCTATTGAAAGATCCCAATTGGACCATTTGTCTATATCCGGCACGAATAATGCCCGTTTAGAGGGACCTTCCAAAATATAGCCGTACGTGGCACTTACCTCGGCTCGGTGAGGCACCGGAATAGCCCGGATAGTAAGTTGACCGATCACCTTTTTCTCATACGGCTGCAGCGGAAGGGGCTGAATGTTTTGCAGCGTGACCAGTTGCTTCCAGGGCTGATCACGCTGTAAAAAATCGATCAGGGAAGGATGTCCGAGTACAGTAACCCCGTTGGTGTTGCGAGCCTCTCGACCCAATTGCATCAATCCGCCATAATGCCCCATATGCGCATGGGTAATGAGCACGGAAGATGGCTCAGCACCTCGATTTAAGCCGGTCAAGCACTGCCATTGTAAATTGATATCGGGTGTAGCCTCTACCAAGACGGCTTTGGACGGATCGGCCTGCGTGATGCCAAGCGAAACAACAGGAACGCGCTCTTTTGGCTTTCCGTCTAACAGACAACAAGACCGCACACATCCCAATTGCGGTAAGCCTGCGTCTTGGGTTATACCCAGTACATGTAACTCAACTTGCGACCAGGATGGAACAGAAAATAATAGTCCCCCTAAAAAAAAGAAACACACCCGAATGATACCACTATATCGGTGAATCTGGAAAAAATCAGGTGTCATGATCAATACAGGTAGGTTTAGAGGGAAAAGGTAAACAATATTAGGATAATCACAGGATGGAAGGAATTATCAGCAGGCTGCTGATTGACTTGCAAAATCTTGAGTAAATTGTACTCCACCCTTCTGAAATATCCCAACATGAATCATTCTAAGCGAATCCTAATTCTTTTTACGCTGTTTCTTTGGAATGGCAACCTCTTGATCGCCCAGCGCACGCAAAAACCACCGCTGCACGGAAAAAACTGGATGGCCATCACCGGAAAACCGTTGGCGGCTACGGCCGGAGCGAAACTATTTCAAGAGGGTGGCAATGCCGTTGATGCTGCCTGTGCGATGCTCGCTGCCACCTGCACGATGTGGGACGTATTGAGTTGGGGAGGCGAAACGCAGGTGCTGTTGTACAATCCGAAAACAAAAAAAGTCATCAGCCTCAATGCCATGGGCGTTGCGCCCGCCGGTGCCACGGCCGAATTCTTCAAGAGCAAGGGATATGCGTTTCCGCCGGAATATGGTCCGCTGGCCGCTACTACACCTGGTACACCCGGCGGACTCTGTCACCTGCTCGCTGAATACGGCACCAAAAGTCTGCAAGAAGTATTGGCCCCGGCGATGGAATTGGCTGCCGGTTATCCGATCGAGGCACAAACTGCCAACAGCATCGAGCGTCAAAAAACATTGATCAAACAATGGCCTTATAGTCAATCTGTTTTTCTTCCTCACCTGGGCGAGAAACGAGAAGCCCCCGAGGCCGGAGAGATCTTTGTACAAAAAGATCTGCTGAACACGCTCACAAAAATGGTGGAAGCCGAGCAACAGGCCCTGAAAAAAGGAGCCAGCCGAAAAGCGGCGATCCAGGCGGCTTGCGATCGGTTTTACCGGGGCGATATCGCCGAGGAATTTGTACGGGGCTGTCGGGAGCAGGGCGGACTGATCACCAAAGAAGACCTGGCCCGCTGGAAACCTATCGAGGAGGAACCCTTACACGTGAACTACAAAGGGATCGATGTATACAAAATGCAGCCGTGGACGCAAGGCCCCTCCATGCTCCAAGCCCTGAACATCCTGGAAAATTTTGACCTGAAATCCATGGGCTACAACAGTGTTTCCTACATCCACACCTTGTATCAGGCCATGAGTATGGCCTTTGCCGACCGAGATTTTTATTACGGCGATCCCTATTTTCCGCCACAAGAACCCATGAAGGGTTTACTGAGTAAGGAATATGCCAAACAACGAGCTGCGTCGATGAATCGGAATCAAAATGATTCATTGATCGGTCCGGGCGACCCCTACCCTTTCGAGGGAAAACAAAATCCCTATGCCGAATGGCTGCGAAAAGGATATAGTCCCGGTGAAAAAGACGAAAAAAGAAATTTTGCGCCGGCACATGATACGTCCGGTGTGGCCTTTGAGGAAAGCACTTATCAGGAACGGTTATGGATGGGCACTACTTCCATTGAAGCAGCGGATAATGAGGGATGGGTGGTATCCATTACGCCCAGCGGGGGTTGGATACCCGCTTGCATTGCCGGTAATACCGGCGTCGGGATGAGTCAGCGGATGCAGAGTTTTGTGTTGGATTCGGCGCTGAATCCGTTCAATGTAGTAGCACCGGGCAAGCGTCCACGGGTGACCCTCACCCCGAGTTTGGCCTTGCGCGACGGAAAGCCCTACTTGGCATTTGCGGTGCAAGGGGGTGATACGCAGGATCAAAATCTGCTTCAATTCTTTTTGAATATGGTCGAGTTCGGAATGACGGTACAGCAGGCCAGCGAGGCTGCCAATATCAACACCAATCAACTTTGGTTATCGCTGGGGGGAAATAAGATCGCGGACCGCCGACCCCGGGCGGGTAACCTGCTCCTTTCCGACAAAACATCTACATCTGTCAGGGAAACCCTCAAAACGATGGGGTATAAATTGAGTTTCGAGGACCGGACCTCCGGCCCGATCAATGCCATTTATTTCGACTGGAAACACGGTTCGCTTTGGGGTGGTTCCAGCAATCATGGAGAGGATTATGGAATCGGCTGGTAAAGAACCGCGCAATGTGTGTCGACATCGGATATAAAGCAGCGTTAGGCCCGGATGGATTGCCCCAAAAAGTAAAGGGCGTCCAAATAAAAAAAGAATACGCGGCGATCGATCAGGATGCGCCGCATTTGTCGGCTTTTGCCCGGCCTTCTTGTTGGACGATCGTGCAAAAAGAAGCGGGACCGGAAGTAGTTCCGATGCACTGGGGACTCATCGCCGATTTCATGATCGACCGGCCCGATCAGTTTCAGAAATACGGCAATCATTTCTTCAATGCGCGGTCCGAGCGCATCCTCGAGCGGGGATCGGCATGGTACAACCACATAAAAGATCGATGCTTACTGGTAGCCGATGGCGTATACGAGCATCAGAAGGTAGCAGGTCGTTCTCGTAAGATGCCTTGGTATGTTCGGCTGGCCTCGGGCGCGCCGATGCTGATTCCGGCCCTGTACAATCCGCGTACGGAAACCTTTGCCATCCTGACCCGTGAAGGAAATGAATTGTTTCGTACGATCCACAACGATGGCACCAATAAGTTTCGGATGCCGCTGTTGTTGGAACAGGAGCAGGCGCTAAAATGGATAGAACCGGAATTACATGAGCAAGGCATAGGGTTGCTCACAGAGATTGAGATACCCGCCGAGCAATTAAAAGCCCATACGGTTTATTCGATCCGGGGAAATACCATTCGGCCGGATGGAAAGGAATTGAATGCGCCGTTTGACTGGAGTGGAAAATAAAAAAAGGGCCGCATAGCGATCTAGATTAACATAAGTCAAGTAATGGACCGTTCGCTTTGGATCAGTTTTTTTCCAGGACAGCTCTCCGTCGCCCAAGATCATAAAAACAACGAGTAGCAGGAGCACCAAGATCGCCAGGGGCAATTCCATTTCACTGAAATAGGCACGGCTATCTTGTTTGACAAAAAGGATGGCCCCCAATACGATGGGAAATTGAAACACAGAAGCCCAGCGCGTGAACAGCCCGATCAGGATCATCAGTCCGCCAAACAAATGCAACACCGGTATCAGGATCTGCAACCATTCATACCGCCGAATGCCTTCCGTG
>CAXRAX010000042.1:0-8749 GCA_964229195.1 Chitinophagaceae bacterium | reverse complement strand
ATCACCTCGCGCATGGCAGGAAGGTGCGGACTGATCTTCGGCTTCTCTAAACAAAGCGTAGAGTCGATGTTGACCACCGAATAGCCCTGTTGCCGGATGAGTGCGAATGTATGGGCCAATAGTTTTTTGCTGTCGATGTCTTTGTACGCCGGATCGGTATTGGGAAAATGAATGCCGATATCACCCAGCGCCAAGGCACCTAACAAGGCATCGCAGATGGCATGGAGCAGCACATCCGCATCGCTATGCCCGAGCGAACCTTTGTGATGGGGGATCTTCACGCCGCCGATCCAGAGATCACGCCCTTCCACCAATTGGTGAAAATCAATGCCGGTGCCGATGCGATAACTCATGATGCAAATATCCTGAAAAATAAAAGTCCCGCCGAAGCGGGACTTTTACCTTCTCTAATGAGCAATTATTTTTTCTTATCCAGATCGAAAGCCACAGAGAAGCGGAGGGTATTGGACAGCGGGTTGCGCGTCACACCACTTCCGGTGGGGATCAGGTAAGCAAAGTTGAAGTAGAAAATGTTGTACATCACACCCATACCGGTTGTGAAATAACGACGGTTGCCTTTGGTTACATTCTCGTAGAAATAACCAGCACGGAGGGCGAACTGCTTGTTGTAAACATACTCAGCACCCATAGACCACTGGAACTCTTTCAGCTCCTCGCCGAATCCACCGGGCGCATCTCCCATGGAGCTCAACCAGCTGCTCACGACACCTTTGCTGCGGTAAGCGGCCAGGGCGGCAGCGTCTCCCTCAGCAGGAGGCGTGGGCACCAACAGTTTGTTGGTCTCCAGACCCAAAGACAAGGAGTTCTTATCGTTGTACTTCTTGGTATAGTTGATACCAGCACCGAGGTTAGCCGGGATGAAATCCTTGGCATCCGCGTTGTCGGTGTAGGCGATCTTAGAACCCAGGTTGGAAAGGGTAATACCCCAAGCCATTCCGGTTCCAGAGGCACCTTTGTTCGTGTGATAATATCCGAGGTCGGCTGCGATGGCGCTACCGGCCTGATAGGTTGTGCTACCAACGGTTGTACCACCGGCCAAGTTGGAGTTGATATACTTTAAAGTGATACCCACACCGCTCTTGTCGTTGAGTTTGCGGCTATATCCTACATCGATACCGAATTCACGGGGACGGAAATTACCGAAGTCGTTTCCGAGGTTATCGGTGAAGGTGATGTTTCCCAAACTGAAATAACGAACCGAACCAGTGATGGCTTGGTCGTCAGACATTTTGTAGAAACCAGTTGCAGAAGCCAGGTAAACATCGCCTACCAGGTCACGCATCCAGGGAGTATATGTAGCAGCGATCCGAGCTTTAGACGTGTTGAATGCCGCCTTACCGATATTCCAAAAACCGGAATAGGTGTCGGGACTGGTCGCAATTCCCATCTCACCCATTCCACCGGAACGAGCATCAGGAGAAATACGCAAAAAAGGAACAGCCGTGGTTACCACATTGATGGGGTCAGCCTGGGCCATGACATAGTTCGACACACCGCTGAGCATAAGCAGTGCCGCCGTAAGTTTCAAAGCAGTTGGTCTCATTAGAAAGGTTTTAGAGTGGTGTAAATATAGGGGCTTTTCTACAAAACCCGGATAAAAAAAGATTTTTTTTCGGGAGCAAAAACACTGAAACTCATGGATTTCCATCCATTCAGGGCCAATCCTCCCGCTGGATAACGAGGAAGGAGCCCATTTATTGCAGAATCGTTAAAGAAATTATAAACAGTTAGAGGATAACCAGTTTCTCCACCTGGGAGGCCTCCCCTTTACCGGCACAACGAACCCGTAGCCGATATATATAAGTACCCCGCCCCAGCCGATCGCCCTGCTCATCCCGCCCGTCCCACTCCAGGTCGCGGTAAAAATTACCCTCCGACAGGGCCTCGGCCCGCAGGGTCCGCACCACCCGCCCGGTAAGGGTCATCACCTCCACCGATACCCGTAACAATTGCCCGGGTGCGTTATGCTCGAACCAAAACCGGGTGGCGGACGTGAACGGATTGGGGTAATTCAACACCCTGTCGATCCGCAACTTCTCTCCATCCCCCACCACAAAAGAGAGGGTTTTTTCGCCCGGATTATTGAGTACATCCCAGGCCCGCAACGTCAAGGTATACGTCCCCGGTGCCAACTCAGGCAAGGGGTAGCGGACGGATCCTTTTTGAGCGGTATTGGGGGCCGATTGGTAGAAGTCGTTGAGTAAGTAGCGTTCGGGGTTCAGCGTTCGAGATTCAGCGTTCAGGGTGGCCAGCAGGTCGTGGCCGATACCACCGGCGGTGTTGATGCCGGAAGAGTCGGTCAGTTCGGCTATCAAAACCGGGGTGGTGTTCGTTAAACCACCATCGGCAAACCCGGGCTGATTGAGCGAGAGCTGAATCGCGGGACCTTCCCGGTCGGTCAACATCCCCCCCATGCGATCGCCTACCCAAATATCCTCGCCAAATCCTTGCGCATCGCTGGTACCCGAGCGCGCATAATAACTGATCCGTCCCTTCCCTACGACAGGATTCATATCAAGCGGTGCGGTGAATTCAAATTGAAATCGTCCGCCACTCACTGTAGATACCCCACTGAACAACACCGCCCCCGGCATCTCCACCGGTACCGCGATCGAACCCGGATCGTTGGCCAACGTCGATTGTACCCGCGGTTTATCAAACACCGTGGGATAAACCCATCCATTAAATCCATCTAATCGTTGTCCGTTTCGGTCGGTAACCTCCCCCTCGATTAGCAGTTTTGCCCCGGCTTTGATCGTGTCGGAAGCGGAAACCGGGCGACCATTGATGCGTACCGTCTGCACGCGGTTAGACGGAAAGGCCAACGTCAACGCCGGATCGCCCAGCAAACTGAACTTGCGGTTATTGATCAGGTCCGACGAGGTCTGATACGTGAGGTTCTTCGCTCTTTGAATCGACTCGCCGAGCGACAAATACCGCCCCGACCCCTCGGGCTGCAAGGCCACCCGCAAATAATTCTCGTGCAAGATCCGGTTGCTGAATGCGAAAACGGGACGAGCCGTTGACAACAAACCGATCGCCCCCGACCCAGGTTTGATCAATAACCTTTCGCCCAATCCCCGCGCCGCGGGGTTGTCATACGGCGCAAAATCACAGGTACCCACGATGAACAACGGCAACCGATCGGCATTTTGCCATCCTTCCACCATGCTTCGGGAGATCAGTACCTCCTCCGCCAATTGTTCCTTTCCCCCATGCCCCGTGTAATTCACGATCAAATTGCCTTTGAAGATCTCACGATCCACCGCCCGATTCGCCTCCGGATAGCGCGTACCCGCCGCCCCGGCCTGTTGCCGATAGGCATCGAGGTAGATCTTCTGTGTATTCAACCAAGGAGCCGCCTGCCGAGCGGCCGCGACCATGCCTTCGGCATCGGACAGATGTAAGTTCCCATCCTCATCGTCGGCCAGAAAACTGATCCGGGTTTGCCAACTTCCCCTCGAGGCCGTATCGACATAAGCCAAGGTCTTGTCAACATACGCCATCGCCTCGGCCAACGAACGAGCCGGGATCCGACCAATACCCAGGTCCAACAGATTTTGTATAGCAGGATTTTGAATGTTTTCCGCATCATCCAACAACCCGAAATAATCATCCGTGCAATACGTGCCCAGCGGATCGAGGGATTCCATGCTTTGATACGTTGGAAGAGGCGCATCGTTATTGCGAACGCGTGACTTGGGATCGTAAGACCCAGCCCCCATCAATAACAAATACCTTGGACGATCGGCCGGATTATTCCGCTGCCGATCATAGAACATCTTCAGCAGATCCCGAATGGCCGTCGGATCACTCACGCCACCCCCGAACTCCTCGCGCACCTGCTCTACCGCGACCACCTGTACCCGCAAACCACTTCGGCTGCGGTGACCACTGGCCAGCTTGTCGGCAGCTGCTCGCCAAGCCGAGGGCACCACGATCACCATATCGGTGGCGCCCAATCCGTGCAAATCCTGATTGGGTACCAACCCCACCACGCGGGGCGCCGGAAAATCGGTACCACTGAACGCAAGAAACTCTTTCAAGTTGGTGGCGCTCGCTTGAACCCGATAGTCGGATCCGCTTCGGTCGCCTTGCAGGCGACGCACCTCGAAGGGATCGGTTACATCCCAAACGGAAAGATCGGTCGGAGCGGATTGAATACGGTATTGCACGGCGGGCTGACCCACCGTCCCCAAGTCCCGAAAAAACAAACTCCTCAATCCACTCATCGTTAACGTTCGCTGGGCAAAAACCTCCACCCGATCGATCCATCCCTGTGCGCCGAAAGCCCCGGGTTGATACTGATAGCTTAGGGTGATGGAAGGGTCGGTCAGCGTCCCGGAAAACAGATCGGTTCGTGCTACGGCGAAAGGATCATAGACCTGTGCGCCCACGGGCGGGATCGATTGTTGTCCGACCAAAACCCCATTCAACGTGAGATCGAAACGAGACCCCGAGCCCGTGCTGCGAGCCAACACGCGGCTGCGCACGCGCACCGTACCACCGGAAACCAGGTTCGGAAACGTGAAAGAAAGGTCCTTGCGCAACGTTTTTCCCGGCGCTTGGGCGAGTTCATCGCCGTACCATTCCTTTCCGCTCGACAACAAATTCACCGAATCCAATTCATAGACCTGGCGGTCGAGGTAGCGATCGATCAGGGGACCATTACTCCCCGTTGCCGATTGATCGCTCACGCGTTTTCCGATCCCCGATACGGTGAAATAGTAGTACACCGAATCGGTGTATAGATTTTTTTGAAATTGAAACAGTCCGTTGGGAAGATCCACTTGCCAGCGATGCGGTCCGGGGGAGTAGAACAAAAAATAATCGTTAGTATGAAACTGACCATCCCCGCCATCGAATACGAGGAGGGCGAGTTCTTTGAGGTCGTCGGTGTAGGCACCGGCATTGGACTCGCTGAGTGGTCCGCCCTCCTTCCCAAAAAGACGAATGGCGGCCGATGAGACCGGTAAGGTGAGTAGTCCGCCTGCCTGCAACCGAGCTCCCTCTACTTTGTACAAGCCGGCTTGGGGAACGGCCAACTTGATCCAGGATCCGGCAGACAGAACGGAATGAGCAGCATAGCTGCGTTGCCCCTCCGCCAGTTGGGGTACTGCCGCGATTGCTAAAAAAATCAAAAAAGTGGCGAATCGGTTCATCAATAACCCCTTGGTTCTATGGGATTTCTCCCTTAAAAATTTAGTAAAAGCCCTATTTCCGATCTCCCAAAAAGCGTCTATATTCGCAATTCGGCCTGTGGGCGTTCAAAGCCTGTGCAATAAAACACCTTTTTGGCCGTTAAAAGTATTCCAATTCATAGGTTTATGCAACAACGACTCCAATCCCTCTCCTGGCTCCTGGTCCTGGCCGTGCTGCTGAGCTCCTGCAAAAGCGGACTGTTCGGGAAAAAGAAGTTTGATAAATCAGATGCCACGGGATGGAACTACAACGACAAGAACCAAGGTGGATTCCGCGTCGCCAAATCCAAGGAACAGGGACTGGGTCCCGGTCTGGTATTTGTCGAGGGTGGTACGTTCATGATGGGACAGACCGAAGAGGATGTGATGGGCGATTGGAACAACATACCCCGTCGGGTGTCTGTGCCTTCGTTCTATCTCGATCGCACGGAGGTGACCAACGTACACTACCGCGAATATTTGCACTGGCTCAATCGTGTCTTTGACCCATCCGACCCGCAATACATGCCGGTGATCGAAGGGGCCATGCCCGATACCCTGGTCTGGCGCAGTGAGCTCAGCTTCAATGAGCCCATGGTGGAGTATTACTTCCGTCACCCCGGCTTTAACGACTATCCCGTCGTGGGCGTCAGTTGGGAGCAAGCCAAAGACTATTGCCTCTGGCGCACCGACCGCGTGAACGAAAACACCCTCATCCAAAAGGGCTATATCAACAAAGCGAACATGAAGCCTGGCGCGCAGCAAGGTGATAACAACTTCAATACCCGCTCGTACTTGCTGGGACTGTACAATGCTCCTCCCGGTGCAGCTTTGAAGAAAAAAGGAAACGGTCTGCCGCCCATGCCTGCCAACGTTGAATCGGGTACGATGCTCCCTGAGTATCGTCTGCCCACCGAGGCAGAGTGGGAATATGCCGCTTATGGTTTGATCGGACAGAACCCCCGCCCCTCGATCAAAGAAGGAAAGCGCGGAGAGGAATTGCAGCAGAACAAACAAGTTTTTCCCTGGTCACAAAATGTGAACGGATTGCGTGACTCGCGTCGTGGCAGCTGGCAAGGTGTATTCCTGGCCAACTTCAAGCGTGGCTCGGGCGACAACGCCGGGGTTGCCGGTGGATTGAACGACCGCGCTTTCTATACCGCGCCGGCCAAATCTTTCTACCCCAACAATTTCGGGTTGTATAACATGGCCGGAAACGTGAGCGAGTGGGTGGAGGATACCTATCGTCCCATGAACTCCTTGGACTTCGATGATCAACCCGCTCCTTTCCGCGGAAACAAATACCAGAAACTGTATGTAGCCGATCCGACCACACTGGATCCTTCGACCCGCTATGAGAAAGACAGCCTGGGCCGCGTGAAGAAAGTCAATGTGACCGACGAGGAAAGCAAGAATCGCCGCAACTATCAGCGCGGTAACGTGATCAGCTTCCTGGATGGCGACTCCGTCTCCCAAGTGAAATATGGTTACGGCCTCACTACCCTGCTCGATCCGGAAAGATCCAAAGTATTCAAGGGCGGTAGCTGGAACGATCGCGCTTACTGGCTCAGCCCCGGTGCCCGTCGCTACCTCGAACAAGACCAAGCCATGAGCACCCTCGGATTCCGCTGTGCCATGAGCCGTCTCGGTTCACCCGAAGGAAACAGTCGCAAGACCGGACAATATTTCCCCACGCGTCGTCAAAAACGCTAACCACAACAAAGCATTTAGCAAAACCCTCCCTCGCGGAGGGTTTTTTGTTGGTAGATTTGCGACATGCCGATCGAAGAACTATATCAACTGTATCTGCAACATCCCCTTGTTCAAACCGACACGCGTTCCCTTTCAACTGGCTGTCTGTTCTTCGCTCTCAAAGGCGAACATTTCAATGGCAACCAATTTGCCGCCCAAGCCCTGGAACAAGGTGCCGCCTATGCCATCATCGATGAGCCCGCTTACTCGATCGAAGGAAAAACCATTTTGGTCGATCACGTACTGGGCACCCTGCAAGCACTGGCCGCGCATCACCGACAACAATTAACGATTCCGGTCATCGGCATCACGGGCAGCAATGGCAAAACAACCTCCAAAGAACTGGTACACGCCGTACTCTCCACCACCTACAAAACCGCCACCACTTCCGGCAACCTCAATAACCACATCGGCATTCCCCTTACCCTGCTGCGCATTCCGCTCGATGCCGAGATGGCCGTGGTGGAAATGGGCGCCAACCATCAAAAAGAGATCGCCGGGTATTGCACCTACGCCGCACCCTCGCACGGTATCATCACCAACTGTGGAAAAGCACACCTTGAAGGATTCGGCGGGGTGGAAGGCGTGCGAAAAGGCAAGGGTGAAATCTATGATCACCTTCGGTCGGCCAACGGAACCGCGTTTGTGATGTGGGACTATGACTACCTCCGTCAAATGAGTGCCGGCATCCCTCATCTTATCAAATACGGCACCAGCCAGGCCGACATCGAAGGAACTATCTTGCAAGCGCAACCTTTTCTAGAAGTGGAAATGACCAAAGGCAGCTTGCAGGGGTCCGTTCGCACGCAATTGGTGGGCGATTATAACCTGCCCAACGTATTGATGGCCGTGGCGGTTGGACAGTTTTTCAATGTTGAACCCGAGTCGATCCGACAAGCCATTGAATCGTATGTGCCTTCCAACAGCCGCTCGCAACTTGTCAAACAAGGATCGAACCGCATCATCCTCGATGCCTACAATGCCAACCCCAGCAGTTTACGACTCGCCATCGAAAACCTGATGCGACTCAAAACCGACAACAAAGTGTTGATGCTGGGAGCCATGGCCGAGTTGGGCGAAGAAAGTCTGGCCGAACACCAACAGATCCTGGATTTGATCAAACAACATCCCTGGAAAGCAGTGGTGCTCGTGGGTGGCGATTTTCTTCGGCTCGAACATTCCTATCAAACATTTCCCGACTCAATCGCCGCCGGTGAATGGTTCCGGTCACAGGCATTTGAAAATTGTCATATCCTGATCAAAGGAAGCCGCAGCCAAAAGATGGAAAGGATCCTTGAACCTGCATAAATGGAATTAAAAAAAATATTCCCGCAATTTGAGTCCGAGCTAATCGAGCTATTGGAGGAGAGCGGTACGCATCGCACCTTTTCGGCAGGAGAGGTGATCCTGCGAACGGGACAATACATCAAATCCACCGCCCTGATCCTGAAAGGCCGCGTGAAGATCTACCGAGAAAATGAGGAGGGCGGCGAATTCCTGATGTACTTCTTGCAACCCGGACAGGCTTGTGCCGTATCCATGATCTGTGCCCTGCAAGCCGATACCAGCGAGATCATGGCCAAAGCCGAGGAGGAGACCGAGGTTCTCATGGTTCCGGTAGAACTGATGGAATCGATGATGACCCGCTTTCGAAGCTGGTATCAATATGTGATACATACCTAGCGGAGCCGCTTTGATGAAATGCTGATGGTAGTTGATCACATCGCCTTCCTAAACATGGACGAACGACTCGAATTTTATCTCGAACGCTATGCCGCACAAACCGGCAAAAAAAT
>CAXRAX010000041.1:0-102027 GCA_964229195.1 Chitinophagaceae bacterium | reverse complement strand
GGTGCCAAAACTGGCCATCGTACTCATAGTTTGATGTTCCATGCCACCGCCAATGCTGGCTTGTGCGTGTCCGTATTTTTCATTTTTGAATGGATAAAGTCCATAGAGCTCACTCAGTTTCTCGATCATGGCTGGCGTTTTATCCAGGTTGGGCTTGTTGGTGGCCAGGTAGGCGGCGTTGTCGGCAATATAGTGTTGGATCAGGATCGAATCCGGTGCCATGGCAGCCGGTTTCGCATAGTTGAGATACTCTTGATAATTTCCTACGGAGATGCTGGGCAAGTAATAATTCTGTGCATAGCGAGTCTTCCAGCGATATTGTTTCTTGCCGTTGGGGAGTGTAACGGTTTCGGTCAATAATCCGTTCGATCCCACTTTGTTCGTGGCGGAGGTGGTCACCCAGATTTCAGCCGAATCGATCTTGTCATTCAGAAACTGCTTGATCGGAAACCACTCTCTTGCCTGATAGCTTTCTGATAAAGTAGCGGTATAGGAGAGCCCGGTTGTGGTGGACGTACCCGCAAACACGCCACCCGAACCGGCTGTGCCCCGGTAATAGAATAAAGCCTCGACGGTGGCATTTAGTGGAAGGGCAGGGAAGACGGGTACAAATACATGATCGGCCGACTGGCTGAAATTCGTGCGCTTGATGCCGTTGATGAATACCGAGTCGACGGTCATATTTCCCTTCAACTCACAAATGAAGGAGTCGAGTGTTTGCCGAACGATGGATCGGGTCAGTGCCGAACCGCTGATATTCCGGTTGTTTGCCTCCACGCTGATATCCAATTTCAAATACTTGATATCGTATTTGTTCATGGACGGATACTGATAGTAAGCGATGCGGGCGGCGGGCAGGGGCGGTCGGGCGCATTTCTCTCGGCATTCGATCGAGAAACCTTCGTCGGGGGCCTGGGCGAATCCGAAATGGGTGAGCAGGCAGGCACCTAATAAAAAGAAGTATCGACTCATGAAAAGTAAAGGTAGCCAACCTTATTCACCTGTCAGCAACCGGTGGATCTGTAATTGGATAAGCTGGAAAGGAAAGCGGTTACGGACCAGCTGATACTGCTGCGCGATCTCCCGGTTACAAAGGTTGCCGATGCTTCCTTCATGGGTGTGGGCGATCTCTTTGGGTGCAGTGAAATTGCCGGCCTCGATCGAACGGCCTACTTGTTTATACGCATCCCGGAACGGAACGCCGGCTTGTACCAATTGGTTAACCGCCTCCACACTGAACAGGTGATCGAATTGAGGATCGGTCAGAATGTCCTTTTTGATCAACGCTTGCTGTAACATCATCCCGCCGATGTTCAGGCAATCCCTTAATTCCTCAAAGGCCGGAAATAGATTCTCTTTCAGGAGTTGCAGGTCGCGGTGATAGCCGGATGGCAGGTTGGTGGTAATGAGTTGGATCTCATTAGGTAGTGCTTTGATGCGATTGCAACGGGCCCGGATCAGCTCGAATACATCGGGATTTTTTTTATGCGGCATGATCGAGCTCCCCGTGGTCAAGTCATCCGGAAAAGACAGAAAGCCAAATTGTGGGTTGAGGTATAAGCAGATGTCCATGCTCATCCGGGACAGTGTGTCGGCAACATTCGATAAGGCTTGGGCCACAATGCGCTCTGTTTTTCCTCTGCCCATTTGGGCATTCACCACATTATAACTCAAGGTGTCAAAGCCTAGCAATTCAGTAGTATACGTTCGGTCGATCGGAAAGGAAGAGCCGTATCCGGCCGCGGAGCCAAGCGGATTTTTATTGACGATGCGGTAAGCAGCCTCTAGGGTGATCAGGTCATCGGCCAAACTTTCGGCGTAGGCACCAAACCAAAGGCCGAATGAGGAGGGCATGGCCAGTTGCAGGTGTGTATAACCCGGCAGCAGATCGCCTTGATGCGCCTCGCTTTTTTCCTGCAAGAGTTGAAACAGCCGATCCATTTGCAGTACGATGTCTTCCAATTGGTCTCGAAGGAATAACCGGATATCGAGTAATACCTGATCGTTCCGGCTACGCGCCGCGTGGATCTTTTTGCCCAGGTCGCCCAATTGTTCTGTCAGCATCATTTCCACTTGCGAGTGTACGTCCTCTACGTCTTCTGCAAGGGTGAACTGACCCGCTTGGATATTCTCGTGGATCTTTCGAAGGGTCTTGCGCAGGGTATGCCATTCTTCTTTGCTGAGTAGTCCGATCCGTTCCAACATTTGGATATGGGCCAAGGAGCCGATCACATCCTGTGCGGCCAGGTATTGATCCATCATTCGATCCTTACCTGCGGTGAACTGGTGCACAGCCGGTTGACTAGTGGTGTCTTTTTGCCAAAGTTTCATTTGTGCGATTGCTGTAGGTGATCGATGAGGTGGATATAATGATCGATGCCGTTGCGGATCTCCTCCGTATAAATATACTCATTGGCGGAGTGACTTCGGGCTGAATCACCTGGACCAGTCTTCAGGGCCGGAAAAGGCATCAGTGCCTTATCCGACGTGGTGGGCGAGCCATATGGTTTACGGCCTTGTTTACATCCGCCCACCACCAACGGATGATCGAGCGGGATAGAGGTCGATCGCAATCGAAAACCTCTGGGGGTAATAATCGAACGGGTATGCATACGGATCTCTTCCAGGATCTGTTCAAAACTGTAGAGCTCATTCACGCGTACGTCAACCACGAATTGACACTGGGCGGGAATGATGTTGTGTGTCTTATTATGGGTCTCGATCACGGTTACGGTCATTTGGCAAGCTCCCAGCAGGTCCGAAACCCGCTCGAATCGATGTTGACGAAACCATTGAATGTCATCCATTGCCAAATCAATTGCATTGATGCCTTCGTTTCTCGCGGCATGTCCGGCTTTTCCGTTGGCTACACAATCCAAAACCATCAAACCACGTTCGGCTACGGCCAGGTCCAATTTCGTGGGCTCACCCACTAGCGCACAATCGATAACAGGTAAATGGGGTAAGATCATTTCCACGCCTCCCGTGCCAGAAACTTCTTCCTCTGCGGTAGCAGCCAGCAGCAAATTGTAAGAAAGATCGCTTTGAGAGTAGTAATGAAGAAAGGCGGCGATCAGGGACACCAGGCATCCTCCGGCATCATTGCTGCCTAGTCCGTACAGTTTTCCATCTTCCCGATCGGCCGAGAAAGGATCACGGGTGTATCCGGCGTTTGGTTTAACTGTATCGTGGTGTGAATTCAGCAGCAGGGTTGGCTTGGACGGATCAAATGCTTGATGGCGGACAATGACGTTATTGCCGATCCGTTCCGTAGGAATGTCATGGGCCTGGAAGAATTCGATCAGGATCTCGGCGGTGGCCGACTCTTCCCGACTGAAGGACGGGGTGCGTACGAGTGACTGCAGCAACTCGATCGATTCGTTGTATAATAGGTCGAGTGGCTTATTCATTTGACAAGGTTGTTCCGGCTTTTCCATCTAAAAGTTCGGGTAACTGATCCGCTTTTCCAAGGATGACCCGATCAACTCCGGCCGAAATAGCCTCAAAGGCATTGTCCAGTTTGGGTATCATTCCCTCATTTACCAACCCCCCCGCTTTCAGTTGGGCATAATCTTTTCTGTTCATCTGATCGATCACGGAAGCGGGATCATTTCGGTCGCGCAGCACTCCAGATTTCTCAAATCCATAAACCAGGGTGATTTTATAAAGGCTACTCAATGCGACGGCTATCGCCCCAGCCATCGTATCCGCATTTGTATTCAATAGCTGGCCTTTTCCGTCGTGTGTAAGAGGTGCCATTACTGGAAGCAGTCGATTTTTCAGCAGCTGTTCAAACCCCACAGTATTTACGTTGGTAATATCGCCCACAAATCCAAAATCAATGCTGGGGTGTTGTCGTTTTTGGGCACGCACGAGATCGCCATCGGCCCCCGTCAATCCGATCGCGTTTTTCCCGATCGCTTGCAACTGTGCCACCAGCTGCTTGTTGATAGAACCGCCATACACTTGTTTCACTACTTCTAATGTAGCCGCATCGGTGAGGCGGCGTCCCTCCACGAGTTGAGTTTTAATGCCCAACTGTTCGCTTAGCCGCGTAGCCAATTTCCCGCCTCCATGCACCAGCAGGCATGGTTCTGAAACGGCAGCAAGTACTTTCAGAAATCGATCCAATACTTCGGCTTCGTCGATCACGTGTCCTCCGATCTTTATGACGAGCAACGTTTTCATTTCGTTTTCAGTATTTCGGATAATACAGCTTGTGCCGCCCAAACGCGATTGCCTGCTTGTTGGGTCACCAAGCTGTTGGGGCCGTCCAGAATCTCATCGCTTAACTCCACATTTCGGCGCACAGGCAGGCAATGCATGACCTGCGCGTTGCGGGTCTGCGATAAATGTTTATTTGTCAGCATCCAGTTAGGGTCACGCTCATATATTTTCCCGTAGTCGTTATAAGTACTCCAATTCTTTACGTAGACGTAGTCGGCACCTTTTAGGGCATCCGCCTGGTTGTGTAAGATCGTAGCCCCCGAGGTAAACGTCTCTGCTAAGTCATACCCTACCGGGTGCACGATCGTAAAGTCGCATCCACCCCAGTGGGTCATCCACTGCGAAAAACTATTGGCAACGCATTGTGGCAGTGGTTTCACATGCGGGGCCCAACTCAGAACAACTTTCGGCCTCTCCTTTCCTTTCCAGGTTTCCTGGATCGTTATCAGGTCGGCAAAACTTTGTAACGGGTGTAGAGTGGCACTTTCCAAGCTCACCACCGGGATGCCGGCGTATTTGATCAGTTGATTGATGAACAGTTCTCCATAGTCTTCCACGCGGTTCTGGAGCGATGGAAAGGTTCGAATGGCGAGTATATCAAAATACAAACTCAGTACGGGGGCCGCATCTTTGATGTGTTCAACTGTGTTGCCGTTCATGATGGCTTCGTCCTGGAATTCCAGCGACCAGCCTTCTTGCCCCACATTGAAGACGATCGCCTCCATGCCTAGGTTTTGTGCTGCCACCTGGGTGCTGAGTCGCGTTCGTAAGCTTGGATTCAGAAAAAGCAGTCCGATCCGCTTGCCAGCACCCAGGCCTCGGTCGGAAAGAGGATCTGCCTTATATCGTAGGGCTTGCTTCATGAGGGAAGACAAGTCGGTCACATCGTGTACGGACAGAAAATTTTTCATGAAGCGGTAGTTTGTAATGCGGTCACAGTCTCGCGTAGGGCCTGAAGGAAACGATCCGCTTCCTCGCGGGTCAGTGCCAGGGAGGGGAGTAGTCGTACTACCCGCGGTTTCGCTTCGCCGGTAAACATGTGCTTCTCAAAAAGCAAGTGTTGGCGAAGTTTGGATAGACGCTCGGGGTAATCGAATCCGATCATGAGTCCGTACCCCCTTACGTCCGTCAAGTCAGGGATCTGACCAATCGATTGTTGGAGGTACGCGCCCACTGTCGATGCATTATTCATGAGGCCTTCCGATTCGATCACTTCCAACACGGCCAGGGCGGCTGCACAGGCAAGGTGATTGCCACCAAATGTGGTGCCTAATTGAAAATGTTTTGGTTTTATGTGTGGAGCAATCGAGAGACCCGCGATCGGAAAACCATTTCCCATCCCTTTGGCCATCGTGTAGATATCGGCTTCAACGCCGGCATGATCGTGGCTGTAAAATTTCCCGCTTCTGCCATATCCGCATTGCACACTGTCGGCAATGTACACGGATCCATACCGGTCGCAACAGCGACGTATCGCACATAAAAATTCATTTGACGCGACTCGAATACCTCCCACGCCCTGTATGCCTTCCACGATCACCGCGGCAATGGAGTCACCTGTTTTCTGGAAGTGGCTTTCCAGCGCTTCTATGTCATTGAAAGGAAGAAAGGTGATGCAATCGGTTTGGTTGACCGGGGCGATGTAATTCTTATTATCGGTGGCAGATACGGCGAGGGAGGTGCGGCCATGAAAAGCCCCTCGAAAGGCAATGACGTTTTTTCGGCCGGTGTGAAAACTGGCTAGTTTGAGTGCATTTTCATTGGCTTCGGCGCCGCTGTTACATAAAAAAAGCTGATACGCTGTCTTTCCGCTGATCTTACCCAGCTTATCAGCTAGTTGCTCTTGTAGGGGGATGTGGATCGAGTTGGAGTAGAAGGAGATCTTGCTTAGCTGTTCTTGGATGCGTTTGGTCCAGACAGGGTGCCCATGTCCGATGCTGATCACGGCATGACCACCATAGAGATCCAGGTATTCCTGTCCCTTATCATCCCATACCCGGCTACCGGATGCACGCTCAAGGGCGATGGGCTGAAGCGGATATACATCAAAGAGGTTCATATTAAAAATAGCTGGCTTTGAGTTGAAGGCCGGTGGTTTCATCCAATCCGAACAGCAGGTTCATATTTTGCACGGCTTGTCCGCTCGCCCCTTTCAGTAAATTATCGATGACGGTGTGCACGACCATTTTGCTACCTACTTTTTCTAATTGTATACAGGCTTTATTGGTGTTCACCACTTGCTTTAGGAAGATGGGCTGATCGCTCACGTGAACGAAAGGATGTGTCGCGTAGTATTCGCAATAGAGCTGGTACAAGGCTTTGGCGGATAAGGCACACTCCAGCGTCGAGCTGATGAAGATCCCTCGAGTGAAATCGCCCCGCCAGGGAACGAAATTCAGTTCCAGTGAATCTTGTTTGGACAAGTTGAGAAGTGATTCGCCGATCTCTTGTCCGTGTTGATGTTCCAGGGTCTTGTAGGCTTGAATGTTGTTGGCCCGCCAACTGAAATGTGTGGTCGAACTCAGGGTTTGTCCCGCTCCGGTGCTGCCGGTAATACCGGTAGTGTAAATGGCAGGCAGAATTTGCGTGTTGGCCAGCGGCAATAATCCGAGTTGTATTGCCGTGGCAAAACAACCTGGATTAGCCACCAGGTTGGCGTTTTTGATCTGCTCTCGATTTCGTTCGGGTAATCCGTAAACGAACGTCTGGTTTTGGTAGGTGTTGTTGGCTTGGTGGCGAAAGTCGGTCGTGAGGTCGATGACCTTTAAGCTCTGGGGTAAGGAGATGCCATTCAGGAAGGAGCGGGATTCACCATGGCCTAAACAAAGAAAGAGCACATCGATCGAATCAAGTAGCGGGGTGTCGGTAAAAAGCATTTCAGTTTCGCCTAATAGATCTGTATGCACCGAGTGGATCGGTTGGCTCGAATGGCTTCGACTGTGAGCAAAAACGATCTCCGCCTGCGGGTGATGTATCAGCAGACGAATCAATTCCCCTCCGGTGTAGCCGGCAGCGCCGAGTATGCCTATTCTAATTTTTTTCATTTGATTGGCGTTTGACGGACTCGTGAATGAAGGTTTGCAGGCCTGCGATCTTGCTAAAACCCCGCACATCGTTTCCGGTGAACCCGGCATTCATTTCGCCATATTTTCCGAACCGACTGTTCATGAGGTCGAATCGGCTTTCGATTCCGGTGACCTGGAATCGGTAAGGATATAGGGAAACAAATACCTCACCGCAGACCGTTTGCTGGCTATTGCGCAGAAAAGCCTCGATGTCGCGCATTACGGGATCCAGTATCTGTCCCTCATGCAACCAATTCCCATAAAAAAGTGCGAGTTGGTCCTTCCATTGAAGTTGCCATTTGGTCAGCACATGTTTTTCCAAGGCATGATGTGCTTTCAATATGATCACCGGAGCGGCCGCCTCAAAGCCAACTCGTCCCTTGATGCCAATAATCGTATCGCCTACGTGAATATCTCGTCCGATGCCATAGGGGCCGGCGAGGGATTGCAAGTATTGTATAGCCATACTGGGGTGTTCGAACGATTGTTTATTCACGCCGACCAATTCTCCTTTTTCAAATCGAAGGCTGATATTCTCCTGGCCGGTTTTGGTCACAGGGGTGGGCCAGGCTTCTTCGGGCAGCATGCCATTAGAGGTAAGGGTTTCTTTTCCGCCCACACTGGTGCCCCAAAGTCCTTTGTTGATAGAATAGGCGGCTTTTTCAAAGTTCATAACCACCCCTTTTGCTTTCAGGTATTCGATTTCGGCTTCCCGGCTCAGTTGTTGATCGCGGATCGGAGTGAGGATGGGTACACCGGGAATTTGCGTATGAAAGATCATATCAAAACGGACTTGGTCATTCCCGGCACCTGTACTGCCATGGGCCACGGCCTCGGCATTCATGTCTTTGACGTGATTCGCAATGCCCAGCGCTTGGATCATTCGTTCGGCGGAGACCGAGAGCGGGTAGGTATTATTCTTCAGCACATTTCCATAGATCAAGTACCGAAGGATGAGATCGTAATAGGGAATAACAGCATCTACTGTTTTGTGTGTGGTTACGCCGAGTGCATAGGCATGTTTTTGGATCTGCTCGAGTTCAACCTCTGAAAAGCCACCTGTGTTCACCAGTATGCTGTGCACCTCATAGTCCAGTTCGTCTCGTAAATACTTCACGCAATACGAGGTGTCAAGGCCACCACTGAATCCGAGTATAATCTTTTTGCTCATGGCTGAAGGAGGCGTTTAGATGAGATTTTTAAGGAAGGGACGAAGGAGTTTCCATTGTTTGAATCGCAGGAGTCGTTCCAGCCCGGGTTTGTTTTCCTCAAAGAATTGTTTGGTCTGCTCCGGTTCATAATGATCGGCGGGATCGTAGAGCATGGCCGTACACATACAATTCTTACGGTCTTTACTCATGAGGATCTCGTAATTGACACAGCTTTTGCAACCGGCCCAGAAGGCCTCGTCTTGCGTCAGCTCGGAGTAGGTCACCGGTTCATAGCCCAGCTCACTGTTGATCTTCATGACGGCCAGCCCGGTCGTCAGTCCAAAAATCTTTGCCTGTGGATATCGCTCGCGGGACAACTCGAAAATTTTCTTCTTGATCGCTTTGGCTACCCCCGTTTTTCGGTAGGCAGGCGAAACGATCAAACCGCTGTTGGCCACGTACTCGCCATGGCTCCAAGTTTCAATGTAGCAAAAGCCGACCCATTCACCCGAATCGGTGTGGGCGATTACTGCTTTGCCCTCATCGATCTTTGTTTCAATATACTCCGGGGTTCGCTTGGCAATACCCGTACCTCGTGCCTCGGCAGAGGCTGCCATCTCTTGCGTGATGAGTTCGGCATATTTTTTGTCCTCGGGTTCGGCGATTCGAATAATGAGATTGGTTGGAATCAATGTGGGTCGATTGTAAGGGAAGGTTCACCAGTCCAAAAAAATTCGTTCGGGGTTTCTTCACTGACAGGGACCGGGGTGAGGGGTTCGTCCTGTCAGCAACTACGCAACCTCTGGGGTCGGCAAAACGTGAATACATCAAAGCCAACGGAGTAGACACCGCTGGTGATGGACCGGTGGAAGGCCACTTGTTTGGTGTGGGTGAGCAGATTGGACATCTGAATTACGAGGGGCACAAATGTAAAAAGATTTGAAACGGATTCGCCCTCATTTTTTTCTAACTACTGACGCTTGTTCGTGTTAGGCTTGTAACAGGAAGATGGTCGGTCGCTTGTGCAGGGTGGGGATGGATTTTTTCCATTCGGAAACAGTTCGGGTTTGAACCAATTCCGTGGCGGCGGTGAGGTCAACAGCTATGCAAACCCGAGTGGTGGGTTTCAGGTGCTGGAGCAAAGCCTGTAGCATCGCATCGTTTCGGTAGGGCGTCTCAATGAATAGTTGCGTGCGCTGGTGTTTGATCGAATCTTGCTCCAGGGCCTGTATGGATTGGTTTCGGGCCTTTGGGTCGATCGGTAGGTAGCCGTGAAAAGTAAAAGACTGACCATTCATGCCACTGGCCATCAGAGCCAGTAAGAGGGAACTCGGACCCACCAATGGTTTTACCACCACCTTCATTTCTTGGGCGAGGGCGACCAGTTCCTGTCCCGGGTCGGCGATGCCCGGACAACCCGCTTCACTCACGATCCCAATGATCCGATTCTCCTTGACCGAGGTACGAAACCGATCTCGAACATCGGGCTCATCCAACCGGATCCAACGATGGGCATCGATGATCATGTCTTTTCGGACCGACTTGAAATAACGACGCGTGGTGCGTTCGTTCTCAACATAAAAATCCTGGCACTGTACCAATATGTCAAACAGGTAGCCCGGAAGCGTATGCGGTGCCGACGCATCGATCCAAGTGGGAATCAAGTATACGATGGAAGAAGAATTCATGAAGCTTGCTTGATCGATTGAACGCTCAGCGTAGCGGCGATGATCGCATACACCGGCGCAAATGGCAGCACCACGTGCATGGCAAAGAAAACCAGGCCGGTTCCGATGGCGAGACCTTTATGCGCCTGTACAAAATTTTGACTTTGGGTACGGTCGTATCCTACCCGGGCCAACGAATAGTCTAACATCGAAAAGCCAAAATAATAACACTCCAGTGCCAATGCGATCAGCGGCGTGACCCACCCGATCAGGGGCACAAAACAGAGTAACACCAGCGCGGTCAGGTATACAGTCTGCCACCCGGCATTGCGGATGGCGAGTGTTATGCCCCGGCGGGCATCTGAGCGCGCTTCGGTCCAATCAAAAGAATGCTCCTGTCCGTCTACTAACACTTCCGTCTTTTCGCTTACGTAGGTGAACAGCGGAGAGCCAATGATCAGGATCAGATATTTGAACCAGGAAAAATAGATCAGGACCAGCAAGAGCTGCAGCATCATGCCATTCATGACAAATAAGAAGCTGAGCCACTCACTTCGTTCTCGTTGAAGCCACTCGGCCAGCCCCACGGTTTGGCCGATCCAACCCGTCACGGCCGTGGCGGATTGAAAAAAGAAATAAAGCCCCCCCAGAAAAAGCAGGGCATACACCACCCCGGGTACGATCATCTCCTTCAATAGCTTATGCCGTTGAGAGAAAAGCCTTGCCTGCTGCCAGGACCTGCTGATGAGTACGAGCTCCTGAATCATGATGAATGTAAATGTAAGGAATTAGGCGGCAGCGTATTTTTACTTCACCCCTCATCCTTCACCTTTCATCCTTCATTGAATATCTTTGGTCAATGCTAGTTTCGTTTTGGAGAAAGCGTTTCGCTCGGTTTTTGCTGGCGGTTGTATTGGGGTTGTTGATGTACACCATTGATCCGCTTGGTTTGAATCCTGCTGCAGCTGCCTTGTTGGCGGTGGCGCTTTTCATGATCGTGCTCTGGGTTACTGAAGCGCTTTCCATGCCGGTGGTGGCCCTGATCCCCTTATTTGTTTTTCCCCTGCTGAAGATCCAACCCCTCGAAGAGGTTTCCAAGGCATATGCCAACCCGGTGATCTTTTTGTTTCTCGGGGGGTTTTTACTCGGACTCGCCATCGAGAAATGGGACCTCCACCGACGCATCGCCCTGGGTATTATTCGCATGACCGGTTCCAGTGGCGACCGGATCATTCTGGGTTTTATCTTATCGACTTCCTTCATCAGTCTCTGGCTTAGCAACACCGCCACCACGATGATGATGTTTCCCATCGCACTCTCGGTGATACAAGTCCTCAAGCAGAAAAAAGAATTGGAGGGGAGCCTGGATCATTTTTCTATCACCCTGATGTTGGCCATCGCTTATGCCTCCAACCTGGGTGGCATCGGCACCATCATCGGAACTCCACCGAACGTAGCATACGTGGCCTATATCGAAAAAGAAGTCCCGGGCTTACAGATCGGCTTTTTGAATTGGATGCTGCTGGCCCTCCCGCTGGGATTACTATTGGTGCTGACATTGTATGTAGTCATGGTCAAATGGCTTTACCCGAACCGAATTCGCTCCAGCGAAATGATGGATGCTGTTATTGAATCGGAGTGGAAGGCGATGGGCCCTATGACAGGCTCCCAAAAACGAGTGTTGTGGATCTTTGGCTTTACCGTTTTGCTGTGGATGACAAGAGTGCTGATCAACCAGATACAACCTTGGATCGTGCTGGACGATACATTGATCGCCCTGCTCGGCGGGTTTGGTTTATTTCTTTGTCCCGTGCATCCATCCGATCGAAAGGAAGACGCCACCGATACGCATTTATTAGAGTGGCAAGACACTGAAAAGCTGGCCTGGGGGATTTTGTTGTTGTTCGGAGGCGGACTGGCCTTGGCCGGTGCGTTGGAAAAAGCAGGACTGATCAGTCAACTCGGTATTTGGTTGTCGCAATACGCTACTGCCGGATTCTGGCTCGTCTTGTTGATCACCACGCTTTCGCTGTTCATCAGTGAGTTGATGAGCAATGTTGCTCAAGTAATCGTATTTGCCCCGGTCGTAACCGCCTTGGCTACGGCGCTGGGCATGAATCCATTACTATTGGGTATCCCGATGACCCTGGCGGCCAGTTGCGCCGGTATGCTGCCCATGGGTACACCTCCCAATGCCATCGTATTTGCAAGCGGACAACTTCGGCTTCGCCATATGCTGATCGTCGGGGGTGTAATGAACCTGATCGCGATCGTATTGATCACGTTATTCAGCTGGTTCTTGCTGCCAATGATCTTCTAGGAAAAATTAGAAACGAGGGCAATTCAGCTTCTTCGCATCCGGATCGGATGGACGCTGAATGTAAATGAGAGAGATCTCCATACCGCCTCGAGTATTAGAGGCCGGTTTGAGTGCAGAGGTATTGACATCATAGGAAGCTCCGAGGTGAAGTCCTTTGAATTCCAGTCCTAGATAAGGGATCGCCGCATCGTTCATCCGGTACCAGGCACCCAAGTAAACATTCACCGGATCGATGTCGCTTTGGTTGACGTTGTAGGAGAAAGCCATCCCACCCACCGTGTTACTGGCCTTTGCTTGTATGCTGTGGATGGCGGAAACATGCAGAAAATTATATTGTCCGATCGGGATCTTTCCACCGGCCTGAAGCGTGGTGCGGGCATTTAAGAGGTATTGACCACCCTGAAAACTTTCTTTGGGACGATTGATGTGATACATCGAGGCCCCAACATAGAAACTGTTTCGTCCGTCGGTGCTTCCGGTGTACAGAATACCGGCGTTGAGATCGAAGTAGCTCAAACTGATCTGATTCGCGGCAAAGATCTCACTGGTCACTCCGGTAAAACCGAGGGGTGTCAACTCGTCCTCGAAATCCACTTTGGTAACATCCAGCCGTTTGTTGATGTACGTTCCTTGGAACCCCGCCCCGATCTGATGCCTTCCATTCTCATCCAATCCTTTGTGATAGGCCAGGGAGAGTCCGGCATAATTGGTCACCAGTACGCCGTCACCAGCCCGGTCCGATAGTCCCATGATACCAATCCCCAGGTTGTCGATCTCTGGGAGGTTATTTTTCAACGCCGAGAAATCCAGGGATACCGTATTGGTTACAAAGGCATTGTTGATCGTGGGCCACTGATTTCGGTAATTGCCGGCCAGCCGAAATACCCCATCAAATTTTCCGGTCAGTGCCGGATTCAAGGTCATCGGAGAGGCAAAAAACTGCGAAAAATTAGGGTCCTGTGCCCAAGCCATCGGCCCGGCTAAAAAGTAGATAACAACGAGGATTGCTAGCTTTCTCATGGATGGAGAGGCAAATTACGGAAAATTGGTGAAGGATGAAGGGTGAAGGGGTCGGCCGTCTGCGGTCGGCGGACAGCGGACTACATTGGACACCCACCTTCGCTAAAGCTTCGGCGGGTAAATTGGTCGGCGCTCACTGCTGTTTCTTCTCCCCGAACGCCAGATCGCCGGCGTCACCCAGTCCGGGTACGATATAGCTCTTGGCCGTCAGTTCTTCATCAATATCGCCGCACCAGATGGTGGCGGTGGGATCTTCTCTTTGTACCATTTCAATGCCAACCTGACAAGCAATGGCCGTTACCACATGCACCTGGCTGGGGCTTCCCTCTTGTCTTAAAAAGTGTATGGTCTTCGCCAGCGAAGCACCCGTGGCCAACATTGGATCGGCCAGGATCAAGACGCGGTTGTCGAGGGTTGGACAGGATAGATACTCCAACCGAATCTCGAAACTACCATCGGGGTGATGTTTGCGATAGGCCGAAATAAAGGCATTGTCCGCTTTGTCAAAATAATTCAACAGGCCCTGATGCATGGGAAGCCCTGCCCGTAAGATGGTTCCCAACACCGGCTGGTGCTCCATCATCCAATGCTTGGCCGTGCCTAAGGGGGTCGTTACCTCTACCTCTTTGGCCGGAAGTTTTTTGCTGATCTCATAAGCGGTGGCCTCGGCGATCCGCTCCAGGTTGCGCCGAAACCGCATCCGGTCCGTTTGTACGTTCACATCCCGCAATTCGGCTACCCAATTACTCACGAGAGAATGCTGCTGGCTTAGATTGATGACCATGGCGGAAAGACTAATTTTGACAAATCTAACTGAAATTGATATGATCTATCGGGGGTTGGGACTGATGAGTGGCAGTTCGCTGGACGGACTGGATCTGGCCCTGGTCGAATTCCAGGCCGAAGGGGCCCAATGGCAGTACCGCATCGAGGCAGCCGATTGCTATCCATACACCGCCGAATGGCAAAACAAACTCCGGCAAGCCACCGCCCTGAACGCCAAAGAGTATCTCCAGCTGCATGTCGATTACGGACATTACCTTGGTCAGCAGGTAAATCGTTTTATTCTGGAAAAAGGATTGGAGTATCGGGTCGGACTCATCTCCTCGCACGGGCATACCACGTTTCATCAACCGGCCTCCAAACTCACGGCACAATTGGGAGATGGGGCTGCACTCGCCGCAACGACCCGTCTGCCAGTGATCACAGACTTGCGCGCCCTGGACGTAGCGCTGGGGGGACAAGGAGCACCCATCGTCCCAATCGGTGAGCGGTTGCTCTTCCCCGCATACGCCTATTTTCTGAACATCGGCGGCATCGCCAACCTCTCGCTGGCAGCCGATCCTTATTTGGCGTTTGATGTTTGTCCCGCTAACCGCGTACTCAACACGCTCGCCGAACAGCTGGGTCATACCATGGATGAAGGGGGTACCCTGGCCCAAGCAGGATCCGTCAAACAAGACTTGCTCGAAAAACTCCGGCAACTAGAGTATTATCATCGACCCGCCCCCAAATCACTTCCCAATCAATTTGGGACGGATGTCATTGCGCCTCTGCTGCTGGGTTCGGGTTATGACATCCCCGATCTGCTGGCCACCTATACAGAACACATCGCCGAACAGATCCATCGTTCCTTTATTTCTTCCGGTCGGACGCTTGTACCCGGGCAACTACTGGTAACAGGAGGCGGTGCTTTCAATGACCATTTGATCCGACGGATCGCCCATCATCTACAGACGATAGGTATCACACCGGTCATTCCGAATGCGGAGTTGGTGCAATACAAAGAAGCGCTGATCATGGCCTTTATCGGTGTGCTGCGCTGGCGACAGGAAAATACCGTGATCGAATCGGTTACGGGCGCCGCCGCCCCCAGCATTGGCGGGGCGTTGTGGATGGGACAAGAAGCTTGATCAGAAAAACTCAAAGCGGTCTCCGTCGAAGAGTCCCTGATCGCTCAGTTTTACATGCGGAATGACCAGCAGGGCCATGAACGATAGTGTCATGAACGGGGCCTTCAAACTTGAGCCTAATTCAGTTTTTACAAAGCGATCCAGCAGCGTGTATTGCTCAGCTACCCAAAATCCATCGGACACACTCATCAGTCCCGCTACCGGCAAAGGCAATAGTTGCGTCTGGGTTGAATCGACGGCACTCAGTCCGCCCGCGGCCTCCATCACCGCATTCACCGCGTTGCAAATGGATACGTCGTCGCAGCCTACGGCCACTACATTGTGACTGTCATGTGCTACCGAAGAGGCCAGTGCTCCTTTTTTCAATCCGAAATTTTTAATGAAGGCGATCGCGGGTGGGGCTGCCTGATATCGGTTCACGACCACGATCTTCAAAATATCTCGATTGAGATCCGCGACCAATTGATCCTTATGGATCGTGGGCGTTTCTTCGATTTTTTCGGTAATCAGTTGTCCGTCTATCGCCCCGATCACCGGCTGTTTGCCAAGTGCATGGTTCGCGGGCACACCGATATCGGCCGTTCGAAGCAGGGTTTTTTGAAATTGATTGATGGGAGGGGCCGCAACCGATGGTATACGTGTGTTGCCCTGATCAAATACTAATTCACCGGCTATATAAGTTTGTAAAACCTGAAATGCCGTAAGGTCGTTGACGACGATCAAGTCTGCCGAATCGCCTACGCGTACTTGTCCCACCCGCATGGAGTAATGCTCGATGGGATTGATACAGGCAGCCTGCAAAACATGGAAAAGCGGGATGTCTTTGGCTATGGCCCGGGCACAGAGTTGATTGATGTGTCCTTCCAGCAAACTATCGGGGTGTTTGTCATCGCTGCAAAACATGATGCGGTCTGGATGCTCGCGCAGTAGTTCGATCAAAGCCTCAAAATTCTTGGCGGCACTTCCTTCGCGGATCAGGATCTTCATACCGCGCTCAAGTTTGTCTTTTGCCTCTGCATACGTAAAACACTCATGATCGGTACTGATGCCGGCATCGATGTATTGTTGGGCTGGCTCACCTATCAGTCCGGGCGCATGTCCGTCTATTGGTTTTCCGGCGGCTTTGGCGACGGCGATCTTTTGCATCACCTCCGGTTCGTTATGAAGCACGCCCGGAAAATTCATCATCTCGCTGAGGTAGTTCACTTCTGGTCGGTCCAGCAGGGCTTTCACTTCCTCCACCGAAATGGTTGCTCCGGCCGTTTCATAAGAGGTGGCCGGCACACAGCTGGGGGCACCAAAATGGAAATGGAACGGAACCTGATTTCCATTTTCGATCATGAATTCCACGCCTTTGAGTCCACAGACATTGGCGATCTCATGCGGATCGCTGATGGTGCCCACGGTTCCGTGTCGAACCGCGAGGCGGGCGAATTCCGAGGGTATGAGCAACGAACTTTCGATGTGTACGTGTGCGTCGATGAAGCCGGGCATCAGAAAGGGGGGATGGCCAGCTTCGTTCTCCGGCAGCTCCCGGATAGAGGTGATTTTCCCTTCCCGGATACTCAGGGCGACGGGATAGATCCGCTGCGCAGGGATATCTACCAGTCGGCCGATCAGGTCATGGTTTGCACTGGACATTGCAGTAAGATACGAATTCGATTTTAGTTATCTTTCCAAGTAAATCGAATTGCTATGCGTACCAGCCTTTTCTTCCTGCTGACCATCTTGAGTCTCGAGTTATGGGGGCAAGTAAAATCAACTAAATCACCGGCCACACCACCGGTCTTGCCAGCTTCTTTTCGCGACGGTATTTCGTTTCGACTGATCGGACCATTTCGGGGCGGACGAAGCGCGGCCGTAGCCGGAAGTTATCAGGAACGCAACACCTTTTATTTTGGAGGTGTGGGTGGGGGGGTCTGGAAAACCATTGACGGTGGCAGCAATTGGAAGAATATCAGCGATAAGTTCTTTGGTGGCAGCATTGGGGCAGTAGCCGTAGCCCCTTCCGATGAGAGCATCTTGTATGCAGGGGAAGGTGAAGGTACGATGCGGGGAAATGTGAGTGAGGGATTGGGCGGTATTTGGCGCAGTGATGATGGAGGAAAATCCTGGCGCAATTTGGGATTGAAGGATAGTCGCCATATCATCCGCATCGTCATCCATCCCAAAAATCCGGATATCGTTTGGTTGGCAGTAATGGGGCACTTGTTTGGTCCCAACACCGAACGCGGTGTCTATAAAACCACCGATGGGGGAAAGACCTGGAAGCGTACGCTGTTCGTGAATGAGCAGACCGGATGCAGCGAGGTCGTGATGGAGCCCGGAAACCCGAGTGTGTTGTATGCCGGAATGTGGCGCGTGATCCGCCAGCCGCACGTGATGGAAAGTGGTGGCGAAGGCAGTGGATTGTGGAAGTCTACCGACGGCGGCGAAACCTGGACCAACATCACTTCACACAAAGGTTTGCCCAAAGGCACCTGGGGTATCGTGGGGGTGGCCGTAGCACCCAGCAACACGGATAAACTCTATGCGTTGATCGAAAATGAAAAAGGCGGGCTTTACATGAGCGCCGATGCGGGGAAGACCTGGACCCTCCAATCCAACGACAACAACATTCGGCAACGGGCCTGGTATTATACCCGGGTATATGTCGATCCGAAGAATGAAAACCGGGTGTATTGCCCCAATGTTGAGTTCATGTTCAGTACCGATGGCGGAAAATCCTTCAAGCGCATCGGTACGCCGCATGGCGATCACCACGATCTCTGGATCGATCCCCGAGATCCGGCTCGAATGATCGTAGCCGATGACGGCGGGGCACAGGTTTCCTTCGATATGGGAAGCAACTGGAGTACCTATCTCAATCAACCTACGGTTCAGGTTTATCGATTGAGTACCGATCATGCATTTCCTTATCGGATCTTGGGCGGACAGCAAGATAACAGCGCCTTCCGGATCCGTTCCCGTTCCTACGGCTCGGCCATCGCCGGTGATGATTTTCAGGAGGCAGCGGGTGGGGAGAGTGGCTATGTGGTCGCGGATCCGGCCGATCCGGATATAACCTATGGCGGCAGTTACATGGGATTTTTATCCCGACTTGATCACCGCACACAAGAAACCCGACTCATCAATGTTTGGCCCGATGATGGCATCGGTGCCGGGGCCGATGTGCAGCGCTTTCGCTTTCAGTGGAACTATCCCATCTTCTTTTCTCCGCATAACCCCAAGCGATTGTATGCGGCGGGTAATCATTTGTTCGTGACGGAGAACGAAGGCCGTTCTTGGCAACAGATCAGTCCGGACCTGACAACGAACGATAAAAGTAGGCAAGCACCAAGCGGCGGAGCCATCACCAAAGACAATACCGGGGTGGAATATTATTGTACCATTTTTACGGCGGAGGAAAGTGCATTGGAGCCCGGGCTGCTGTGGACCGGCAGCGATGATGGACTCATTCACATTAGCCGGGACGGTGGAAAAAGTTGGAGCAATGTGACGCCTCCGGGCATTCCCCGTTGGATGATGTGGAATTCCGTGGAGATCGATCCGCATCAAAAAGGGGCTGCTTATTTCGTGGGTACGCGATACAAGTTGGATGATTTTTCGCCGTATATCTTCAAGACGGAAGATTACGGAAAGACTTGGAAGCGGATCGATAACGGGATCGACCGACTGCATTTTACACGGGCCCTTCGGGCCGACCGGACGCGCAAGGGATTGCTATATGCGGGAACGGAGTATGGGTTATATGTCAGCTATGATGACGGACAGAATTGGATGTCGTTCCAATGCAATTTACCGGTGAGTCCCATCACCGACCTCGCCTTGAAGAATAACGACCTGATCGTGGGTACACAAGGCAGAAGTATTTATGTGTTGGATGACCTGTCGGTCGTGCAGCAATTCAACGAGTCTGTTTGGAAAAAAACGTGGCATGTGTTTACGCCAGCACCCGCCGTTCGGATGAACAGTGGTCGCGGTGGATACGGAACCACGGCCGCTGCCGGGCAGAATGCACCCAAAGGCATCGTGATCCCATATTGGGTCGATGCTTCGGTGGAGACCAAGCCGGTTCGGGTAGCCTTATACGATGCCAATCAAAAATTCATTCGTCAATTCGATACGCAATCCGAAAAAGATAAATTGGAAGTAACGGCAGGGATGAATCGGTTTGTGTGGAACCTGCAGTATCCGGATGCCGAGAAAGGTCCGGATGGGTTAGTGATCTGGAATGGTTCGGTGCGGGGACCGCAGGCCATTCCCGGGAAATACACGGCCCGTTTTGTGTTCGACAAGGATTCGACAGACGTGTCGTTCACACTCTTGCCCGATCCGAATTTTAAGACCACCCCACAGGAATATTCGGCACAATTTGATTTTCTGTTGCAAACCCGGGAGCTGTTCTCTGAAACGATGCTCGCCTTGAAGCAGATCCGTTCCGTCCGTGCCCAACTAGAGGAGAAGCGTAAGCAATGGAAGGCAGATACGATCCCGGCCTTGAAGTCGTTACTCGATTCTACTATGAGTGAATTGTCTTCGATCGAGGAAGCCTTGCATCAGACCAAAGCGAAAAGCAGTCAGGATGTCTTGAATTATCCCATTCGCTTGGATGACAAATTGAGCGGATTGTATAATCAGGTGCGTGCCGGATCGGGAGGCGTGTCGAAGCAGGCGGAAGAGGCTTTTGCAGAGATCGGCGGAAAGGTGCGGGCGCAGTTGTCGCGTTTGAAGACGGTCGAGGCCAAGCAGGTACCGGCCATCAATCAATTGGCGCTCGAGTGGAAGTTGCCCGCGATCAGTTGGTAAAGCGACGCGTCCGGGATTTCATCAACTCGATCGCGTACTCTTTGCTGGGGTACATATTGTGTAAGTTGACCAGGTGGTCGGCCAGCTTGTCGTATCGTTTGCCCATCAGCCAGAGAAAGATATGCAGGTAGTGGATGCCGTCAAACACCAGCACTTTATCCTTGGCGTAGCGCTCCGTATGTTTTAGGAACTCCTGTGGAATTTCGGTGTAGTGAAGGGCTGGGCGGTGGTGATGCACTTCGTGGTATCCATCGTTCCAGCAGGTATGGTTGTATTTGGTATTGATGCAATTGATCGTATTCTCATCCGGGTTGCTCGGATCGATGAACGCATGTTGCGCCCAATTTCCCAGCATCATCACGATCCGGGCAAAGAACAGGGGTAGCAGAAAAATAAAGAGGGTGGCTTTCCAGTTGAGCAGCCAAAGTCCCACACACATCAAATAAAAACTCATCTCGCCAAACGTGAGGCGCATATAAAACTTCTTGCGCTTCCGATTGAAGAAATAGGCAAAGGTGTCTACCAGTCCCAGCATTACGAATCTCCCCACGTAAATTAAAAATCCGCCGAGGCTGTCGCGTTGGTAGCGCATAGTAGAGCTGGCATCTTCGTCGTGATTATTCTCGACATGGTGCATGCCCATGTGGTGCACGAAGTAAGTTTCCGGGGTATGACCAAAGAAGGGACAGACCACCCAGATCACATAGTGGTACAGCCAGGTGTATTTTTTTTTGAAAAGCTTTCGGTGACTGATACAATGCAGCATCAATCCAAAACGACCTTTGTAGTAGAGTTGCGAGATATAGAAATACGGCGCGTAGAGTAACCACCAATATCCGCCGGGAAGCAAGGGGGTGAACAGGAGGATGGCGAGCGGGATCACCAGCAGATGAATGCCGGTGAGCATGTGAATGAACGGAAGGTCGCGTTCATCGTTCAGGTATTTCAGCCAAAATTTTTCGTAGCGGGTAAATTGTTCAGGCCGACGGTAAACGGGATCCGTAAGAGTAGGCAAAGCGCGCATGGGAGGGGTCGGATGTTTCCATCCGGCTTAATTTGTTTCTTGCCCAAATTAGGGATTTTCCCTTCAATCAATTACGATTGTTTAAGCAGTTGGCGAACCCCGGTATTGGCACCACCCTCCAGGCTCAGGCTGACGGGGGTGTTGGATTTCCAACCACCACGGGTGAAGTCGGGTACGTCGACCGACTGGCCACGTTTCTTCACCGAACGTTCGCTGAGCGGAACGATCGCACTCCAGGCAGCGGCATCGTATACATCCTGATCAAGCGGTAAACCATTACGCAGGCAATCGATCAGTCGCCAGTCCATGATAAAGTCCATGCCGCCATGACCTCCCACTTCTTTGGCTATGGCGCCGATATGTTTCACGATCGGCGGGGTGTATTTTTCTTCCAACTTAGTAAACTCTTCTTTGGAGATCGTGCTGTGCCCAAAGGCGATCCGTTGGGGCGAGGGCCATTTCTGGGCCATGCCTTTGGTACCGCTCAGCAAGTGAATACGGGAATAGGGTCGGGGCGTGGAAACATCATGCTGGATCATCATTGTTTTTCCTTTCACGGTTCGGATCAGCGTGGTATTCATGTTGCCTCGGAAGGATTTTCCCTCATAGGGTTTCCAGATCTCATCTGCTTTTGCTTTTTCTGTTGCAAGCGGTGCCAGCGAAAAATCAGCCGTGCTGATGCTGGTGAGATATTCCATGCGATCGCCCCGATTGATGTTGAGGCATTGTGCGATGGGGCCGATGCCGTGCGTAGGATACAGGCTTCCGTTGCGGTCCACATTTTCTTTCAGTCGCCATTGATCGGCGTAAGCTTTTTTATTGAACAGCCAATCCTTGCTCAAGTCGTGGATGTAGGCGCCCTCGGCGTGTACCAACTCACCAAACAATCCGTTTCGGGCCATATTGAGCGTAAGCAATTCAAAAAAGTCGTAGCAACAATTCTCCAGCATCATGCAATGACGCTGGGTTTTCTCGGAGGTTTCTACCAGCGACCAACAGTCGTCCAGCGTCTGTGCGGCCGGTACTTCTACGGCCACGTGTTTCCCCGCCTTCATAGCCCGGAGCGCAATAGGAGTATGCAGGTGCCAGGGCGTAGGCGTGTATACCAGATCGAGTGGTGCTTCGTCACAAAGTGCTTTCCATCCCTCCGTTCCGACATAGCCAACAGCTTTCGGTCGGCCGAGTTTGGCCAGCGTTTGTTGTGCTGCCTCGACGCGGTCGGCATATTTATCACAAAGGGCCACGATCTCGACGCCTTCGATGTAGCTCAGTCGCTCTACGGCATCGCTGCCGCGCATGCCCAGTCCTACGATCCCCACCCGAACCACCTCTAATTTGGGAGCCCCATATCCGCACATATTGAAAGAGGCCGGAGAGACCGGTTCTGGGGTGAGTGCTGCGAGTGCGGGCTCGGTACCGGCCAGCAGGGTAGAGCCGGCGGCGATCTGGCGAAGGAATTTTCGTCGGTTGGTAGACATGGCGAATCAGATAAAAAGGGAAGATATCAAATATTCCCGCACGGGTTCATCAAGGCTCAAGCAGGTCGGGTCGGCGTTCTTGGGTGCGTTGGAGCGATTGTTCGTGCCGCCATTCTTCGATGAGCCGGTGATTGCCGCTCATCAATACGTCGGGCACTTTCCATCCGCGAAAATCTTCGGGACGGGTATAGACCGGTGGGGCCAGCAAGTTATCCTGAAAGGAATCGGTGAGTGCGGAGGTTTCATCGTTGAGTACACCCGGAAGCAGTCGACCGATGGCATCCACGATCAGCGCCGCGGGGATCTCGCCGCCGCTGAGTACAAAATCGCCAATAGAGATTTCGAGCGTAACGAAATGATCGCGGATCCGTTGATCGATCCCCTTGTAGTGTCCGCAGATCAAGAGCAAGTCGCCGCCGAGGGAGAGTCGGTTGGCCATTGCCTGATCGAACCGTTTTCCGTCGGGTGTCAGGTAGATAATTTGATCGTAGGGGCGCGATTTAGAGAGTTCTTCAATCGCCTTGGCGAGGGGTTCACACATCATGACCATCCCGGCACCGCCGCCGTAGGAATAGTCGTCGACCTGCCCAGACTCATTCACGGCCCATTTCCGCAGTTGATGAACGGCGATGCTGAGCAACCCTTTGTCTTGTGCCCGCTTCATCATGCTGTGGGCGAAGGGACTTTCCAGCAATTCCGGAAGCACGGTCAGAATGTCGATGTGCATGTGGCAAAGATACCGATCGGCCTATAAAGAGAGACCCCCGGGGAACCGGGGGTCGGCCTTGAAACAAAAACCAACGATAGCTCCCGAAGGGCTGCCATCTGAATTTCACCTCTGCCACAAACCTACCGGGCAGCGGGTCAACGGAAGAGGGGTTTCCGTCAGCAGATGATTTGATCTTAGTCAGTATCTCCTTCTACGAACGAATCCAGGTCTCTTCGTTCTTTCTTGGTAGGGCGACCGATCTTGCTCGGTCGTTTACCACTGAAAAAACTCGCCGCTTGATATTTCAAGCGTTCGAGTTCTTCCGGTGGCGTGATGTCGCGGTAATGCTGGATGGCCAATTCGTATTTGACGCGGTTTTGTAAGAGCCCCGTCACTTTGATCCGCCAGCGTTTTTGTTCAGTGCGTACTTCGTATTCATCTCCCACATGCACATTCTTGCCGGGTTTAGCGGCTTCGTCCTGATACTTCACTTTACCCTGGTTGCAGGCAAAGGTGGCAGCGGCCCGGGTCTTGAACAACCGAATGGCCCAGAGATATTTATCGAGGCGCAGGCGGGGAGCGGATTCCATCGATCAGGATTCGGCAAAGTATTTATGGAAATACGGAATCGTCTCGATCCCTTTGTAATAATTCTCCAGGTTGTATTTCTCGTTCGGGGAATGCAGGTTGTCGTTGTCCAATCCAAATCCCATGAACACGATCTTGATCCCCAATTCTTTTTCGAGGATCGAACAGATCGGAATACTGCCACCGCCCCGTACGGGGATGGGCGTTTTTCCAAAGGTGGTCTCAATGGCCTTCGACGCGGCTTTGTATCCTTGGGAGTCGATCGGGGTCATATAGGGTTCACCCCCGTGATGCAAAGAGGCTTTGACCACTACGCCGGCAGGTGCTTGGGATTGAAAATAATGAAGCAGTTTTTCGGTGATCTTTTCGGAGGATTGATTGGGTACCAAACGCGCCGAGATCTTTGCGTAGGCTTTGGAGGGAAGGACGGTCTTGGCCCCTTCGCCGGTGTAGCCACCCCAGATGCCGTTGATTTCGATGGTGGGACGAATGCCGGTCCGCTCATAGGTCGAATATCCTTTCTCTCCCCAGAGGGCGTTGATCCCGAGTTCGCGCATGTACTCTTTTTCATCAAAGGGCGCGCGGTTGATCAGGGCACGCTCGGCATCACTGGCCTCTACCACGTCGTCATAGAAACCAGGAATGGTGATGTGGTTGTTCTGGTCGTGGCAGCTGGCGATCATCTTAGCTAAAATAGTGATGGGATTGGCCACGGCGCCTCCGTAGGTGCCGCTGTGCAAGTCGCGGTTGGCACCGGTCACTTCCACTTCTATGTAGCTGAGTCCGCGTACCCCCGTATCCAGCGATGGATTTTCCAGGCTCAGCATGGCGCTGTCGCTGATGAGAATAACGTCCGCTTTAAGCAACTCTTTATTGGCCGATACAAAGGCTGCCAGGTTGGGGGAACCCACTTCTTCTTCGCCTTCGATCAAAAATTTGATGTTGGTGCAAAGGGTATTGGTTTTGTCCATCACTTCCAGCGCCTTTACATGCATATAGAATTGACCTTTGTCGTCGGCCGAACCGCGGGCAAATACTTTTCCGTCCTTGATGACGGGTTCGAAGGGTCCACTGTGCCAGAGTTCCAATGGCTCGGGGGGTTGTACATCGTAATGTCCGTATACCAATACGGTGGGTTTGGCGGGATCGATGATTCGTTCGCCATATACAACGGGATATCCGGCGGTGGGCATCACTTCGGCACGGGTACAACCGGCTGCCAGCAAACTTTTTTGTACGGCTTCCGCGCAGCGGATCATGTCCGCTTTGTGTTCGGATTTGGCACTGATCGAGGGGATGCGGAGCAGGTCCATCATCTCATTCAGAAAACGATCTTGGTGTTCTTGTTGGTAGGATTTCCAGGCGTTTGACATGAGAAATAAATTAGGTGTACGAAGATAGGAAGAAGCGTGTGGGCCGGGTAGGGCGAACTTATTCCTCTGGGTGCGTGGGATCGTTCAGGTTGGTAGCCTTGGTTAGGGATTGGCTACCATAGCGATCTTTGAGTCCGTCTACCGCCTGATAGAGTTTTAATTTTCGGGGCTGATCCTCGAACAAGCTCATCTGGAGGGTGAAAGGGATCAGGTGTGAGAAACGTACGCCCAGCAACCGGATGGGGCGCCCCGGCTCGCGCCCTTCGGCAAATAGTTTTTTCACGTGGGCCAGTAAGGTGTCGTCGAGTGCGGTGTAGGGAATGGATTCTTGTTTGGATACGGTTTCAAAATTCGAATAGCGGATCTTGACTGTCACGCATCCGGTAAGTTTTTCTTCTTGCCGCAGGGCATATGCCGTTTTCTCGGTCAGGCGAACCAATTGTCGGTGCAAATAATCATCTTCCACGTGATCTTCGGCGAATGTATTCTCGTGGCTGATGCTTTTTTGTTCCCAGTCGGTATGTACGGTGGCGGAGCCGATGCCCTGGGCTTTTTGCCAAAGCGATTCACCGTGTTGTCCCAGTATCTTTTTTAAAAATTCGATCGGGGTAGCGGCCAGTTCAGCGATGGTTCGGATGCCCCAGTTCTTGAGTTCCAGTTCAGTTTGTTTGCCGACGCCGTTTATTTTTTCTACGCCGAGGGGCCAGAGAAATGCTTTTTCTTTTCCGGGTTCAATTTCCAGAAAGCCGTTGGGTTTGGCCTCGTTGGTGGCCATTTTGCTGATGAAGCGTGCGGTGGAGAGTCCGCCCGACATCGGTAATCCCGTCTCACGGATCACGGTCTCCCGAATCTCTCGGGCGAATTGGGTGACCCCGAAATACCGGTCCATTCCGGTGAGGTCGACATAGAACTCATCGATGCTGGCTTTTTCAAAGGCGGGTACCCGATCGGCGATCAGGTCGGTGACCCAGGCAGAATATTTGCTGTATTGATCGCGGCTGTGGTTGGTGACGACGGCGTGGGGACAAAGCTGCAGGGCTTTTTTCATGGGCATGGCCGAGTGAATGCCATAGGCCCGAGCCTCGTAACTGCAGGCGGCTACCACGCCCCGGTCGTATCCGCCAACCAGCACGGGTTTTCCTTGGAGCACAGGATTGTTTCGGATCTCGACCGAAACAAAAAAAGAGTCCAGGTCGAAATGGGCGATATGGGAAAGTGAGTCCGACATCTCAGCTCAAGTAGATATCGAGTAACCCCTCGGGGAGGGTAACGTGTACGATCCGCTTTTTATGATCCACTTTTTCTAAGGACTCTTCGTGCAGGGGTATGAATACGTCCTTGTTCTCTATCTGTAAGCGGCAGAGCAACTGATGGGGTTGCTCGATCAGTTCCAATATTTCTCCCAGCTCCTTGTCATTCTCGTAAATATGATAGCCCAGTAGATTCACCGGGGCGGTTCGGGCAGCTTGTTTTTTGAAATCCGCCTCGGTGAGCCAGACGGCCTTTCGGGCCAATTTCTGTGCTGTTTCCTTGGTATCGATCCCTTCGAGTTTGATCAGTGTTTCCTGTTCGTTTCGGATCTGGGCTTTTTCCAGGAACCAGGGAAGGAATTCTCCTTTTTTCTCCTCGATGAACAAGGCCTTGATGCCCGGAAGATTGCTGCGTTTTCCCAAATGGTGTTGAAGGATGAGCTCGCCGGTCAGTCCGTGTGATCCTATGATTTTTCCAAGTGGTAGGTAGGTCGACATCGTCTCACAATTTCCGAATTATTCCATTGGTAAAATGAAAAATCCCGACAGATGCTGTCGGGATTTTTGAATTCGGGAAAGAATGGTTATTCGGCAGCCGGAGCTTCTGCTTCGGGAGCAGCCGGAGCTTCTTCTACTTTTCTGACCACGGGTACACGGGCGGCGACACGGGCCGCTTTTTTCTTGCGGGCCGATTCTTCCTGACGCTTTTTGAATTGCGCATCGTGCTCGGCGGTCCAGGTCGTGAATTTTTGCATGGCCGTAGCGTCATCGAACAGTCCCAGCGTTACGCCCCGGAGCAGGTGCTTCAGGTAGAGTACGCCTTTGAAACTGAGGATGCGACGAACGGTGTCGGTGGGGGTAGCACCTTTGTTCAACCACTCCAATGCCTTTTGCCGATCCAATTGGATGGTGGCCGGGATGGTGAGGGGATTGTAGGTGCCTAATTTCTGGATGAACTTACCATCGCGGGGGGCACGGGAATCGGCCACAACGATGAAGTAAAAGGGTCTTTTCTTTGACCCGTGTCTTTGCAGACGGATTTTTGCTGACATAAATAGAAATTTAACAGCGTTAACAATAAGGTTCACCGGTAAAAACCGGGGGGGCAAATATACGACGGATCAGGGGTTAAAAAGAAAAAAGATCAACGCATGCCGGGCAGGGAGGGGCCAATCTTGCCTACTTTGTTCATATTCTTCATCATACCCCGCATCTGTTCGAACTGTTTGAGGAATTGATTCAGCTCCTGGATGTCCTTTCCGGCGCCCTGGGCGATCCGTTTTTTCCGGTTTCCATCCAGCAGGTCCGGGTTGGCCCTTTCGGCCGGGGTCATGGAATTGATTAGGGCCTCGATCCCCTTGAAGGCGTCATCGCTGATCTCCAGGTCTTTGATCTTGCTGCCCATCCCCGGGATCATACCCAGCAGGTCTTTCATATTGCCCATTTTCTTGATCTGTTCGAGCTGCATCTTGAAGTCGGCGAAATCAAATTGGTTCTTGCGGATCTTAGACTCCAGTTTTTTGGCTTGTACTTCATCGAACTGGGCCTGGGCTTTTTCGACCAGCGAGGTAATATCACCCATCCCCAGGATGCGCTGCGCCATGCGGTCGGGGTAGAATACATCCAGCGTATCCAGCTTCTCGCCGCGGCTGACGAACTTGATGGGCTTGTTGACGGTGTATTGGACCGAAAGGGCTGCTCCCCCTCGGGTATCGCCATCCAGTTTGGTGAGTACGACGCCGGTAAAGTCGAGCCGATCATTGAACGCCTTGGCTGTATTCACCCCCTCTTGTCCCTTCAAGCTGTCTACCACAAATAAGATCTCGTGCGGATTCACGGCGTTTCGGATATCAGCCACTTCCTGCATCAGTACCTCATCGATCGCCAGTCGGCCAGCGGTATCGACGATGACCACGTTGCGATTCAGGGAGCGGGCTTGTGCTACGGCCCGTTGGGCGATGCCTACGGGGTCGGTACTGTCCATTTCAATATGTACCGGTATATCGATCTGCTCGCCCAGTACCCGAAGCTGTTCCATGGCTGCCGGGCGATACACATCTGCCGCCACGAGCAGGGGTTGAAGGGCTTTTTGTGATTTGAGGTAGAGGGCTAATTTGCCGGAAAAGGTGGTTTTACCGCTACCCTGCAAACCGGCGATCAGGATCACGGCCGGATTTCCCTTGGCGTTGAAGTCGGCGGCTTGTCCCCCCATCAGGGCCGTGAGCTCATCTTGGACGATCTTGGTCATCAACTGCCCGGGGGAGATGGCATTCAGTACTTTTTGTCCCACCGCCTTTTCCTTCACCTTATCGGTAAACTCCTTAGCGATCTTGAAATTCACATCCGCATCCACCAGGGCCCGGCGGATGTCTTTGATGGTGGCGGCCACGTTGAGTTCGGTGATCCGGCCCTGTCCGCGGAGGTTCTTGAAGGCGGACTCCAGTCGTTCTTGTAAGCTGTTGAACATATATAAAGGAGCGCAAAGATAAGCAGCCCCGGTTAGCCCTGCTTTCCTGATGCCCATCAGGGGTTGACCTACTTAAAAATTACCATAAATTTTTCTTGGTGGGGACCAATTATTCTCTATTATTGCCCCAATCTCTACGCCTTACATGAGTAAACAACTTTTCACATTAGAGTTCCCGGTACGCTGTTCGCCTGCCATCCTCTTTGAATTCCTTTCCTCGCCCGCCGGATTGTCGGAGTGGTTTGCCGATCAGGTAGATGAGCGAGATGGCATTTTTTATTTCAGTTGGAACGGCTCGGTAGAGGCGGCAGAAGTAAAAGAGCGGGAAACCGACAAGTTCGTCCGCTACCGCTGGCTCACGGCCCCCGCCGATGAATATTTTGAGATGCGCATCGAGAAGTCGGAGATCACCAACCAGACCATCCTGGTCATCAAGGATTTTGCCGACAAGAAAGAGATCAAGGATCAGACCCTTTTGTGGGATCATCAGATCAAAGACCTCTTCCACCGTCTGGGCAACTAGTCATTGTTAATCTTATCCCCTTTTCCGGTCGCTCGCGCAGGTGCCGTTGGCCTTTGTTCTATTTTTGCCTCACTCCGGCCATGCTGTTCAAAAAACTAGACATTCTGGTGATTCGGGCCTTCTTGGGTCCTTTTGCCGCAACCTTCTTCATCACCCTGCTGGTGTTGGTGATGCAGTTCTTCTGGCTCTATATCGATGATTTTGTAGGAAAGGGACTCGGCCCGGGTGTCATCGCCGAGTTCATTCTATATCAAAGTGCCGTATTGGTGCCCTTGGCCCTGCCCTTATCGGTTCTGTTATCGTCGCTGATGACCTTCGGCAGCCTGGGGGAATCCTTTGAGCTGGTCGCTATCAAGTCGGCCGGGATCTCGCTGCTTCGCTTCATGCGTCCCCTCTTTTGGATCGCGACCCTGATCAGCGGCATCGCATTTCTCTTTTCGAACTATGTCATCCCCGTGGCAAACCTTAAATCGCGCACCCTGCTGGCCGATATCATCTATGCCAAACCCGCTTTCGATCTGAAAGAGGGAGTTTTTTACGACAAGATCAATGGCTATGCGATCAAGATCGGAAAAAAAGAATCGGATAGTTTGATTCGGGACGTGATCATTTACGAACAAGGCAATATGCTCCAGGATAATTTTTTGGTGGCTGAATCGGGCGTGATGCGGGTAACCGGCAATAAGCGTATCCTGGAATTTCGGCTCCGGGATGGATGGCGTTACCAGGAGCGGGGAAACTTGTACGAACAGGGCAACACCGAATACGTCCGCATCGGCTTCAAAGAATTCAACAAGCAGTTCGACCTGAGCAGTTTGGGCTTTACCAATCGCACGGCCGACAGCGTCAACAAGAACAACGAGCGCATGTACAGTATGCGTCAACTGGGTAAAGCGATCGACTCCTTGCGAAACGATAATGCGCGGGACCGTGCCCGATTTGAACGCGACATGTATCAACCGATCTCGTTTCCGCATTTGTTGGATTCGGCCGGCAAACGCTACAACGACTCGTTGGGTATTCAACTCACGGGATTGCCTGCTGCCGATGCCTGGTTGCCGGATTCCGCCCGAGAGTCCGTGACCAACCTGGCCCAAAACGCAGCGGTGTCCGTAAAGATCAGTGGCGAATCCATGGCCGCTACGATGAGGGAGAAAGAACGCGTATACCGTAAGCACGTCATCGAATGGCATCGCAAGATCGTGCTCTCGCTGGCCTGTCTGGTCCTTTTTCTGGTCGGGGCCCCCTTGGGCTCCATCATTCGGAAAGGCGGACTGGGTACCCCGCTGATCTTTGCCATCCTGTTTTTCATGATCTATTATTTTACCAGCACCACCGGTGAGAAAATGGCCAAGGAAGATACCCTCACACCATTGGTCGGGATGTGGCTGGCCTCCGCCGTGCTTATTCCGATCGGGATCTTCCTAACCGTGAAAGCCCTGAACGATGCCCCGTTGCTAAACCGGGAATACTATGACAAACTCCGGATTAAATGGAGACAGCGATTCCGGACACGGCAAGCCTAAATCCTTACCTTTAATTTCCACTTGAATCGAGTGCAAAGTGGATTATAAAAGGGGCTACATGCAGATCGAGCAACAAAATTTTCGGGTACAAAAACGGGTCGCCCTGCTATCCTCCGGTATTTTAGTATTCAAGTTCTGGGCCTATTTCGCCACGCACTCCGTTTCCATACTCACCGATGCACTCGAAAGCATCGTGAACGTGACGGCCGGTTTCATCGGACTCTTTAGTTTATACGTCGCAGCACAGCCGAAGGACAAAGAACATCCCTACGGGCACGGAAAAGCTGAATTCATCTCTGCCGCCATCGAAGGAACCCTCATTGCCCTGGCGGGTGCCACCATTCTTTATCAATCCATCCAACGACTGATCCAACCCACGCCGGTTCATCAATTGGACCTGGGCATTGTACTGGTCGCGGCCACCGCACTCATGAATATTGGTCTCTCCACCTATTGCTTGCGCATCGGGAAAAAAAATCATTCGCTGGCTTTGATCGCCAGCGGGCAGCACCTGCGAACCGATGCGTTTTCCACCTTGGGTATTGTAGCCGGACTGATCCTCCTCTACTTCACCGGATGGCCTTGGCTCGATCCCGCACTCGCGATCGGATTTGGGCTCTACATTGTTTATACCGGGTATGGCATCGTTCGGCACTCCATTGGAGGCATTATGGACGAGGCCGATCATGTTTTGTTAGATCAATTCGTGACCCTGCTCGACCGCGAACGTCAGCCGAATTGGATCGACCTGCACAACCTTCGGGTCATCCGCTACGGCACACGCTTGCATGTTGATTGCCACCTCACGTTGCCCTGGTTTTTGAATGTACACGAAGCCCATCGGGAAGTCGATGCCCTCTCTGAAAAGATCAAAAAAGAATTTGGGGAGTCGATCGAACTGTTCGTACACACCGATGGCTGCATGCCCTTCTCGTGTAAGATCTGTGATCGTGCCAACTGCCAAGTTCGACAGCATCCGTTCCAGCAACGGGTGGGGTGGACGGCCGAAAATGTATTATCCGACGCCAAGCATCAACTTATATGAAAACAACCACTACTTGGGTAAGCGATCATCGCTTCATTAGTGCGCAAGAGGGACAGCAGATCTCGATGGATGGAAACCTGCAGCAGGGCATGAGTCCCAAAGCCCTCTTACTCGCCGGCGTGGCCGGTTGCTCGGGTGTGGATGTGGTCGACATCCTTCAAAAGATGCGCGTTTCCTTCTCCAAACTGGAAGTGGTCGCAGCGGCCGATCAAACCGATGAACATCCGCGGGTATTTAAAGAGATCAACCTATTGTATCGACTCGATTTTGATCCAGCCGAGGAGGAAAAAGTTCGTAAGGCCATCGAGCTTTCGTTGGAAAAATACTGTGGCGTGGCGGCGATGCTCCGAAAGAACAGCCCGATCCATTATCGTCTCGAGCACATTTGATCATTCACCCCGAAACTTGCGCAGTTGTTGCAGCATCGCCCGCATGTCTTTGTGCAAGGGGGCTTCCAGCTCGATCCGGTTCCCGGTTAAATCCCGAAAACAAAGTCGATGTGCATGCAGAGCCAATCGTCCCATCAACGGCCGTTCGGCCTCTTCTTTTTTGGAGAGATTGAATTTCTTTTTGAGGGCGGATAACAAAAAGGGCTTGCCATCGCCATAGATCGGATCACAAACGATGGGATGTCCCAGTTCCCGGGCATGGATCCGGATCTGGTGGGTGCGACCGGTCAGGATACGGAATTGTAGGAGCGAATAACCCGGAAATCGATCGATCATCGTGTATTCGGTGTGTGCCGATTTGCCGTTGCGGTGAATGATCATGGTCCCCTTCTTGGTGGGGTGCTCGGCGATGGGTGCGTCGAGGGTGCCGGAAGTTTGAGATGGGCAACCAACCACGAAACCCAGATAGATCTTTTCCGTTTCTCGGTTTTCGAATTGAGCAGACAGGTCTTGCTGGGCCTCCGGGCTACGGGCAAAAAGGATGACTCCGCTGGTATCCCGGTCGATCCGGTGAACCGTATAGATCGCACCGTAACGTTCGGCCAGCCAGGTTTTGAGGGAGCGTTCTTTTCCCAGCCGGTCGGGAATGGAGAGTACCCCCGAGGGTTTATCGATGGCGACCCAGTCGGCTTGTTCCGTCAGGATCCAATCGGATGCCCGCATCCAGGAGATGTCATTTTCCTTTTCCAAAGTATTTGAGGTCCCTTATTTCTTTTTCAGTCAGAAAACGCCATTTACCACGGTCTACGTTTTTCTTGGTCAGACCGGCGAATACGACGCGGTCCAGTCCCCGCACATCGTATCCAAAATGCTCAAACAATCGACGTACGATTCGGTTCTTTCCGCTGTGTATCTCTACGCCGATCTGGGTTTTATCCTTCACGTCGGCATACGCCAGTACATCCACCGTGGCCGGTCCGTCTTCCAACTCCACGCCTTTGAGCAGGGCATCAAAATCCTTTCGATCCAGGGGGCGATTCAATTGTACGTGATACACCTTTTTTATTTCGTTGCTGGGGTGGGAGAGTGCCTGGGCCAAGTCGCCGTCATTGGTGAGCAGCAACACGCCGGTGGTATTTCGGTCGAGCCGCCCGACGGGATAGATCCTTTCGGGCGTGGCGGAACGGACGATGTCCATCACCGTTTTTCTTTTTTGCGGATCACGTAGTGTAGTGATATAGTCCTTGGGTTTGTTCAGCAGGATGTAAACAAAGTCATGCGTGGGTTTGATGGGCTTGCCTTTGAATTTGACGACGTCGCCGGGCATCACTTTGTAGCCGGGTTCGGTGACGATTTTGCCGTTCACCTGCGCGAGTCCGGCCCGCACCATCTCGGCTGCTTCACGACGCGCCGCAACCCCGGCATGGGCCAGGTATTTGTTCAGGGGCATTTGGCTGGGTGCTTCCCGCGTCAAGGGCGACGGATCGCGTGGACCGGCCACACCGCCCCCTCTTTTTTTGGCGTTGAAAAAGGCCTCGCGTTCTTTGCGGGCTTCACGTTTATCCTTACGGATCTGCTCTTTTTTGGCTGCGCCCTTTCGGTCGTTGAAATGGCTGAATCGATCGGAACCTCTTTTTTGCATACTTGCTGTTTTACAACAGGAAAGAACAAAGATAGCGCAAGGCGTGTCGGGAAATAAAAAATCCCCCAGGTGGGGGATTAGGTCAATCCATTTGATTATAAGGTTTGTCGCGGGGGTCTTTCTCCCTCGGGTGGGGGATTCATGCCCGGACGGCGGCGCATGCCGGGTTGAGGTCCTTGACCGGGTCGGTTCTGCATCCGGTCTTTCATTTTAACGCGTTGCTCGGGGGTCAGGATCTTTTCTAAATTGTCTTTTTGTGCCCGCATCAGTTTTTTCATGGCCTCTTTTTTCTCGTCAGCCGATAAACTGTTGTTTTCCCGAATGGCCTTCATCTGTTGTTGCGTGTTGGATCGTTGATTTTTCAGCTGTCCCATTTGTTCATCCGTCAACTCCAATCGCTTTTTCAAGCCTTGCATCATCCGAACTTCTTGCTCTTCCCGAAGTCTTTTCATCTTGGCTTTCTGGTCGGCCGTGAGAATGTTCTGCATGGCAGATTGATTGTCTTTACGCAGCTTTTCCATCCGCGATTTCCATTCTTTCACGGTGATGTTCTCTTCTTTTTTCAATGCCTCCATCTTTTGCTTGAAGGTTTCGCGTTGTTTGCGGAAAGCCTCGCGCTGACCATCGGTGAGGTCCAACTCTTTCCAGGGAATACGGGCCATGGGACCTTTTTTACCCTGTTCTTGACGGGGCGGAGGGGGCGGGCCCTGCCGGCGGTCTGGGTTTTTCTGCGCCAAGGTCGTACCGGAAATACCGGCGACCAATAACATGAAGGGGATCAATTTTTTCATCTGGATGTGTTTTATCCTTTTGGGTGTGATGGTAAGGTAGACTTCGGGCGGATCCGAAGGTTTAACGGGACTTATTGGCCAGCTGTCCGCAGGCGGCATCGATGTCCTTTCCCCGGCTCCGGCGCAGACGGGCGTTGACCCTGTTTTTTTCGAGGTACTGCATAAAGGCCTGTACTTTTTCTTCCTTAGGCTTCTGAAAATCGGCTTGGTCGATCGGGTTGTATTCTATGAGGTTCACCAGATCGGCCGGCACCTGGCGGTAGAGCTTGATCAGTTCATCGGCATCGGCCAGCGAGTCGTTAAAATCCCGAAACAGGATGTACTCAAACGTGATCTCGTTGCCGGTTTTTTGGTAAAAATCGTTGAGAGCCGCCACCAGCGATTGGATGTTGTTGGTGTCATTGATGGGCATGATCTCGTTTCGTTTCCGATCATTCGCGGCATGCAGCGATAGGGCCAGTTTGAATCGGACGCCGTCCTCTCCGAGTTGTCGGATCCCTTTGGCCACGCCCGCGGTGGAGACGGTGATGCGGCGCGGACTCATCGCCAGTCCGTCGACTGCCGTTATACGATCGATCGCCCTGAGCACTTGTTTGTAATTGAGCAAGGGTTCACCCATGCCCATGAATACGATGTTGGTCAGTTTGCGTCCGTATACTTTTTCGCATTCCTCATTGATCCAGACCACTTCGTCATAGATCTCATCAAATTGCAGGTTGCGTTTTCGCTCCATGTATCCCGTCGCACAGAACTTGCAACTGAGGGAACAGCCGATCTGCGAGGAAACACAGGCGGTGAGCCGCGATTCGGTAGGGATCAGTACGCCCTCCACAAAATGTCCGTCCCAGGTCCGGAATCGGAATTTGCGGGTGCCGTCCTCCGAGACCTGCAGCTGGTCGACCTGCAGGGCCGGCAAGCTGAACTGTTCGCCCAGTTGTTGACGGAGCTCCTTGCTCAGATTGGTCATGTCGGCGAAATGCCGGGCCTTTTTCTGCCAGAGCCATTCATAGAGTTGTTTGGCGCGGAATTTCGGCTGGCCCGATTCGAGGAAAAATTCCTCCAGCTCGGCCAGGGTGCAGTGTCGTATGTTGTGTCCGGTCGGAAACATGAACCACAAAGATAACCGCACGGGTCCCGATTCCCGGGATTACATGATATTTGTAACAAATCTCTTCCATGCGAGCCGTATACGTAGTCGATGCCGTGCGAACCCCCATCGGAAAATTTGGGGGGGCACTGAGTGCCTGGCGACCCGACGACCTCCTGGCCTATATCCTGCGGGCCTTGTTGCATCGAAATGAATCGGTGGATCCTGCCCGCATCGAAGACGTGATCGCGGGAGCGGCCAATCAGTCCGGAGAGGACAACCGCAACGTAGCCCGGATGGCGGCTTTGTTGGCCGGATTGCCGGTGACCGTTCCGGGTACCACCGTCAACCGACTGTGTGCCTCCGGCTTGCAAGCGGTGATGGATGGGGCCCGTCAGATCGCCTCCGGCGATGCTGAACTGATCATTGCATCGGGTGTGGAGAGCATGACCCGTGCACCGTTTGTGATGCCCAAGGCCCAAACGGCCTTCGACCGACAAGCACAGGTATTCGACACCACCTTGGGGTGGCGGTTCATCAATCCCCGACTCGCCGAAAAATATCCGCCCTATTCGATGGGAGAAACCGCTGAGAACGTAGCGCGTCAGTGGAAGATCTCCCGCGAGCAGCAGGATGCCTTTGCCTTTGCTTCCCAACAAAAATATTTTGCAGCCAAAGAGGCCGATCGATGGGCCGACGAGATCCAACCCGTAGAACAGGTCAGTAAAGGGATGGTGAGTTGGTTTACCCACGATGAACATCCGCGTCAGACATCGATCGAAAAATTATCCTCCCTCCAGCCCGCCTTTGTAAAAGAAGGAACCGTTACGGCCGGCAATGCCTCCGGAATCAATGACGGATCGGCGGCCATGCTGCTGGCCAGCGAAGAAGCTTTGAAGGAATTCGGATTGCAGCCGTTGGGACGGATCGTTTCCATGGCAGTGGCCGGCGTCGATCCGGGCATCATGGGCATTGGTCCGGTACCCGCTACCCAAAAAGCGTTGAAACGCGCCGGACTTTCCCTCAACGATATTTCATTGGTTGAACTGAACGAGGCGTTTGCCGCGCAGGCACTTGCCTGTATGCATGACCTGCAATTGGATCCATCCTTGGTGAATGTCAATGGCGGAGCCATCGCGCTCGGACATCCGTTGGGTTGCAGCGGCGTTCGGCTATCGGCCACCTTGTTACATGAAATGCGCCGCTCACAAAAGCGTTATGGATTGGCAACGATGTGTGTGGGCGTCGGACAAGGCGCTTCCGTGATCTACGAGCGAGTTTGATCAGCTGATCCCGTACAGTAATTTTCGAACCATTCTCCAGTTGGTCGCGATCGATAAACCGATCAGCACCCCCGCCGTGATCCAAATACTCGGATCCAACCAAGAGGATAATTCCGGTCGGTTGAACATGATCACCTGATGAAACAGGTATTGCAACAGTTGGGTGACTCCCAGTGCTACCGCTACCACAACGAAATAAACTGGTACGAATCGGCGGGCGACCTGTCGACTCAGCCAATCGGGTCGATATCCGAGGATGAGCAGTAATTGTAAATTATCGCGGCTGCGGGCTACCATCAGCTGCAAGTAGAAGGAGAACAGCAACAAAGCCAGTGCCACCACCAGCACCCCAAAGATCCCCAGACCCGCGATAACGCCTTGTAGGATCTGTTTCGAACGGCCGAAAGCGGTTTTTTCTTTGTTGACGCGGTAATTTTTTTGGGCGAGGAAGTTCAGGAGGTCGGGACTATTCGCGTCCAAGGTTTTCAGGTAAACGCGGGAAGCGTTGGCGGAGGGAAGTCCCTCTAAGGTCTCATTCGCCCAATCCAAAAAGGATTTGGGCACCAACAACGAATTGATCCGGTCAGAGAAGGCGACGATCTGACCGCGGAATACTTGTGCTCCTTTTTGTCCCTCGCAGCGCAATCCGATGATCACGTTCGAGGCGGTCTCCATCGAAAGTTGCGGAAGCCCGTAACTGGGTGCGAATACATTGTACATCTCCAGAAAATCCGACGAGAAGATCAAGGGTACGATCGGTTGATCGGGTTGCCAGTTGAAGTTCGGGGGAACGGTATCGATGAAATCCGTTTCAAGGGCTTCCAAAAAAATATCGGAGGCAAAGGGGATCTGGTCGCCTGCTGTAGCCACCACTTCAAATCGGTTGGAGATCAGCGGGGCGGCCCCTTGTATGAAGGGTTGTTGGCGGAGGGTGTCGAGGTCGGTAGAACTAAATCGATTGTCCCTTCCCATGTTATCGTTGGTGATCTGCTTGGTGACCGAGATGTAATCGAATCCGTTTTTACGGATGCTGGTTTGTTTGACGAGGGCTTGTATATCGATGAAAAGTTGTTGTGCCAACAGCAACAGCAAGACGCCGATCCCCAACCCCACAAATGAAAACCAACGCGAGGCGGATCGTTCACCGCTCAGCAAGAGGGGTTTGATGATATGGAAGCTGGGTTGTTTCATGCCAGCAGTCGGAGTAAGCGGGTGCGGGGATACTGCGGTACGATCTCCAGGTCGGCTAGCAGCACAGCGGCACCCTGGCGTTCGGATTCCTCGAGGATCAGGTCCATCGCCTTTTTCGCGTTGGCATCGTCGAGGTGACTAAAGGGCTCATCCAGCAACAGCCAGCAAAAAGGTTGCAGCAGGGCCCGAATGATCGAGGCGCGTTGTTGTTCGCCGTAGGAACAGCGCTTGGCGGGTGTATCCAGCCGGTGGTCGATGCCCAGGCGCCGAGACCATTGCTCGATCACGGTTTCGGGATGCTGATGGGTCAGTTGACGTTTGATCTCAAAGTTGGTACGCAGGGTCGGCTCTGCGAACAAGCGCATGTCCTGAAAAACGATGGCCAGTTTTTCTCGGCGCAGGTCGGCCCAGGCATCGGCATCCATCGAGCGGGCATCCACCTGATCGTACCGAATGTTTCCGACGTATTCTTTTCGGATCCCGTACAGAAAATGCGTCAGTGAGGTCTTTCCGCTGCCGGAAGGAGCTTGGATCTGGATCCGTTCGCCGGGCTCCACGTCGATCCGCTGCAACCACAGTTCGGAGTGTGTGCAGGCGGATGCTTCGAAGAAGCTGGGTTGGATGCGATCGATCTGAAGCATGGTGATTTGATCATGGGATCAGTCGGCGAGTGCCGGTACTTCTTCCGATTCCCATTCCTTTTTGCGACGCGCTTCGTCCTCTTTGATCAGCCGGGCGATGTCGCCCAAGTATTGGTTGAGTGACTGAAGGCTGTTGCGTTTCGGATCGCCCAGCGAGATCTTGATCTGGCTGGTGGTGGCCCCATTTTTGAATTCGCCGCCGCTCAGGGTGAGGTCCTTCCAAAATTTGAGGGAAAGCTCCGCCAAGCTTTTTTCCATTGATTCTTCCATCTCGGTCAGACTGGCCTGGAGGAAGGACGAGATGTTTACATAAAGTCCGACCGGATGCCCCTTGATGCGATCGAGGAAAGCCGGATCGGATTTTTGGGCACCATAAGTTTTCAATTGGGCCGAGTCGTTTCCGGCAAGGAACCATTTATCTTTTATCACATAAGGCACTTTACCCAATTCTCCTTCTTGGAGGTTGGCTTGACCGAGAAGTTTTTTGAAAACGTTCACCATTTTATCGAAGGCGGGGCGTTGATTGACCTCCACGCCAAACAATAATTTGCCTCCGGGTTCTTCATCTTCATAGGTCATGGGTTCTCCATCGAAACCCTCGAAGGTCTTGGTGGTCTTTTTTACCTGAAAATCGCTCAAGGTAAAAAAGAGGTTGCCGCCGTTGGCTTGAATGAAAGTATCCATGCTGAAGCCAATTTCCTGCATGTAATTGTTCACCAGTCCGTCTACCCCAAGCAGCGTCAGGAAAGCTTTGATCCCGTCGGGCGGATAGTTCATGATGAACGCCAGGTTCATGTTGTTGGACGCAATGCCTCTTAGCGCATTTTCGTCGAAATTTTTGGCCGGGTATTTTTTATACAAGGCCTCCAATTCTTTGCCCACGTATCCTTTGGATTCCACGTCGATCGCGCCCTCGTTGAAATTCACCGTTGCCGTGCTGATGTTGCCTTCGGTCAGCGCGCTGAGTTTCGAGAGCGAGAGGAGGCTTCCGGCGAGGGAGTTGTTATAAACTTTGCCGATGTTGAACCAAAAGTGAACATCCCCTTTGTTGCCGATCAGATCGGCGAAGGTATCATCGTGACTGAGTTTCTGGTCCGATTTGAGGTCTTGTATTTCCAGGGCGATCTGCACCAGGCTGTCGGCTGAGAAGGAGAAGGGTTCCTCGATGTCGTCCAGCGATCCCTCTTGATCTCCCTCGTTTCCGGGCGTCAGGCTATTGAGGTCGCGATTGATCTCGGAGGCATCGGACAGTGCCATCACTCTTTTCTTGTTCCACACCAGGGCCATGGTCCCTTCGGCCAGGTATTGATTCGATCCGTTTTGCCGGATCTTGGCATCCGGGGCTGTTTTTTTGATCAGGGCCTCAAATGCCTTGGCATCGGAGAGGTCCCACACAAAAGCCGAATAAGCGCCCTTGCCTTTGTTGGTCAGGAAAATCCATCCGTTGCCAGCCAGGTTTAATCCAGATTGGGACGGATCGTTCAAGATAACAGTGAACAATGAATCGCCCTCGGCATTCTCGGTGGCCTGTTGGAACCAGGGACTTTTTTTCACCTCCGACCAGGGAAGTTTTTCGCTGATGCGGGCTCCATCGATGTGCAACACAACCGCCGCATCGATCGGAATAGGGGCATCCGATTTTTTGGAACAAGCGCTGAAGCTCAGCCAGAGAAGGGGGAGGAGGTAGAGGGAAGTATATTTCATGTAGAAGGTTGAGTGTTTAGCGTTGAGTGGTTCAAAGTTCAAAGTTCAGGAGTTCGGCGTGGGTGAGGGTTTGTTGGGTGCCGGTTTGCAAGTTTTTAAGTTGGATGGTGCCGGTAGCGATTTCAGATTCACCGAGGATGGCCACGTAGGGGATGCCTCTTTTCTCGGCGTATTTGAATTGTTTGTCCAATTTGACGGCTTCCGGATATAGGTCGGCGGCGATACCTTTATTTCTTAGTGCCTGCAGCAGCGGGAAGGTAACCTGTGATTCTGTTATACCAAGGTTAAAGAACAGTAGCCGTGGCGGGTCTGCGATGTCGGCCGGGAATAGGTTCAGGGTCTCCAGCACATCGTAGATACGATCCACGCCGAAGGAAATGCCCACGCCTGGTACGTCGGGCACGCCGAAGAGGCCGGTCAGGTCGTCGTATCGTCCGCCGCCGCCGATACTTCCCATGGAAACCGATGCCGGTGCTTTTACCTCGAAGATCATGCCGGTATAATAGTTCAGTCCCCGCGCGAGCGTGGGATCGATGCGATAGGTGAGCGGTTGATCTTTAATATAAGACATCCATGTGCGCAGGTCGGACAATCCCTTTTGTCCCTCCGGCAAATGCCCCAGAAGTTTTTCCAATTGATCCAACACTGAGGAGGGTTCTCCCTCGATGGCGAGATAGGTTTGAATTTTTTCAATTGCCTTCGCTGGCAGCTGCTTGCTTTCGAGTTCCAGTTTCACCTTGTCCAGGCCGATCTTATCGAGCTTGTCGATCGCCACCGTGATGGGCACCAGCCAGTCGCGCGCTCCGCACAACTCGGCCAGGGCCAGCAGCAGGGAGCGGTGATTGACTTGGAGTTGATAGCCGGTTAGTCCCAGTGCCGTCAACACATCATGATACAGGCAGGCCAACTCCGATTCATAGAGCAGCGAGCGACTGCCCACCACATCGGCATCACATTGATAAAACTCGCGGTACCGGCCTTTTTGAGGGCGGTCGGCCCGCCACACGGGTTGGATCTGGTAGCGCTTGAAGGGGAAGGAGAGTTGGCCGTGATTCATGGCCACGTATCGGGCGAAGGGAATGGTCAGGTCGTATTTCAACGCCCGCTCGGTGAGGTCGGGACTACTTTTCCCTTGCAAGACTTTTTCGAAACCGGCCCGCACTTTCGATTCCTTCTCCGGGTTGTCCAATCCGTTGTTGAGGATTTTAAAAATAAGTTTATCACCTTCCTCCCCGTATTTACCTGTCAGGGTTTCCAGATTTTCGAATGCCGGTGTTTCCAATGGTTGGTAACCGTATCGCTGAAAAGCCTGGCGGATGGTATCCAGGATATAGTGGCGTTTCCGAACCACTTCGGGTCCGAAATCACGGGTGCCGGCAGGCAGGCTGGGTTTACTCATGCGGCGTTCAGGTGGTTTTGGATGAGGGCGGTACAAACCCGGTCGAGCAATTCATATACGCGGTGAAAATCGGCTTCGGTTCCATAATAAGGATCGGGCACATTTTCATTTTTACCGGGATTCAGTTCATTCATCAGCATACGCACTTGTGCGGGATCAAATCGATCCCCTAAAATGGTTTGAATGCCGGCTTGAACATCGCCCGCCAGGGCATAGATGATGTCAAAGCGATCCGCATCTTCCGGAACGATCTTGCGGGCCCGCTGTTGGCTGATATCGATCCCGTTGATCTTGGCAACTTTTTGGGAGTCGGGATGAGGCGCCGACCCCACGTGGTAGTCAAAGGTGCCGGCACTGTCCACCGTCCAATTCAATCCCGCCTCCTCGATCCGACGGCGCAGGATCCCTTCGGCCAGCGGACTGCGGCATATATTTCCCAGGCATACCATTAAAATGCGCATGTAAACAAAGGTACGTTTTCAGGTCTCAGGGAAAATGGTTCGGAGAGGTGGATTTTGCAGTAAGAATCATCTTTTCCGGGTACGATGACGCTGCTGGGTAGGGTCGGCTGAGAAAATTAGCTAATTTGCCCGGCCCAAGCAGCAGCCATGCACGACATGAATACAAACAATCCCCGTCGCCGATTCTCTCTCCGGGCCGCCATTGATTTTTTGATGGGCGGGATCATCGGCTTGCTGGGTATTTTCTTTTTGACACGAGGCGCGTTTCCGTCGCTGCCCGTCAATAAACATCTCGGGCCGCCCGACACAACCGATTGGATGTTTGGAGCCCTCTGTGTCGTCTATGCCGGCTGGCGAATCATTCGAGGTCGAAAAAAATCAGCCGAATCATGAGTGTGCGGTTTGCGTGGTTGATGATCGGATTGATGCTGGGTGTCTCTTCCTGCCGGAGCCGAACCGTTATCGCCGGTCCCACCGACACGCCCGATCAAGGTTCGGTGTGGATCAGTGCCGATGAGAGTTTTCGTCCCATCGTTGAAGAACTGGTGCAAGTCTATCAATCCCAGCATCCGCTCACCTCGATCCAGGTCCAATACAAACCCGAGGCCGATTGTTTCCAAGACCTGTTTGTAGATAGCATCCGGATGGTGATCGTCACGCGCCGACCCACGGCCGCGGAAGAACAGTGGCTGACCGATTCGGTGGGTGGTATCACCAAAAGCCGGGCCGTGGCCAGAGACGGGATCGCCGTACTGGCGCATCCGAGTCATCCTCGATCGGTGTGGACGATTCAGGAGCTTCGGGAACTCCTCTCCGGAAAAAGTAAGAATTCCTTAACACCGGTGGTAGACGGACTCAAAGCAACCTCCACCGTCCGTTTTCTCATCGATTCTTTATTAAGGGGTGAACCCCCTTCTCCCAATCTGATGGCCACTCGCACCAGTCAAGCCGTGATCGAATACGTCGCCGAACATCCCAATGTGATCGGCTTTGTGGGTGTGAGTTGGATCGGCAACCGCGAAGATTCCCTACAGCGGCTCTGGCAACCGCGCGTGAAAATGATCCGCCTCGCTCATCCCAAATTCCCCGACTACAGCTCCCTGCCCGATCAGGCGAACGTATATCCCCGGTTGTACCCCATGACCCGCGACATTACTTACATCTTGCGCGAGCGGCACGCGGGACTGGCCACGGGGCTGGCTCGTTTCATGGAATCGGAGGTTGGACAGCTGATCTTTAAACGCGCCTACCTGGCACCTTTGTTAAAAGATTTTGGCTACCGGCCTGTGCAATTGCAGGACTAATCAAATCAATATATTTACACCAACAATTGTTGACTATGATGCGCTTGATCCCGGCCACTCTGCTAATTGCCACCTGGATGATCTCATCCGTATCCGCCCAAACCATCGAAGAGGGCAAAGAGCATGTTTTTGCGATGCGTTCCGCTTCTGCCATTGCTCATTTTGAAAAAATGGTGACAGCCGCCCCCACGAATCCCGATGCCATTTATTGGTTGGGTCAGGCCTATCTCGAATCCGATGAGCCATTGACGGAACGGTTGGAGCAAGCTCGGAAAGTTTATTCAGCTGGTCTCACCGCTACCGGAGACGCTCCCTTGGTCAAGGTTGGCTTCGGACATGTGGCGTTGCTGAGCGGCGAGGTCGAAACGGCCCGTCAAAACTTTGAATCGGCCTTGATCGCCACCAAAGACAAAAAAGGATTCAACAATCCTTCCGTTGCCTATGCGGTTAGCCGTGCCATTCACGAAGCCGAAAAAGCCGATTATGCCTGGGGCATCCGGCTGATGGAAGAGGCGACCACACGTTCCACAAAAAGTCCGGAGATGTGGGTACTCCTGGGCAACCTGCATCGGAAGGCCAATCCCGGCGAGAGCGGAAACCAAGCCTTCACCAGTTATTCCAAAGCTCTGGAGATCGACTCTACACACGGCTCCGCTTACTTGCGTCGCTCCCGTATGGCAGAGAAAGCACAAGATTACGAATTGCAAAAAGCCTTGCTCGATAAAGCCGTTGCCAAGAACCCGAGTTATTCGGCGGCTTATTACGACCTCTACTATTATTTCCTGTATCGGTTAAAACTGGTCGAGGCCGAGGAGCAACTCAACAAATACATCAACAGTAAACCGGTCAAAGAGGCGCAGGATGAATTTCTATATGCCCAATTGTGTTGGAAGAAGACCGATTATGACTGTGCCGTTTCCAAAACCGAGAAATTGGTGGAGCAAATGGGCACGAAGGCAAAACCCAAGGCCTTTCGCCTCCTGGCCGATGCATATTATCAGCGTGGTTTGTTGGCCCTGAAGCGGGGCGACAACGGCGGTGCGGCCGGTGATTTTGCCCAGGCCAAAAAGAACAGCGATGATTTCTTCGCCCGTAAGACCGCGGAAGATTACATCCCATTCGATCACAAACTACGGGCCGATATCCTTTCCAAGTCGGGCGGCAGCAAGCAGGAGATCTATGAGAATTACCTGACCGGCGCCGCCCTCGACACGGTGCTCTCCAGCAAGATCGATTTCCTCAAGCAAGGCCAGCTTTATTTCAAAGAGAATAAGATGCGCGACATGGAGGCGGCCATTATCGAGCAGATCCTGCTCATTAAGCCCAAGCCCACCATCAATGATTATTTCGACCTCACCCTGGCGCATTATTTCTCCAGCCGATTCGATAAATCCCGGGAAGCAGCTCAGCTCATCATCCAGAAATACCCCCAACAGGTATATGGATACGAGTGGTCGTTCAACAGCGCCATGGCCATCGACACGGTTCGAAAAGACAGCATTGCCTTGCCCGATGCCTTACGGCTGAACGAATTCAGCGCCGGCGATACCAGCAAATTCCGCAAGCAATACATCAGCTCTACCCGCTGGCTGGCTTCGTACTACATCAACGATGCCCGCAACCGCGACACGGCCCTGATCTATTTCCGGAAATGGCTGGTGGCCGATCCGGCCAATGCGGCCGTGATACAAGGGTACATCGACCAGATCGAAAAATCGGCCGCCCCCGCCAAACCCGGAAATGCACCCGCAACGCCCCCCGCTCCGGCTTCCGGAAGCGGGAATCTTCCCCGTTCGGAAGCCCGCCGACCATAGGCGGATTCGCCGTGGAAAACAAGGTGACAAAAGAGCGGCGGATTCTCTTCCACGAACGCAAAATAATTCCCTGCTCCATCGTATTTTTGCGGCCGATTAAAGGCATATGCGTCTATACCTTTTGCAGCAATCCGCCGACACCACGGCTTCTTATTTTCCGCTTGTCTTACAAGTGCTGATCGCGGTGGGTTTGGTGGCTTTCCTGATGGCGGCCACCCACTGGCTCGGTCCCAAGCGCCGCACCAGCGACAAACTGCAAAACTTCACCTCCGGTATCGATACCCACGGCGATGCCCGTCAGCCCATGGCCATTAAATATTTTCTGACGGCCATTCTCTTTGTGCTGTTCGATGTAGAGGTGATCTTTTTCTATCCCTATGCCGTGAATTTTCGGGAACTGGGATGGGATGGTTTCTGGGCTGTCTTGCTTTTTGTCGGTTTTTTCCTTTGCGGATTCCTGTACATCATTCGCAAGGGAGCGTTGAACTGGGAAGAATAGAATATGACAACGGGGATGTCCTCGTTGTCCAAACAAATAAATTGGTTGGATCATGTCACGTCCTGTTTCGTACAACCTGATACAAAAGCCCCTGGAGTCCGACCTGAGCATGGCCGAGCTGCCGGAAGGGCACATGGGGGATGGATTCTTCGCCACCTCGTTGAGTAAGGTGGTGGGACTGGCCCGCAAGAACTCCATCTGGCCTTTGCCCTTCGCTACCTCTTGTTGCGGAATTGAATTCATGGCTACCATGGGCTCGCATTACGATCTTTCCCGATTCGGGTCCGAGCGCGTGGGCTTTTCTCCCCGTCAGTGCGACCTGCTGATGGTCATGGGTACCATCGCCAAGAAGATGGGCCCCGTCGTGAAACAAGTTTACCTCCAAATGGCCGAGCCTCGTTGGGTGATCGCCGTGGGTGCCTGCGCCAGTAGCGGGGGCATCTTCGATACCTATTCGGTTCTTCAAGGAATCGATCAAGTGATTCCGGTAGATGTATATGTACCGGGCTGTCCGCCCCGCCCCGAAGCCATCATCGACGGGGTGATGCGCATTCAAGACCTGGTCGAAAAAGAAAGCATTCGTCGCCGCGACAGCGAACCATACCGGGCCTTGCTCGAGAGCTATGGCATCCAATAATCTATTCATGACCCTGACCTACGAATACATACAGCAGCAACTCCGGGAGAAATTCGGCGAACAAGTCGGATCCTTTGATACGCCCTATGGGATGCTCACCTTTGAAGCGCCCAAGGATATCAACCTCAAGGTGCTGAATTTCCTATACGATGAGCCCACGCTTCAGTTTCGTTTTCTGACCGATCTGACCGCTGTTCACTATCCCGATCAACCCGGTCGCGAACTGGCTGTCGTATATCATTTGCATAACCTCACCGCCAACGTTCGTATCCGCTTTAAGGTGTTCACCGATATTCGGACGCCGGAGGTGTATACGGCCACCGGACTTTTCTCTGCGGCGAATTGGATGGAGCGGGAGACCTATGATTTTTTCGGCGTGCATTTCGTGGGTCACCCCAACCTCAAACGCATATTGAATGTGGATGAGATGGATTATTTCCCCCTCCGAAAAGAATATCCGCTGGAGGATCAAACCCGAATTGACAAAGATGACGCGATGTTCGGTCGCGGCTAACGGATCAATATGAAGGACCAACACATTAAGCTTCCGGAAGGAAGCATCGAAAAGACCACCACCACCCTGAACCTGGGTCCCACCCACCCGGCGACGCACGGGGTGATGCAAAACATCCTCGAATTGGATGGCGAGCGCGTGGTCTCTACCGAACAAACCATCGGCTATATTCATCGCGCCTTCGAAAAATTGGCCGAGCGTCGTCCGCTCTACCAGATCACCACGTTAACCGACCGCCTCAATTACTGCTCTTCTCCCATCAACAACATGGGCTGGCACCTGACCTGCGAAAAACTCTTGGGCGTCCAAACCCCCAAGCGTGTCGATTATCTCCGGGTCATCATCATGGAGCTGGCCCGCATCTCCGATCACCTTATCTGCAACTCGATCGTGGGCGTGGATGCCGGCGCGTATACCGGATTTCTCTACGTGATGCAATACCGCGAACTCATCTATGAGATCTATGAAGAGGTTTGCGGCGCCCGGCTTACCACCAACATGGGTCGCATCGGTGGCTTCGAGCGTAATTTCAGCAACACCGCCTTCGAGAAGATCGAAAAATTCCTCAAAGAATATCCCGAGGTGCTGAAAGAGTTCGAAGACCTCTTTATCCGCAACCGCATTTTCATGGACCGTACCCAAGGCACCGGCAGCATCTCGGCCGCGCGCGCGCTGAATTATGGGTTCACCGGGCCCAACCTGCGCGCGGCCGGCGTGGATTACGACCTGCGCGTGCATCAACCCTACAGCAGTTACGAAGATTTCAAGTTCAATATTCCCGTGGGCAATACCGGCGACAATTACGACCGCTGGTTGGTTCGCCAACGCGAAATGTGGGAAAGCCTCAGCATCATCGAACAAGCCTATCGAAAAGTACAGGATTTCAAAGGCAAAGACGCCGAGGTCTATCATGCCGATGCCCCGGCCTACTACCTCCCCGAAAAAGCCGATGTATACACCAAGATGGAGGCGCTCATCTATCACTTTAAGATCGTGATGGGTGAAACCGAGATCCCCAAAGGCGAAGTGTACCAGGCGGTAGAAGGGGGCAATGGCGAGCTGGGATTCTATCTCATCAGCGACGGTGGCCGCACGCCGTACCGGTTGCATTTCCGTCGCCCTTGCTTCGTGTATTACCAAGCCTATGAAGAATTGATCAAAGGGTCCATGCTCAGCGATGCGATCATGACCATGAGTAGTTTGAACCTGATCGCCGGAGAATTGGATGCCTAATAAATGAATCAACCCATGCCTGTTCAATTTTCAGATACCGCCCTGGCCGAAGTCAAAAAACTGGTGGCCCGCTATCCGGAAGGAAAGCATAAGAGTGCCTTGCTGCCCGTGTTGCACCTGGCTCAGGAAGAATTTGGGGGATGGCTGTCGCTCGAAGCACTCGACTACGTCGCCTCCGTGCTGAACCTGGCTCCGATCGAAGTGTATGAAGTAGCTACGTTCTACTCGATGTATAATCTCAAGCCGGTCGGAAAGCATGTATTCGAGGTTTGTCAGACCGGCCCTTGTATGTTGAACGGAAGCGACGAGATCATTGCCTATGTCCGCGAGACCTTGGGGATCGGTCCGGGCGAAACAACCGCCGACGGGCTCTTCACCCTAAAGACCGTGGAGTGCTTGGGTGCCTGTGGCTATGCCCCGATGATGCAAATGGGAAAACAGTATCGTGAACACCTGACCCGCGAAAAAGTGGATCAGATCATTGCTGAAAGCAGAAAGTAACCGAATGGGAAGAAAATTATTATTGGAAAAAGCGCATGTAGAGAACATCCGTCTCTACGAGGTCTATCGCCGCGAAGGTGGTTACCGCAGCGTGGAGAAAGCACTGAAATCGATGAGTCCCGACCAGGTCACCGACGAAGTGAAGAAGAGTGGTCTGCGCGGACGAGGTGGGGCCGGATTTCCTTCCGGACTCAAATGGAGTTTTCTGGCCAAGCCCGAAGGCGTACCCCGCTACCTGGTGGTCAATGCCGATGAATCCGAACCAGGTACGTTCAAGGATCGCTACCTGATGGAATTCATACCTCATTTGCTGATCGAAGGAATGATCACTTCCTCCTATGCACTGGGCTCCAACAACTCTTATATCTACATCCGTGGTGAGTATGCGTGGATCGTAGACATACTCGAGCAAGCCATCGCCGAAGCCCGTCAACACGGCTGGCTCGGAAAAAATATCCTGGGCAGCGGATTTGACTGCGACATTCACGTACAACGCGGCGCCGGTGCCTATATCTGCGGCGAGGAAACCGCGTTGCTGGAATCACTGGAAGGGAAACGCGGCAATCCGCGGATCAAGCCTCCGTTCCCGGCGGTGAAGGGACTGTGGGATTGCCCCACCGTGGTCAACAACGTCGAAACCATCGCCGCCGTGGTTCCCATTATCAACGACGGCGGGGAAGAATACGCCAAGATCGGCATCGGTAAATCGACCGGTACCAAACTTATCTCTGCTTGCGGAAACATCAACAAGCCCGGGGTGTATGAGATCGACATGACCATCTCTGTGGAAGAATTCATTTACAGCGACGAGTATTGTGGCGGTATTCCGAACGGACGAAAACTTAAAGCCTGTATTCCCGGCGGATCGTCGGTTCCCATTCTGCCGGCGAACTTATTGCTGAAGACCGCTAAAGGGGAAACGCGGATGATGACCTATGAAAGTTTGGCGGATGGTGGATTTGCTTCGGGTTCCATGATGGGTTCGGGCGGATTCATTGTGCTGGATGATCGGCAGTGCGTGGTTCGCCACACGTATACGTTGGCTCGTTTCTATCGGCACGAGAGTTGCGGACAATGTTCGCCTTGTCGCGAGGGAACGGGATGGATGGAAAAGATCCTGTGGAACATTGAAACCGGAAAAGGAAAGATGAGCGACATCGATCTGCTCTGGGATATTCAGCGCAAGATCGAAGGCAATACGATTTGTCCATTGGGTGATGCGGCTGCCTGGCCCGTAGCGGCGGCGATCCGTCATTTCCGGGATGAATTTGAGTGGCACGTGAATTTCCCCGACGAAGCACAAACCCGAAATTTTGGATTGGCTCATTACGCCGATGCGTTGGAGCTGACCGTTTAAAGAATGGAATATGGCTGAACAAACCAATAAACCCGCGACCCTGAAAGTGACCATCGACAACATCACTGTTGAGGTGGCACCGGGTACGACGATCCTTCAGGCGGCTCGTCAGATCGGGGGCGATGTAACGCCACCGGCCATGTGCTTTTACAGCAAGCTGGAAGGCAGTGGCGGTAAATGTCGCACCTGCCTGGTCGAAGTGGCGGCCGGTTCGGCTGCCGATCCGCGCCCGATGCCCAAGCTGGTGGCTTCCTGTCGCACCCCCATCGCCGAGGGGATGGTGGTGAAGAACATCACGAGCGAGCGCGTGCAAGAGGCGCGTGCCGGAGTGGTGGAGTTTTTATTGGTGAATCATCCGTTGGATTGTCCGGTCTGCGACCAGGCCGGGGAATGTCATTTGCAGGATCTGGGCTATGCGCACGGAAAAGAAGGCACGCGTTATGAATTCCAGCGCCGAACGTTTGAGCCCGAGGATATTGGTCCCTACATCCAGCTTCACATGAACCGTTGCATCCTTTGCTACCGGTGTACGTATGTGGCCGATCAGCTCACCGATGATCGGGTACACGGGGTGTTGGACCGCGGCGATCATGCCAATATCTCCACGCATATCTCCCAGGCGATCGATAATAATTTTTGTGGCAATATGATCGATGTGTGTCCGGTAGGGGCGCTGACCGACAAGACCTTCCGCTTCAAGAACCGCGTGTGGTTCACCAAGCCGGTGGAAGCGCACCGCGATTGCGATCAGTGTTGCGGAAAAGTAACGCTGTGGCAGCGCGGCGACGACGTACTGCGCGTCACGGCCCGAAAAGATGAGTGGGGTGAGGTGCAATCGTACGAAGGCAAACCCGGTTGGATCTGCAACACGTGTCGTTTTGAGAAGAAAAATTCCAGTGATTGGGTGATTGAAGGTCCCACGAAGATCAACCGTCACTCCGTGATCGCACAGGGGCATTATGTGGGACTGAAAAAGCCCACCGAAACCCTGCCGGCCGTGATGGATGGTCGGGATCCCAAATTGCTGATGGATATTCATTCGGTGAGCGACGTGAACAAGATCGAGCTCAGTGAACTACCCGGACCCGCCACCAGTGAAAACTTTAAAAAATGAGTCTGTACATGCACCTGCTGGCCATCGATATTTGGTTCATTTTGGAGAAGGTCGTCCTGATCGCCGTGATCATTGGTCTGTCTTTCTTCATTGCCATGTACACCACCTATGCGGAAAGAAAAGTGGCGGCCTGGTTACAAGATCGTCGGGGTCCCAACCGCGCAGGTCCCTTCGGTATCCTTCAGCCCCTGGCCGATGGCGGAAAACTCTTTTTCAAGGAGGAGATCATACCGATGACCTCCAATCGATTTTTGTTCATACTGGGTCCCGCCTTGGCCATGATCACGGCCCTGATCACCAGCACCGTCATCCCCTGGGGTGCGTCGTATGTGGATGGTACCACCCGCATCGCCTTGCAAGTGGCCGATGTGGACATGGGCATCCTGATCGTATTTGGCATCGTGAGTGTGGGCGTGTACGGGATCATGATCGGGGGTTGGTCGTCCAATAATAAATTCTCGCTGCTCGCGGCCATCCGCGGCGCATCTCAGATGGTGTCGTATGAATTGCCGATGGGACTGTCGCTGATCGCCATACTCTTGATGACCGGCTCGCTGAAGATGAGTGAGATCGTGGCGCATCAGATCCAGCACGGCTGGCACATCCTGTATCAGCCGCTGGGATTCATCATCTTTTTTGTGTGTGCCTTGGCGGAGTGTAACCGCACACCGTTTGACTTGCCCGAGGCCGAGAATGAATTGAACTTCGGCTATCATCAGGAGTACTCGTCGATGAAGCTGGGTTTTTATCTGTTTGCGGAGTACATCAATATGTTCATCAGCAGTGCCGGGATGGCCACGTTGTTCTTTGGCGGATATGATATTCCGTTTGTGGATGAGTCGGCCTGGGGCTTGTCGCCGCTGCTGTTTTCCCTGATGAGTTTCGCGGTGCTGATGGCCAAGGTGTTGTTCTTTTTGTTCGTGTTCATCTGGATCCGGTGGACGATCCCCCGTTTCCGCTACGACCAATTGATGAATTTGGGTTGGAAGAAATTGATCCCCTTGTCGCTGGTGAACATGTTGATCACGGCGGCCCTGACGTTGTGGTTGAATAAATGAATGTAAACGGTATGGAAACTATTAGACTGACGAATCGTGCCAAAGCGGTGGACCGCCGTCCGATGACCTTCCTGGAGAGCTTGTATCTCTGGAGCATCGCCAAGGGGATGTTCACTACGCTCAAGCATTTGTTTCGGAAAAAAGCTACCATCGAGTACCCGGAGGAGAAGCGTCCCTTCTCTCCCGTATTCCGAGGCTTGCACGTGCTGAACCGGGATGCGGAGGGACGGGAAAACTGCACGGCCTGTGGGTTGTGTGCCGTGGCTTGTCCGGCCGAGGCCATTACCATGGAAGCTGCTGAACGCTTGCCGGGTGAAGCCCATCTGTACCGGGAAGAGAAGTATGCGGCCAAATACGAGATCAACATGCTTCGCTGTATTTTCTGTGGACTGTGCGAGGAGGCTTGTCCGAAAGACGCGATCTATCTATCACAGACCTTTGCGCCTGCCAACTACGGCAGAAAGGGTTTCATCTATAAAAAAGAAGAATTGCTGATCCCGCATCCGATCCACCAGCGTGAGGCCTATGAGCAGGCGTTGGGCGATCGTAAACCGGCCACCAAGGCTTAATTGAATGATATGAATATCACGCCGTATATATTTTGGTTTCTGTCGGTCATGGCCCTGTTCAGTGCCCTGATGATGGTGACCAGCCGCAATCCGGTTTACAGTGTGCTGTGGCTGATCAGTACCTTTTTTGCCATCAGTGGTCATTATATCCTGCTCAATGCTCAATTCCTGGCGGTGGTGAACATCATCGTCTACGCCGGGGCCATCATGGTGTTGTTTTTGTTTGTGATCATGCTCATGAACCTGAATCGCGAGACGGAGCCTCAAAAGAATCGTTGGTTGAAACTGATCGGTGCCTTGGCCGGTGGTTGCTTGCTCTTGGTGATGGTGGCGGCCCTCAAGGATGCCGAACTCAAATCGCAGCAGGCCATGGTGGGAGCGGGTTCCATCGGACTCATCAAGGTACTGGGCAAGGAATTATTCACTCGTTACGTGGTGCCGTTTGAGATCAGCAGCCTGCTGTTCCTGAGTGCCATGGTCGGGGCGGCCGTGATCGGGAAGAAAGAAACCCCTCAAACCTTAAAATCCTAACCCATGCCGATCAATTACTACCTGTTCTTGTCGTTGGCGCTCTTCTCGATCGGGATGGTGGGAGTGCTCACCCGGCGCAATGCCATCATCATCTTTATGTGCATCGAGCTTATGCTAAATGCGGTGAATTTGTTGTTGGTCGCCTTTTCCAAGATGCATCACTTGAAAAATCTCGCGATCGATCCGATGGTGGGGGTGGACGGACAATTATTCGTTTTCTTCATCATGGTCGTGGCAGCTGCCGAGGTAAGCGTAGGATTGGCCATTATCGTGATGATGTATCGCAACGTGCATTCGGTCGACATACAATTCCTCAACCGACTCAAACATTAAAATCCATCGATGGCCATGCTGTCCTTTCCGAATATCGCCTATCTCATTCCGCTGTTGCCCTTGTTGGGTTTTCTGGTCAACGGATTGGGGCGCAACCGTCTCTCTCATGGTGCCATTGCCTGGATCGGCTCCGGCGTCATGGCGTTGGCCTTTGTGGCCAGCGTGGTGGTTTTCTGGAATCTTCCCGCCGGGGCACCCACGATCCTGACGGCATTTGATTTCATCCGCGTGGGCGTGTTGCATATTCCCTTTGCCTTTCAGTTGGATGCACTCTCTTCATTGTTTCTTTTGATCATTACGGGTATTGGATTTTTGATACATGTGTATTCGGCGGCGTACATGCACGAGGAGTCTGCTGCGCACTACGGACGTTATTTCGCCTACTTGAATCTCTTTGTGTTTTCGATGTTGTTGCTGGTGATGGGGTCCAATTACGTGATCCTGTTCATCGGGTGGGAGGGGGTTGGACTTTGTTCGTATCTCCTGATCGGCTTTTGGTTCCGGAACCCGGCCTATGCACAGGCGGCCAATAAGGCCTTTGTGATGAATCGGGTCGGGGACTTGGCATTCTTGATCGCGATCTTCTGGCTGATCGCCCGTACCGGCTCGGTGAGCTTCACCGATCTGCCACTGGCCTTGGGTACTGTCGGGCAATCGGCTAAGCTCAGCGCAATGGACATTACGGGTATTACGCTGCTTCTGTTTGTCGGAGCCACGGGTAAGAGTGCACAGATTCCGTTGTATACCTGGTTGCCGGATGCAATGGCCGGTCCTACACCGGTATCTGCACTGATCCATGCGGCTACGATGGTGACGGCGGGCATATACATGATCGCACGCAGTAACTTATTATACACGGCGGCACCGTTGGTGCTGACGATCGTGGCGGTGGTAGGACTGGCCACGGCGCTGCTGGCTGCTACGATCGCGCTTCGTCAGAATGATATCAAAAAGGTATTGGCATATTCTACCGTGAGTCAGCTTGGTTTCATGTTCCTGGCCTTGGGATCAGGGGCCTACGTGGCGGCGGTATTTCATGTGATGACCCATGCTTTCTTCAAGGCCTTGTTGTTCTTGGGCAGCGGATCTGTGATCCATGCCATGGGAGGGGAGCAGGATATTCGGAGAATGGGCGGTTTGAAAAAATCGTTGCCCATCACGTATTGGACCTTCCTGATCGGTTGCTTGGCGATCGCGGGCATTTTTCCGCTTAGCGGATTTTTCTCCAAGGATGCCATCTTGCTCAGTGCCTTTTTGAAGAGTCCCGTTTTCTATGCCATCGCATTATTGACGGCGTTGTTGACGGCCTTTTATATGTTCCGGTTGTTCTTTTTGACGTTTGGGGGCACTTTCCGCGGCACGGAGGAGCAGCGGCATCATTTGCATGAGAGTCCGCTGGCCATGACACTGCCCCTGATCCTGTTGGCGGTATTGTCGATTGTGGGTGGATGGGTTGGCATTCCGGAGGTCATGATGCACGGAGGTGATCGGCTGGTGGAATTCTTATCCCCGGTGATCCCGGTGGCGGGTGGACACGAGGTTTCGCACGCGACCGAATATATTTTGATGGGATTGTCGAGCGGGTTGGTGTTGATCTCTATCTTCTTTGCCTGGTCGCGTTACAAACAATATCGCTCGGAGGAGTCCGAAAATGCTGTTGCTCGTCTCCTGGAAAATAAATGGTACGTGGATGAACTCTATCAATCCTTGCTGGTGCAACCCTTGCATCGTTTGGGGGGATGGATCCGTTCTTTCTTTGAGCCGAAGATCTTGGACGGAATGGTTCAGGGTATCGGCCGCTCGGTCCGTTACCTGTCGCAGCAGTTTCGGTTTTTGCAAAGTGGTCAGACCGGCAACTACGCCCTGTGGATGGTGATCGGCATGGTTTTGATCCTCAGCATACAATTCTTTATCCGTAAATAAATTATTCAAGTGTCAAACCGCCTCTCCGTATGATTGCACTTTTACTTGTTTTGATTCCCTTGCTTGGCGGAGGACTGACCCTTTTCCTTCCTCGGGAGAACTGGGTACGACCCCTGGCCCTGTTGGTGGCCTTGTCGTCGCTGCTGGCGGTGGTGTTGGGTCTTTCCTTCTGTACGGACCCTGCTTGCTGGTCTTTTGATGCCGAGTGGATCCAACCGATCGGGGCTCGTTTCACGTTGACCGGCGATGTGCTCGGGCAATGGATGAGTTTGCTGACCGCCCTGGGCAGTGTGCTGGCCATCTTGGGCAGTTGGAATACGGATCGGAAAATGCCGCATCGTTTTTACGGATTGATGTTGTGGATGCAAGCGGGCATGTCGATCGTGTTCTTATCGGCGGATGCCTTCCTTTTCTATGTTGGATGGGAGCTGGCGTTGATCCCGGCCTATTTTCTCAGCTCGATCTGGGGCGGCGAAAGACGGATCGCGGTAACCATCAAGTTTTTCCTGTACACTTTTGTGGGGTCGGTGTTGATGTTGATCGGGTTGATCTATTTACACGGACTGACCCCCGATGGGAGTTTTCAATGGCAATCCTTTCGAAACTTGGAGTTGGCCGAGTCTAAGCAAATGTGGCTGTTCTGGTTATTCTTTTTGGCTTTTGCGATCAAGGTGCCCTTGTTTCCTTTTCACACTTGGCAGCCCGATGCCTATGAGCAGGCCCCCACGCCGGTCACCTTATTGCTCAGCGGAGTGATGGTGAAGATGGGGGTGGTGGCTATGATCCGCTGGTTGTTGCCCATCCTGGGGATCGGCGTTTTTATCTGGAGTGATGTCGTCATTTGCTTGGCCGTGGTGGGCATTGTCTATGCTTCGCTGATCGCCATACGTCAAGACGACCTCAAGCGACTCATTGCGTATTCGTCTATCGCGCACATGGGACTTACCGTTGCGGCTCTTTTCTCGCTTTCCGGGTTCACCAACAATAGCAATGTGGTGTTGCAGTATCATCACCTCGGATTCCAGGGAGTGTTGTTGCAGCTGTTCAGTCACGGAGTAAATATTATGGGGATGTGGTTGTTGGCCGATCGGATCGAGTCCAGGTTCGGAACGCGCAAGCTTTCGGAGTTGGGTGGACTCGCTCGGACCGCTCCGGTGCTGACCATTTTCTTTGTGATCGTTGCACTGGCCAATATTGCCTTGCCATTGACCAATGCGTTTCCGGGTGAGTTTTTGCAATTCAATGCCATTTTTCATGCGCAGTCGCCCTACCGGATCGTGTTTCTGATCGTGTCGGGGCTGGGCGTGGTCTTATCGGCCATTTACACCTTGAACATGATCCGCCGAATTTTTTACGGAGAGACCAATGCGGTGACCGAGAATGGTCTGCGCCTATCGACGGCAGAGACCTTGGCCCTTACGCTGGTCGTGTTACTGGTTTTGGCGTTTGGGATCTATCCGCAGGCGGCGCTGGACTTTACGAATGACTATGCCTGGGAATACGTGAAATCGATCGACATCACCCGTTTCCTGGCCAAATAAAAAAACACCTATGAATCTGTTACTACTTGCTGCTTTTTGGGGGGTGTTGATGATGTTTCTCAGTGTGAGCGGTATCTCGCGCAGTCGCATCCGGTGGGTAGCCCGCTTGGGCATGGGATTGTTGTTCGTATCGACGGGCGCGGAGATGCAGGGGTTTGTGCTGTATGACCTGAACACGCCGGAGATGTTGAGCGTCGATCGGTATGCGCTGGTGATGCTGGCGATCTTGAGTGGATGCGGATTTCTTTATTTTTTATTGTCGGATCAGGACATGGCCGCCGTGGGAAGTGATTACTCCGAATATTTTGCCCTGATCTTTTTCATCTTCTGCGGATTTGTACTGGTATTATCCTTCACCTCGTTGCTGATGTTGTTTTTGGGCATCGAGATCGTGACGATTCCGTTGTATATCTTGACCGGGTCGGACAAACGAAATCTGAAGAGCAATGAGGCCTCGTTGAAGTATTTTCTGTTGGGAGCGTTTTCGACGGGACTGATGTTGATGGGGATCGCACTGGTTTATGGGGCCCGGGGAAGTTTTTCGGCCATTGAGCTGGCGGGCGCATCGGGGATTCCGACCCAATTGTTATTGGGAGGCTTGTTTTTGATGCTGTTTTCATTGGCCTTTAAAGTTTCCGTGGCGCCTTTTCATTTTTGGACTCCCGATGTATATGACGGGGCTCCCACTGTATTCACGTCTTTCATGGCTACGTTGGTCAAGGTAGCCGCCTTCGCCGGTTTCCTGCGCTTATTCGATCAAGCCTTTATGAGTTTGACGGCTGCCTGGCAGGTTTGGGCCGGCGCCTTGGCGGTATTGACCTTAGTGATCGGGAACATTACCGCGGTATATCAGCAGAGTGTGAAAAGGCTATTGGCTTATTCCAGTATTGCCCAAGCGGGTTTCATGATGTTGGGTATTTACGGATTGGGTGGGGTAGCGAAGGAGGGGATGGTATTATATGCGGCTTCATATTCCTTGGCTACGATCGGGATCTTTGCTGTTTTGACCCGGCTGGAGGATTATACCTTTGAGGGATTTAACGGCTTGGCCAAGGAGCAGCCTTGGGTGGCGGCGTTACTGACGGTTTTCCTGCTATCGCTGGCTGGTATCCCGTTGACGGCGGGGTTTTTGGCTAAGTTTTACATGCTACAAGCGGCGCTAGAGGCCAAATACGGATTGGCCGTGGTGATCGTGGCGGTATTGATGGCGGCCATTAGTGTTTACTACTATTTCCGGATCCTGCAGGCAATGTATTTCCGCGAACGATCGGAGGGGGTAGTATTTCCGGTTTACTCAGCGGGTTTCGTTCGGGTGCTGGCGGTGATGGCAGTGCTGATCGTAGTCCTGGGTACCCAACCCGGCTGGTTGTTACGTTATCTTTACTTCTGAGATGCAAGTATCCGACATCGTTTCGTTGGCGTTTCGTACCATCCGGACCAACCGGTTACGTACGGGTCTTACCGTATCGATCATTGCCTTTGGTATCATGGCCTTGATCGGGATCATTACGGCCATCGAAGCCATGAACCAGAAATTCAGCGAGAGTTTTTCTTCCATGGGGGCCAATGCTTTTTCGATCCGGTTCAAGGAGCGTAACATTCGTTTTGGGGGAGGACGTCAAAGCGATGAGGTGAAGTTGACCCGCAAGGGAGCTCGAAAGGAAAAAGTGTCCAATTTGGACAAGATCATTACCCGGGAGCAGGCAGAAGGATTTGTGGAGCGATTTGATTTTCCGGCCGTAAAAAGTTTGTCTGTTTTTGGCAACCGAAATAATCTGCTCTCGCGCGGGACGTTAAAAACCAGTCCCAACGTCACCCTTTTTGGCGGGGATGTGCATTATCTGGAGTTGAATAATTACACGCTGATGGCCGGGCGGAACCTGGTTCGGGAAGATGTGCGATCGGGACAGAATCTGTGTATTCTCGGTTACGATGTGGCGGATAAATTGTTTCGGGCAGGAGCCAACACGGCGGTAAACGGGGAGGTTCGGCTCAACGGTATTCCCTACCGGGTGATCGGTGTGCTGGAAAGCAAGGGTTCGAGCTTTGGGTTTAGTCGCGATAATGTGGTGATCGTTTCATACACCAACCTGGAGCGTGTCTTTCCCTCTCAGGCTTCCTATGTGGTGGCGGTCAAGACCAACGATCTCTTGATGGTGAATCCCGCCATGGGGGAGGCAGAGAGTGCCTTTCGTGGGATCCGAAAGTTATCGGCCACGGAGGAAAGCAATTTTGTGTTGGATCGCAGTGACAGTGTTGCCGAAACGGCAATGAATTCGCTTCGCTTTCTGACGATCTCGGCTACGGTGATCGGTCTGATCACCTTGATCGGAGCCGCCATAGGTTTAATGAATATCATGTTGGTCTCCGTATCGGAGCGCACCCGGGAAGTAGGCCTGATCAAGGCCATCGGCGGAAAATCGCGGTTGGTCAGTCGTCAGTTCCTCACCGAGGCCATCCTGATCAGCTTGATGGGGGCCGGATTTGGGATCTTGCTAGGGGTGGGGGTCGGAAACCTGTTTTCCCTGGTATTGAACACCGGGTTTGTGGTGCCCTGGAACTGGGTCGGTTATGGCATCGTTATTTGCACGGCAGTAGGATTGCTCGCGGGTATTTTTCCGGCCCTCAAGGCCGGTCGGCTGAACCCCATCGAGGCGCTTCGTTACGAGTGATTTGTCCACTTTTTGCCCCCCTCCCATTAATTTTTTGTTCTTCCCGTTTGGCTGGTTGAAAAAATATGTATTTTGTCGCTCCCGAATGCCAAAGTGGCTTTGGGCTTACCATCTAAATTTTAAAACAAACGATCATGGCAGATTTGAACAAACCAACTGCGAAGACTTCAACCAAGGCCGCGACGGCCAAACAAGACGGCAACCTGATCTCCTGGCTTGCTCCGCTATTGTGCACCATTGCCGGTTATGTTATCTGGCGTTTCATCATGGGTGATGCTGCCGGTTTCAAGACACCGGACCCCTCGGGTGGATTCTGGCCCGGCCACAAAGGTCCCAAAGACGCTTTCCATCGTATCTATGAGGGTGGTATCATCGTTCCGCTCCTGATCGGTATGTTCCTGATGGTAGTGGTATTCTCCATCGAGCGCTTCATGACCATTCGTCGTGCGCTGGGTGGCGGTTCCATCGCCAATTTCGTACGTCAAGTGCAGTTTCACCTCGCCAATAAGAACGTGGATGCAGCCATCGCCGAGTGCGACAAGCAGCGCGGTTCTGTGGGCAATGTGATGAAGGCTGGTTTGCGCCGCTATAAGGAAATGATCAGTGAGTCCGGTATGTCTACCGAACAGAAAGTGATCGCCATCCAAAAAGAAGTGGAAGAGGCGACCGCCCTGGAACTGCCCATGCTGCAGAAGAACCTGGTATTCTTGTCGACCATTACCTCCGTCGGTACCCTCGTGGCCCTGCTCGGTACGGTAATCGGTATGATCCGCTCCTTTGCCGCCCTCGGTGAGGAAGGTGGCGGTGGCGCTGCCGGTGACCTGGCGGTCGGTATCTCGGAGGCCCTGTACAACACCGCGTTGGGTATCGGTACATCCGCCATCGCGTTGATCATGTACAACGTGTTCACCACCAAGATCGACTCCATCACACACGGCATCGATGAGTCTGGATTTACCCTGACACAAAGCTTCGCTTCCCTTTATAAATAAGGAGCGGCCCCTTTGTGCAAACGGTAACCTTTTTCATCTCATTTCTTAAAAACTAGAACATGCCAAGTGTCAAGATAGCGAGGAAGAGCACGGATACGGACATGACGCCCTTTGTGGACATCGCGTTCCTGATCCTGTCCTTCTTCATCATGGCGACCAAGTTCAAGCCGCCGGATATCGTGGAGATCAAGACCCCCGGGTCGGTATTGTCCCAAAAACTCCCCGAGAATAACGCGGTTATGATCTCCTTCGATTCGATCAATCGTGTCTTTTTCACGGTTTTGTCGGACAAGGACCCGCAGAAATACACCGATATCATCAGTGAGATCAATACCGGACAAAACCTGGGATTGACCCCCGCCGAGATCGCCAACTTCCGGAACATCTACATGGTCGGTGTGCCCCTCTCCGGAGTAAAGCAGCTGCTCGGAATGGATGCCAAGGCGGTAGAGAAGATTCGCCAGCCCGGCATACCGGTAGAGGACTCCACCAACAACCAATTGTTCTGGTGGATCCGGGCCGCAAAGAATGCCTTTGCCGGTGAGAAACTCAACTACCTCATCAAAGGGGATGCTAATTCCAAATACCCGGCCTTTGAGGCAGTGGTAGCAGCCCTCAAGAAAAATGAGGAGTTTAAGTACAACCTCATCACCCAATTGGATGGTGCGGAAGCTTCTCTCTACGAGGCAAACAAGGCAAAAAACAAATAACGTTAACCAAGTAAAGAATCGATCATGGCAAGTATTGATACCGGTGGGGATGGCGGCCAGAAAAAAGGCCCGGGCGTAAAAAAGGCCAAGAAACTTTCTACTCGGGTGGACATGACCCCGATGGTGGACCTGGGCTTTTTGCTCATCACCTTTTTCGTGTTCACCGCCACGATGAATGAGCCCACTACACTGGACCTGAACATGCCCAAAGACATCAAGGACAAGAAGGAGCAGACCGAGGTGAAAGAGTCCGGTGTACTCAGTGTGATGCTCGGGAAGGACGATGTGGTGTATTACTACGAAGGAAAGCTGGCGGAGGACGGAAGCAATTTCAAGTCGACCGACTTCAAAGGCATCCGCGACGTCATCATCAACAAACGCAAGGATGTTATGGATCGCTATGTTCCGGATCCGGCCTGTGAAGCCAAAATGGCCAAGGAAGGCAAGCCGATCAGCAATTGCGCCGACAAGGACTTTGTGGTGATCATCAAACCCAGTAAGGATGCTACTTACAAGAACACGGTCGATATCTTGGATGAAATGACCATCAACCAGGTCCGTACCTACGCCATGGTCAAGATATTCGACCAGGAGTACGAATTGATTAAGAAAACCGAAGAATTCAACCAAGCCGGGATCAAATGATGCCCTTGTGCAATTTGTATGGCAACAGCATCTTCTAACAAAACAATCGCATGGAAGTAAATAAAATATTGTCAGCCGACTTATTGGACCTTGTTTTCGAAGGTCGCAATAAAGAGTACGGGGCCTACCTGCTCCGGCGCACCTATACCCAACGGATCCGTACCGCCCTGTCCATCACCCTGGCGGTCGTGGCCACCTTGTTGCTGTTGTTCTTTCTTACCAAAGAGGGCGCTGAGGACAAGTCGCGCATCAAGCAAACCGAAATGACGATCCAGGAGGTTAAGCAAGAGGAAAAAGAACCACCACCCCCGCCCCCGCCGCCCCCGCCTAAGCAGGAGCCGCCCAAAGTGGAGATGAAGCAATTCACCCCTCCGATCATAAAGAAAGATGAGGAAGTGGAGAAGCCACCCCCCCCGCAAGAAGAGTTGAAGGAAGCCAAGATCGATGTGGTGAATCAAGAAGGTATCAAGGACGAGGGGATCGTTCAACCCGTGGTGGATGGCGGTACCCAGATCGTGGAGGAGAAAGTTGACGACAACCAGATCTTTGAAAAAGTAGAGATCGAAGCCTCCTTCCCCGGAGGAGAAGCCAAATGGCGTCAATACCTCGAGCGGAACCTGTCCAATTTTAACCCCGCCGATGAAGGAGCCCCCTCCGGAACGTACACCACGTATGTTCAGTTTGTGGTGGACAAGGAAGGCAACATCAGTGACGTCAGAGCCCTGACCAACCACGGATATGGCATGGAAGAAGCGGCCATTCGGGTCATCAAGAAAGGTCCTAAATGGAACCCCGCCATCCAAAACCAGCGTCAGGTAAAAGCTTACCGGAAACAACCCATCACCTTCCGCGTAGAAGATCAATAGGCTTTATCCATCTTATTTCGAAATCCCCTCCCCGGAGGGGATTTTTTATTGGGTTACCTTTACCCCATGCAATCTCCCGCTTGGAAGGATACCATTGTGGCACTGGCCACGCCACCCGGTCCGGGTGCCATCGGCATCATCCGACTGAGCGGCGAAAAAGCCTGGCTTATCGCTAACCAATTGTTTCCCGCCAAAGATCTGCTCCGGCAATCTTCTCATACACTTCATGTGGGGGTGTTGTCTTTTGGGGGACAGGCACTGGACGAAGCCGTGGTTTCCTTATATCGTTCGCCCCGTTCCTATACCGGCGAGGATGTGGTCGAGATCTCCTGTCACGGCTCCGGCTTCATCCTGCAATCAGTCCTCAATGCGTGCACCCAACTAGGTGCCCGGCTCGCCAAACCCGGCGAATTCACGCAACGGGCATTTCTCCAGGGGAAAATGGACCTGGCTCAGGCCGAATCGGTTGCCGACCTGATCGCCGCACAAACACAAGCTGCCCAACGTACCGCCTTGCATGCCCTGCGCGGCGGATTCTCGTCCGACCTCAAACACCTGCGCGAACAACTCATTCAATTTTCCGCCCTCATTGAATTGGAACTGGATTTTTCACAAGAAGACGTCACGTTCGCCGACCGAACCCAGCTTCGCCAACTGATCCAAACCTTGCAAACCGCTACGCGGGCATTGTTAGATTCTTTCCGACTCGGCAATGTGATCAAACAAGGCGTAAGCGTGGCCATCGTCGGAAAACCCAACGCGGGAAAATCAACATTGTTGAACGCGTTGCTCAATGAAAACCGTGCCATCGTCAGCGATATCCCCGGTACCACCCGCGACACCATCGAGGAATGTATTCAGATCGACGGGATCCTGTTTCGCTTCATCGATACCGCCGGTATTCGCGACGAAGCCGCCGATATCATTGAGGCGGCCGGTATCGCCCGTAGCCAGGAAAAGATCCAAACGGCTGACTGGGTCCTTTATGTGTATGATGCCCGCGAGACGGGCAGCGAGGTGCTGGAATGGAAACAACAAGCCGACCGGGCCGGATTAAACTACTTATTGGTGGCCAACAAGTCGGATTTGTCCACCGCCACCCCTGCTCCAAACACGATCGCCATTGCTGCATTGCATCGTACGGGATTGGACCAGCTTCGAAAAATCCTTTTTGAAAAAGTGGTGGGTGCCGCAGCGTTGCCGGATACGACCCTAGTGACCAATGCCCGCCATTTGGATTCACTCCAACGATTGGCGGAGTCCCTTCAAGACATCGAAAAAGGGATCGAAGGATCCATTCCGGGCGATCTATTGGCCCTTGACATCCGCCGGGGCCTGCAATACCTCGGGGAGATCACCGGTGAGATCACCTCCGAAGACCAGCTCGATTACATCTTCAGTAAGTTTTGTATCGGCAAGTGATCACGCTCATCATACCCGCCTGGAAGGAGCAATTGGATGATAAGCTTCTAAACTTGGTTGCGTTGAGCGACCGAACCGGTCCGCTACGCGTACTCTTCGTATCCTCCGAACGGGTCGATATTCCAGCAGTGCTTTCCGCCCGCGGCATAGCGGTTGAATTTTTGCCCGAAGAACAGCGAAGGGGTAAGGCCAAGGCGATCAACGAAGCAATGAAACAAGTTGAGACGCCCTTGGTCATCTTTCACGATGCCAATACCGTCTTACAGCCCGATTCGATTGTACGGTTATGTGAGCCCTTTTCTGATCCATCTATCGGTGGTGTGGCCGGGGAGAAGCGTGTCCAAACCGACGCCTCCCATCCGGGTGCATTAGAAGGCTATTATTGGAAATACGAATCGGCCCGAAAGCGCCGGGATGCCAATTTCTACAGCGTCATTGGTGGGGCGGGTGAGTTGTTTGCCATCCGTACCGAGTTGTTTCAGCCGTTGCCGGAAGATTGTATTCTGGACGATCTGGAATTGTCCTGGCAAGTGATTCAAAAAGGATATCGGATCGCCTACGCGCCGGATGCCGTTACCACGGAGGCCCCTTCCGGCAGTTTGGGAGAGGAGGCCGCCAGAAGGATCCGTATCGCCAGCGGAGCATACCAATTCCTCGAGCGACATTCTCTGCGTTCGATCTTTCGGGTTTCGTTTCGGTACGGACTACAGTTCTTGCTCCGAAAATGGTTGCGATGGTTCATTTGGCCCTTCCTCCTGCATGTACCCCTGCTTTGGTTCGGGATGCAGCATTATTTCCCAAACGCGGGTCGGGTATTCACTTCATTCTTGGGGGCGTACTTAGGCCTGTCACTCCTGGGCGGATTGTTATCGGTACTGCGCGTGCGGGTAGGCTGGCTGGGTATTCCTTTTTATTTTTTGTTTCTTCAGTACTGTCAGCTGCGGGGTTGGTGGCGGTATCAGTTCGGAAATTCTTCGGTCCTCTGGGAAAAGTCCGACCGCTCCCGCAATGCCTTACGTTGAGGGCTTGTTACTTTTGTGAAAAGCTGAATCATCGCCTCTGATCAGTCCATATTATCCTCTTCGATCGAATTTCTCAAGGGTGTTGGTCCCTTGCGAGCCGACCTGCTGAAAAAGGAACTCGGCCTGTTTACGTTTTACGATCTGCTGCAGCATTATCCCTATCGACACATCGACCGAACCCGCCTGCATGCCATTCGCGAACTGGATCCGACTTCGGAGTTTGCACAGGTGTCGGGCAGTTTGATTTCGTTTGAGGTGGTGGGACAAAAATCGGGCCGACGACTCGTGGCCCAACTGCGCGACCACAGCGGGCAGTTGGAGCTTACCTGGTTTCAGGGTTTGAATTGGGTACAACGAATGCTTCAATTGGGCCGGCCATGCCTGGTGTACGGGCGGGTCAGTTTCTTCAATGGCCGGCCACAGATGGTTCATCCCGAGTTGGAATGGATCGATCCCGATCAACCAGTGATCCGAAATTTTCTCGAGCCTATCTATTCCACTACCGAGAAATTAAAGGCAAAAGGTTTGGGCGGCAAGGCCATCGGAAAACTCACCCGACAGTTATTTGCCCAGATCAAAGCCAGTGACCTGCCGGAAAACTTACCCGATTCGTTGATCCGGTCGCAGGGACTGATCACTCGTTGGGCAGCCTTTCAGCAGATCCATTTTCCGACCGATGCCGCGCAGTATGAGGCCGCGGTGCACCGCATCAAATTCGAGGAACTGTTCCTGGCCCAATTGCGGATGAATTTGCTCCGAACCCAACGACATCGGTATTCGAAAGGCGTGGTTTTTGACCGGGTGGGAGACACCTTCAATACGTTTTACAACCAATATCTTCCCTTTGAACTGACCGGTGCCCAAAAACGCGTGATCAAGGAGATCCGCACCGACTTGGGCAGTGGTCGGCAAATGAATCGATTGCTGCAAGGAGATGTGGGTAGCGGTAAGACCATGGTGGCCATCCTGATCATGTTGTTGGCGATCGACAATGGTTACCAATCCTGTCTAATGGCCCCAACGGAAATTCTTTCCCGGCAGCACTTTGATACCATACGGCCTTTGCTGGAGAAGGTGGGCGTTCGGGTAGGATTGCTGACGGGTTCAACCAAAGCAGCAGAAAGAAAAAAGATCCTGGCCGCATTGCTTTCAGGTGAATTGTCCATCCTCATTGGTACGCACGCGCTGATCGAGGAGACGGTACAATTTCAACGTTTGGGATTGGCCATCATCGACGAACAGCATCGTTTTGGAGTGGCCCAGCGGGCGCAGTTACAAAAGAAAGGAGCGATACCGCCGCATGTGCTGGTGATGACCGCCACGCCCATTCCCCGAACCCTGGCGATGACGGCCTATGGCGATCTGGATTATTCGGTGATCGATGAGATGCCGCCGGGCCGTAAACCGATCAAGACGGTTCATCGCTACGAGAACCGACGGATTCAGGTGATGACGTTCGTGCGCAGCGAGATCGATCAGGGCCGGCAGGTATACATCATCTTTCCCTTGATCGAGGAAAGTGCCAAGTTGGATTATGAGAACTTGATGAAAGGATACGAGCAGGTGAAATCCTGGTTGCCGGAGCCACAGTATTGGATCAGTATGGTGCATGGAAAACAGCCCGCCGATGTCAAGGAGACCAACATGCGACGTTTTGTGGAAGGGGACACGCAGATCATGGTTTCGACCACGGTGATCGAAGTAGGCGTGAATGTTCCCAATGCCACGGTAATGGTGATCGAAAGCGCTGAAAAATTCGGGCTCTCGCAATTGCATCAGCTGCGCGGACGGGTGGGCCGCGGGGGGGAGCAGAGTTATTGCATTTTGATGACCGGCTCGGCTCTGGGAGCGGATGCCCGTGAACGGTTATCGATCATGACCGCCACCAACAATGGTTTTGAGATCGCAGAAAAAGACCTGGCCCTTCGCGGCCCGGGTGATATCGAGGGAACCCGTCAGAGCGGTGCCCTGAATCTGAAGCTGGCTAGCCTGATACAGGACAGGGAACTGCTCCAGCAAGCCCAAACGCTTGCGGAACAGCTGGCCGAGCAGGATCCGGACCTGAAGGCCCCGGAAAACCAGGCCCTTCGGCAGTTTCTACAGCAGCGGGTTGGGCCGGTTCGCTGGAGCCGCATCGCCTAGACTGATGTTCATCAAGCCTGACTTAACAGATTCTTACCAACTTTATCCGGCATTTTTCGTTTAATTTATATCGGATGCGACCCCTTTTTTACTTGATCGGCCTACTGCTACTCCTTCCCTTCAAAGGGCAGGCACAACCGGCAATTCCCTTTGTTGAGAATAAGGGACAATGGCATGATCAGGTCCTATACCGGGGAGAGGTCAGCAACGGCTATGTTTATTTGCGTAACGGGGGACTTACCATGCTACAGCACGACCCCCACGATTTGAATAAACTGGCCGAGCGCAAACACGGTATCGATGCCGCCGGTCGATCTCTGGCGCCCAACACGCCTTTGACGATCCGCTCACATGCCTGGCATGTGGATTTTGTGGGGGCCAATGAAAAAGCTTTTGTGCAAGCGGAAAAATCTCTGGCGGGTATTTCAAATTATTTTATCGGTAACGATGCTTCGAAGTGGGCCGGCGGTTGCCGCAGCTTTCAGTCCATCATCGTAGCCAACCTCTATCCCAACATCGACCTGCGGTATTATACCGATCGAGGGGTTTTGAAATATGATCTGGTGGTGCATCCGGGTGGTGATCCGGAACAGATCGAATTACGCTATGACGGAGTGGACGGGCTCTCCTTACAAGACCGCGAATTGATCATACAGACCTCGTTGGGAGAGCGCCGGGAGGGAGCACCTTACACATACCAAACGGGTGAGGCAGGCCGACAGTTCATCCGCTCCGCGTATCAATTGAAAGGGAATCGAGTGCGTTTTCAAATCAAATCCTACGACCGTACCAAACCCCTGATCATCGATCCGTCGATCGTATTCTGCTCTTTTACGGGTAGCTCGAACGACAACTGGGGATTTACGGCAACGTATGGTCCCGATGGCAGTTTCTTCGGTGGCGGGGTGGTGTTCGAAACGGGCGGAAGTTTTCCGACTTCCCCCGGAGCTTTTCAGACCACTTATATCAGTAGTCCCTTTGAGATGTGCATCATGAAGCTGACTCCGAACGGGTCGAATCGGGTCTATGCCACCTATATCGGAGGAAGCGGCGAAGATCAACCGCATAGCCTTGTCGTCGATCCGCAGGGAAATTTATTCCTGGCCGGGCGAACGAATTCCGCGAACTATCCGGTGGTCAACAACGGTTCCCTGGCCGGCAGTGGCTTTGACATCGTCGTCACCAAACTCAATGCGGCCGGATCCGCTTTGATGGGTTCCCGACGTATCGGTGGTTCGGGCGATGATGGGGTCAACATCAGTACCGTTCGGGGTAGTAGTACCTCCTTGCAACGCAATTACGGCGATGACGGACGCAGTGAGATCATTTTGGATGGCGGAGGCAATGCCTACGTGGCCTCTTGCACGCAGTCCAATAATTTTCCGGTGACCGCCGGTTGTTTTCAAAGCAGTTTTGGAGGCAACACGCAGGATGGCGTGGTGATGAAATGGTCGTCCGATCTTTCTTCTCTCCAATTTGCCAGTTACCTTGGAGGGAACGGAAACGATGCAGCCTATGTGCTTTCCCTCAATCCGTTGAACAACAATATTTACGTGGCAGGGGGTACGGAAAGTAACAACCTGTTGCCGGGTACGCAGTCGGGTACGGTGGGACCTGCGCTGAGCGGCACCATCGACGGATTTGTTGCCATTATCAACAATGCCGGCAGTGCCGTGATCAAAAGTGCCTACATCGGAACCGCTGGTGTCGATCAGGTGTTTGGCGTGCAATTTGATGCCCGAGGATTTCCGTATCTGATGGGACAAACCACCGGCAGCTGGCCAATTCAAAATGCACTATTCAACAATCCGACCGGAAAGCAATTCATCGTGAAGTTGCAGCCCGACCTGTCGGCCTATGTGTATTCTACCGCTTTTGGCTCGGGTGCAGCGACTCCGAATATTTCTCCGACCGCTTTTCTGGTGGACCGTTGTGAGAATGTATATATCTCCGGCTGGGGCGGATTTTTCGTCAACACCAACGGCTACAACAGTGCCGGCACCAACGGATTGCCCGTTACGGCCAATGCATTCAAGACTACCACCGATGGCAGAGATCTTTATTTCATCGTCATCAAGCGCAACGCTGAGGCCTTGTTGTTTGCCAGTTTCTTCGGAGAGAACAACCGAGCCGGCGAGGGATGTGATCACGTGGATGGTGGAACCAGTCGCTTCGACAAAGAAGGGGTCATCTATCAGGCTATCTGTGGAAACTGCAAAGCGTTAAGTACTCCGCCCTTACCTACCTATCCTACAACCATCGGTGCTTGGTCTACCACCAACAACGCTACCGGCGGCGGACAATGTAACCTTACCATGCTCAAGATCGATATGGATCTGGCCGGTATTCGTGCTTCCGTTCAGTCCAGTATCAATGGCGTGCCCCGCGATACCGCCGGTTGTGTGCCCCTGACGGTCGACTTCCGCGATACCATAGCCAATGGCGTGTTCTATGAGTGGAATTTCGGCGATGGCTCGGCACAAGTGGTGACCAACACGCCCACGGCTTCGCACCAATTCCAGACGGCCGGACTCTATAATGTTATGCTCGTGGCCGTAGATTCATCCAGCTGTAATATCCGTGACACCGCACGCATGCAGATCCGGGTCAGCGATCTCAAGGCCACCGTAGGATTCCTGCCAAACAAATTGCCGCCTTGCGGACAGTTCAATTATCGATTTGATAATACGTCGATCCCGCCTGCCCCACGGCCTTTTTCAGGACAATCCTTTATCTGGGATTTTGGGGATGGCTCGCCACGCGTGCGTGTAGGTCCAGCACCGGTCACTCATACATTTCCTGCTCCCGGAACCTACAACGTCAAGTTGATCTTGGTCGATACGGTGTATTGCAATGCGCCCGATTCGGTCACCATTCCCGTGAGTGTGGCCACCAATGTGCGAGCAGCCTTCTCAACCCCATTGGAAGGATGTCGACCTTACCAGGCCGTGTTTACGGATAATTCGGTATCAGGGCAGTCCTATCAATGGAGTTTCGGTGATGGCGGTACCTCCACGTTAGCGAGCCCCACGCACCTGTACAACAACCCGGGCGTTTACAATGTGGTCTTGGTGGTCACCAATCCCAATACCTGCAACCTTACTGACACGGCTCGGTTCACCATTCGGGTATTGGATGCCCCCACGGCGGCCTTTGCGTTCAGTCCCGTTCAATCCAACACCCCCACCACGTTCACCAATAATTCCAGTGCCGATGCCGTGCGCTTCCGATGGGATTTTGGCGACGGTGATTCCTTGCTGACGACCTCCCGTGCACCGGTGTCCCATCAATACCGGGCCACCGGTCAGTTCCGGGCCTGTCTGACGGCATTCAATTCCTTGGGTTGTCCGCGCCAAGTTTGTCAGACGGTGGAAGCTCGGGTGGTGCCAGCCCTGGATGTACCCAACGCGTTTACGCCCACGAAAGGGGATGCGAACAGCGTGTTGTATGTACGGGGTTATGGCATTTCACAACTCAAATTCACGATCTGGAACCGTTGGGGGCAGAAAGTATTTGAGACCAACGACCAAAATAAAGGTTGGGATGGTACGTTTAAGGGAGTGATGCAACCGATGGATGTATATGTGTATACATTGAGTGCCACTTTCTTCGATGGGGTGGAGGTAAATAAAAAAGGAGACATTACGTTGATCCGATGAGGCGATACGTACGATATGGCTGGATGGTCTGGATGTTGCTGCTGGGGGGACTGACCCCCTCTGCGCAAGATTTACATTTCTCGCAGTTCATGAATAGTCCGTTGCTGACCAATCCCGCCAACGCCGGATTCATTCCCGACGGAGATTATCGGATGGGTGCCAATTACCGGAATCAATGGGCTTCAGTGACGGCTTTTCCCTACAAGACCATGAGTATTTATGGAGATATGCAACTGATGCCGAATCCAGATGCCAATGGATGGATCGGATTGGGCGGATTGTTGCTTCGGGATGTGGCCGGAGCCAGCGTGCTCACTTCCACCAAGGCTTATGGGGCGATCGCCTATCACCAGATGCTGGGCGTAGGTAGCTTGTTGAGTGTCGGATTCAATGTGGGTTGGTCGAACAAGCAGATCAATACGCAAGGACTGACCTTTCCCAGCCAGTGGAACGGACAATTTTTTGACGTACATCAGACGGGTGCACCGGTGTTGATGACCAATCAGTCCAACTACCTCGACCTTCAAACCGGCTTGAATTATGCTTATTTCCCCAACGATCGAGTTTGGCTGAATGGCGGCGTATCGGTGATGCATGTGAACAGACCGCGCGAGAGTTTCTTTGCGGCCACCGACACGGCCGACAACCGCTTGAGCATGCGGTACAACGGATTTTTCAACAGCAGCTTCAAGTTGAACGACCGGGTGATCCTCAGTCCATCTGCTTATTACACCCTGCAGGCGAGATCATCACAAGTGATGGGCAGTGTGATCGCCCGGTACAATGCCAGTGGGGACGGGACTACGGAAATCCTCGCCGGGTTGGCTTATCGACACCGCGAATCGTTGATCCCCTTGGTGGGAATCGGACTTAACGAACTGGTTTTTACTTTTTCATACGACGCTACGCTCTCCCAATTGAATGCCTTCAACGGTACCCGCGGGGCCTTTGAATTGTCGCTGGTTAAACAAGGTCGGCGCGACCGGTATCGGGGCAACGGACGGGAATCAATGTGCCCTTCTTTCCGGTATTGATCTCTTTGGGGTATTTCAACGGAATGCCGACTTTTGTGCCGCCCACCGGCCAATCTTACTATGAACTATAACCCTGTCTCGGAAAAGGACCTTGATTTTTTTAGATCTACGCTTGGATCTGCTTTTGTTTTAGTGGATGAAGAGTCCCGTCAACGGTATGGTCGCGACGAGACCGAAAACTTGTTGTTCCCGCCGGAGGTCGTTTTGAAGCCCGGTACAACGGCCGAGGTTCAATCCATCCTGAAACATTGCCAGGCGCAGCACATACCGGTTACGCCCCGTGGAGCGGGAACCGGACTCAGTGGCGGTGCGCTGCCACACCGGGGCGGAGTCTCTTTATCGCTCGAGCGGTTCAATAAGATCCTGGACATCGATGAAAGGAACTTGCAGGTCACCGTGGAGCCCGGGGTGATCACCGAGGTATTGCAAAATGCTGTGAAAGAGAAAGGGCTTTTTTATCCGCCCGATCCCAGCAGTCGGGGGTCCTGCTTCATTGGAGGAAATATCGCCGAGAACAGCGGCGGGCCCAAAGCCGTGAAATACGGCGTGGTCAAGGACTATGTATTGAACCTGGAAGTGGTGTTGGCCAGCGGGGAAATAATGTGGACCGGATCCAATGTCCTGAAAAATTCAACCGGGTATAACCTCACCCAGTTGATGGTTGGCAGTGAAGGCACACTGGGCATTGTTACCAAGATCGTATTAAAGCTCATTCCTTTTCCCAAATACGATCTGTTGATGCTCGTGCCTTTCCGCAACCTCGAACAGGCAGGAGAGGCCGTAAGTGCCATCTTTCGGGCGGGCTTTGTGCCCAGTGCCTTGGAGCTCATGGAGATCAATGCCCTGCGGATCGTGAGCCAATTGGTACCCGATGCGATCGTTCCGCTCACGGAGGATACCGCTGCACACTTGATCATTGAGGTGGATGGGAATAACCTGGACGTGCTGATGCAGGAGATGGAGTCGATCGGAACCCTGCTCACTCAATACGATATTGGTGAAATTTATTTTGCGGACGATGCCCAGCAAAAAGCGGCCCTCTGGAAGTTGCGCAGACGCGTGGCCGAAGCCGTCAAACTGGTCGGCTATACCATCGAAGAGGATACGGTCGTGCCCCGCGCGGAACTGCCGGCCTTGATCCGCGGGGTGAAAGCACTCGGGGTAGAGCATGGATTTGAAGTGGTCTGCTATGGCCATGCCGGCGATGGTAATTTGCACATCCGGATCCGCTATCCCGGCGTGCCGAATAGTTACGGTCATGAGGGGGTGAAAACCATTTTACGGGAGTTGTTCCGACTGGTGTATGAGTTGGGCGGTACGATCAGCGGCGAGCATGGCATCGGACTGATCCAAAAGGATTTTATGGATATTGTTTTCTCTCCCGTTAATCTCGGGCTCATGCGTTCGGTCAAACAAGCCTTCGATCCGCATCATATCCTCAATCCCGGGAAGATCCTGCCGGGTACCGAATAATAAATGACATTGCCATGAAACGAAAGGCAGGTTTTTGGGTGGTTACAGCTTTTTTTCTGTCGATGGCACTTCAGGCTCAGGACAAATCCGATCGGGAGCGAACCCCTTTTCAGGAAAACCTGTTCACCGGAGGAAGTGTATCGTTCTCCTTTTTTGGTAATACATTTTTGATTGGCGGCTCACCGGTGCTGGGTTATAGTCTCACCAATTGGTTGGATATGGGATTGGTGGTCAATTACACCTATTCCAGCTATCGCGATTACAATGGGGTGTTCAATGATAAGCTCCGGCAGACCACCGTTGGCGGTGGCGCCTTTGGTCGCCTCTACCCTGTACGGTTTCTTTTTTTACAGGCACAGTTGGAAAGCAATACGATCCGTCAGAAATATATTCCGGCGGGCGGGGGGCTCATCGATCAGCTATCGGTGGCATCTTCCAGCACACTGATCGGCGGCGGATATACATCCGGGCGCCGGGGTAAAGGTGGCGCCCCGTTTTATTACTTGGCTATTCTTTGGGATGTAGGCGGTGACTTGAATTCTCCATATACGGACGCCTATGGTCGGTCTATACCCATCGTGCGCGGCGGCTTACAGATCCCCTTGTTTCAGGGAAGATCGACACGCTGAGTCAGCCAATCGCGAATCTCCTGCGGTGTTTTCATGACATGTAATTTCTCGTAGGCACCCTCGTAGAGGAATCCGCTTTTTTTCAGGTGTGTCAGGTGTTGCAGCAGGAAATCATAAAATCCGTTCGTATTCAATACGAGTATCTCTTTGTCGTGGATGGTAAGTTGATTCCAGGTCAGCACCTCAAACAGTTCATCCAAGGTTCCGAAACCACCCGGGAGAATGATCACGGCCTCGCATCGGCCATAGATCATTTGTTTGCGTCGGTGCATATCATCGCACACGATCAGTTCGGTGAGGTTTCGGTGCGCCACTTCCCATTCCACCAATAGTTTAGGTATGATCCCAATGACCTTTCCGCCCTTTTCCAGTGCGGCATCGGCTACATTTCCCATGAGACCGGCGCTGCCCCCACCGTAAATGATGGTCAGCCTTCTTTCCGCCAGCATGGCCCCCAAGCTCGCTGCTGCCTGGGCATATTCGGGCTGATTCCCATTTTTGGAGCCACAGAATACGGCTACTGATTCGATTCTCATGGACAAAAAGTAGTGGTTTTTTGGCTACCTTCAAACTTTCAGTATTATGACACCCATCATCCTCTTCTCTTTTGTCATCGGCTACTTTTTGCTCTTGCTGGGCGTAGCTTGGTATACGTCGCGAAATGCCGACAACGAATCTTTTTTCATCGGCAACCGCAACAGCAACTGGGTGTTGGTGGCCTTTGGGATGATCGGCACCTCCTTGTCGGGGGTCACTTTTGTGAGTGTGCCCGGCGATGTGGGCAAAGGGAATTTTCACTACTTCCAGCTTGTGCTGGGCTATTTGCTGGGCTACCTGGTGGTGGCCTTTGTGTTGTTGCCCTTGTATTACCGGTTAAACCTGACCAGTATCTACACCTATCTGTCGCAGCGATTTGGTCGGCTGGCACACAAGACCGGTGCTTCTTATTTCCTATTGTCGCGCACCGTGGGTGCCACGGCCCGCTTGTATCTGGTCGTGAATATTCTGCAGCTTTTTATTTTGGATGCACTAGGCGTGCCGTTCTGGTTAACGGCCATCGTTATCCTCATCCTGATCATGCTATACACCATTGAGGGTGGGGTGCGGACCATCGTATTCACCGATACGTTACAGACCTCTGGTATGTTGATCGGCCTGATCGCCTGTCTGGTCGTATTACTACAAACCATGAATCTTGACCTGGTCTCGGCTTGGTCGAGTCTGGGTGAGAAAGGCTATACCAAAATTTTCAACTGGGAAATCCAGCATCCGGGATATTTCTGGAAACAATTCCTGGGCGGGATGTTCATTACCATCACAATGACCGGTCTCGATCTAGAGATGATGGAAAAGAACATCAGTGTACGAACCTTGGGGGCTTCGCAGAAGAACATGATGACGATGAGCAGTGTCTTGGTCTTGGTCAATCTGTTGTTTTTGATCCTGGGGGGCGTACTGTACTTGTACGCGGCGCAGCATCCGGTGATGCTGAACGGGGTGCCGGCCACCGGCGATGACCTCTTTCCGGCCCTGGCGTTGGGCGAGACTTTCTCGGGAACCATCGGCGTCATTTTTATCATCGCCCTGATCTCGGCCTTGTTCCCGAGTGTGGACGGTGCGATCACGTCGCTGACCTCCAGTTTTTGCATCGATCTGTTGGGTTTTCGGGAGTCGACCCGCAGCGAATCGGACAAGAAGCGTATTCGTCTTTGGGTGCATGTATCGTTTGCGGTCCTATTCTTTGGAATGGTGATGTTGTTCAAGGCGATCAATGACAAGTCTATCATCCAGTTCATCATCAAGTTTGCGGGCATCACGTATGGTCCTTTACTGGGACTCTTCGCCTTTGGCATGTTATCCAAAAGAAGCCTCAACGATCGGTGGGTGCCAGTGATGGCCTCGATGGGACCGCTGTTGGCCTTTCTCCTGGACTTGCTCTCCAATCCGGGATACTACGAAGCCAAATTGAATGTTCAGTTGGGGTTGAATGAACTGTCGGCCCAATTGTTTCATGGGTACAAGATCGGTCCGGAGTTGATCCTCATCAACGGATTGTTGACTTGTTTGGCGTTGTGGACCATCTCCCGAAAGAAATCCTAAATAGACGTATGGACAGTTTGATTCCCCCGGCTTTACAGGCTTACATGGATCGTTGGGTGAGTCCGCTGCCTGCCTTGCTGCAAGAGTTGGAAGACGCGACGCGTCAGCAGCATTCAGAGGCCCACATGTTGAGCGGGGCACAGCAAGGTCAGTTATTATCCATGATCAGTCGAATGATCCGTCCCCGACGGATATTGGAGATCGGTACCTTCACCGGATATAGTGCCCTTTGTCTGGCGAGCGGATTGGACGAAGAGGGCATGTTGTACACGATCGAGTTGCGGGAGGCAGATGCCGAGCTGGCACAGCAATTCTTCGATCGTTCGCCATACGGGAAACAGATTCGCTTGTTGCGCGGAAATGCCCTGGAGTGGTTACCTAATTTGACAGAGACCTGGGACCTGGTTTTCATCGATGCCGATAAGACGTCTTACACGGAATATTTTAACAAGGTGCTTCCCCAGGTGCGGGCAAACGGTTTTATCTTAGCGGATAATATCTTCTTTCACGGTCAGGTGCTGCATCAACCGCTTTCAGGCAAAAATGCCAAGGCAGTCTGGGCCTTTGCTGAGGCGGTTCGCGATTGTGAGGAAGTTGAGCAAGTGCCCATTCCCTTGCGGGACGGGTTGATGTTAATTCGAAAAAAATGAATCCGGTAAACCGCCTATTGTTGTATTGGCTGCTGGTTGCAACGTTGCCGGGTGGGCTGGTTTTTTCGCAACCCGTTGAGAAGCCCAGTCAGAAAGTACTCGATTACATTGAGCGCTACCGAGGGTTGGCCGTGGAAGAGATGCGTCGAACCGGTGTGCCAGCTTCCATCACCTTGGCGCAAGGGATCTATGAGTCCGGTGCCGGAACCAGCCGGCTGGCCACAGAAGGGAATAATCATTTCGGGATCAAGTGCAAGAAGGAGTGGACGGGACAAACACTGCTACACACCGACGATCGCCCACGAGAGTGTTTTAGAAAATATGCCACCGCGGAGGAATCTTACCGGGATCATTCCGATTTTCTCCGTACCCGCTCGCATTATGGGTTCCTCTTTTTACTGGATCCGCTGGACTATAACGGCTGGGCATTTGGGTTGAAGAAAGCTGGTTACGCGACCTCTTCCACGTATCCGAAATCCCTGCTGCGGCTGATCGAAGTATATCAATTGCATCAATTTGACCGGTTGGCCTTGCCTGCTACGGTTGCGCCTGCGGTCACCACAAACAAATGACTATGTCCCGGATAAACGTGTTGGATAAAACCTTTGAGATCTATTTGGAATCCGATGTCATTCAGCGCCGGGTGGCTGAAATGGCACAGCAAATCAGTGCCGATTATGCCGGCAGCAGGCCGCTTTTCCTCTCCATTTTAAATGGGTCATTCCTATTCACGGCCGATCTGGTCCGCCACCTAACTATCGAGCCGGAGATCTCCTTTATTAAGTTGGCCTCCTACAAGGGCATGCGGTCGACCGGAAGCTTCACTACGGCGATCGGACTGGACGTGGACTTGTTGGATCGGGAGGTGATCTTGCTGGAGGACATTGTGGACACAGGCAATACGTTATTTCAGTTCTTGCCGCATTTGTTGCAGCAGCAACCTCGATCCGTTCGCATCGCTACGCTGCTGCATAAGCCGGAGGCTACGCTGCATCCCCTCACGTTGGACTATGTGGGTTTCTCGATCCCAAACAAATTTGTGGTGGGGTATGGGTTGGACTATGACGGATGGGGTCGGCAGTACGGTTCGATCTATCAATTGGCGTCCGAATAATCGTTTAGGATAATTGTCGTACCTTCTGACGGTGTTACGATCGATGCTCATATTTATTTGGGCGTTCGGGGTGGGCCAGTTGTTCGCCCAGACCTATTATTTCCGGGGGGTGATCAAGGACGAGCAGCAGAACATCCTGTCGCACGTGCCGATCATTCAGCTCTCCACCGGCACCTTGTTTCGTTCGGGTGAACTCGGCACTTTTGAGATCGTTTCGACTTCCCCGGTCGATTCTTTTCATTTTTATTTGGATGGTTTTTTGCCCTTGGTGGCCCGTTGGGAATCGGTCAATTATGTGCAGGTTACTTTGAAAAGACCCAGTGACCTTCGCCCGAAATACACACTCTCTTCCCTCACGTTGGGCTGGAACCGGCAGGAATCCCGAAACTGGCTGACGGGGAATGAAACGTATGCAGACCTGCTCGAGAACCGGTATGTACCGGCTGCTCAGTATCCTCGCACCGGACTCTCGCTCAATATCGATCGGGCTTCGTACAGTAATATCCGTCGCTTTATACGACAGGGTTCTCCCGTACCGTCGAATGCGGTTCGCCTCGAGGAGATGCTGAATTATTTTAACCTGGGATATACAACGCCCGATTCGAGCCGCGTGTTCGATTTGCGGGCTCGAATGACGGACTGCCCCTGGGACAATAAAAGTCGCTTGCTTTTTGTGCAGTCCAACGCCCGTCGCTTGAACCTCGACACCATGCCGCCGGCTCATTTCACCTTCCTGATCGATGTTTCCGCCTCGATGGAAACGCCGAATCGATTGCCCTTGTTGCAGTCGGCTTTTCGGATGTTGATCGATCACTTGCGGGATAAGGATTCGGTAGCGATCGTGACCTACGGGGGCGTGACTGAAATCTTATTGAATACTCTTTCGGGTTGCGAAAAAGATTCGATCCGTCGAGTGATTGATTCGTTGGTGGCCGGTGGGGCAACGCCCGGGGAGTCGGGTGTGAAGCTGGCCTATTCGGTAGCCCGCCGTCATTTCATACCCGGTGGTAATAACCGGGTGATCTTGGCGACTGATGGAGATTTTAACGTGGGCATGAAAACCGAGGAGGAATTAGAAGAATTGATCGAGCGGGAAAGTGCACGAGGCATCTACCTCACGTGCCTGGGGGTGGGTATGGGTAATTACAAAGACTCTAAAATTCAGACCTTGGCCAAGCGGGGGAATGGAAACTTTGCCTACCTCGATGGATTTCAGGAGGCAGAGAAAGTGTTATTCAAGGAATTTGCCCAAACCCTTTATTCGGTTGCGGATGAGGCTACCCTGAGTGTGCAATTCAATCCCAATCGGGTCATGGAGTATCGATTGATCGGGTTTGAAAATAAAATGGGAGCGATGCGCGATTCGACGGCGCGTTTGTTTGGTGGCGATATTGGTTCGGCGCAATCGGCGTGGACCGTTTTAGAGCTACGCATGCAGCCGGAGGAAACTGCCTCCGAGCCCTTAGCTACGCTTCGGTTAGACTATCGAGTTCCCAATGATACCAGCTGGCAATGCCAGACAGAGACCATCCGGCCGGTTTGGGAGTCTTTGTCCTCAGTCGACACCACCTATCGGTTTGCGGCAGCCTTGGTTTGGTTTGGATCCTTGTTGCGTCAATCCGGTTATGTGCCGGAAAAAACCTGGGAAGGGTTATTGAGCTATTTACCGGTTGCCATCGCGCGCTCCGATCCCTATCAGGTGGAGTTCGAACAGATCGTTCGCGCAGCCGACTTGATCTATCATCCCAAGAAAAATCGGAAGGGTAAAAAAGGAAAAAAGTAGATCCTTCTTTAATTAAGAGAAGATCTCCTTTACCTTATCAAAGAAACTCTTGTCGTTCTTGTCAGGGTTAGGTTTGAAGTTGGGGGATTGATTCAGTTTTTCCAACATGGATTTTTCTTCGGTGCTCAATTCCTGCGGTGTCCAAACCGCTACTTGCACCAACTGATCTCCTTTTTCGTAGGAATTTACAGCCGGAAATCCTTTTCCTTTCAAGCGGAAGATCTTTCCGCTTTGTGTACCGGCGGGTATCTTGATCTTGGCTTTTCCATCGATCGTTGGAACTTCTACTTGTGTGCCGAAGGTGGCATCGGGGAAGGAAAGATGTAATTCGTAAGCGACGTTGAGTCCCTCCCGGTGTAATTCCTTGTGTGCTTCTTCTTCGATGAGGATGATCAGGTCGCCGGAGGAACCGCCTCGTTCACCGGCATTGCCCTTTCCGCTAACATTGAGTTGCATGCCTTCCTGTACGCCCGCCGGGATATCGATGCTGACGGTCTCTTCGCCGAATACACGTCCTTCTCCCTTGCAACTCCCACATTTGGCGGTGATGGTTGAACCTTCGCCGTGGCAATTGGGACAAGTCGTGACGGTTTGCATCTGCCCCAGGAAAGTATTTTGTACGCGCCGTACTTGTCCGCTGCCCCCACAGGTGCCGCAGGATTGCATGCTTCCTTTGTCTTTGGCCCCGCTGCCCTCACAAGTGGTGCAGGGAACATGTTTTTTGACCTTGATATTCTTATTGACTCCTTTGGCGATCTCCTCGAAATTCAGTTTCAATTTCACGCGCAGGTTGTTGCCGCGTACGCCCCGGCTTCTTTGTCCGCCTCGTCCACCTCGTTGGCCACCGCCAAAGAAACTTCCGAACAGATCGTCTCCGAAAATATCACCGAACTGGCTGAAGATATCCTCCATGTTCATTCCGCCGCCGCCAAATCCACGGCCCTGTCCGGAAACGCCGGCATGACCGTAGCGGTCATACTGCGCTTTCTTTTCGGTATCGCTGAGTATTTCGTACGCCTCGGCCGCTTCCTTGAATTTTTCCTCGGCGGCTTTGTCGCCCGGATTCCGGTCGGGGTGATACTGCATGGCCACCTTGCGGTACGCCTTTTTGATCTCGTCCGCATTGGCCGTTTTGGATACGCCCAGTATTTCGTAGTAATCTCTTTTGCTCATGTTAGTTTCCGACGACGACTTTGGCGTGGCGGATTATCTTATCGTTCAAGTAATAGCCTTTCATCACCTCGTCGACTACTTTGCCTTTCCACTCTTCGGAAGGGGCCGGTATCTCGGTGATGGCTTCGTGCAGATCGGCATTGAAGTCGGCCTGCAGGGTTTCCATTTGTTTCAGTCCCCGTTGTTGCAACGTATGACGAAGTTTATTGAAGACCAGCAGAAGGCCTTCCTTCAGGGCCGCTTCGGTTGCAGAGGCTTCTAGTTGCTTTTGGGCCCGGTCGCAGTCGTCCAGTACGTCCAGCAGGGACTGGATGACTTCCTTTCCGGCGGTTTGGATCAACTCCACCCGCTCCTTGGCATTGCGGCGCTTGAAATTTTCAAATTCGGCCACTAGCCGGAGATGCTTGTCTTTCCACTCATTCAACTCCGCGGTTTTCAGCTCCAATTCGGAAGGGGCGGCCGTTACCGCCTCCTGGCCCGGAACATCGGACAGGGGTTCTTCAGGTAATAATTGCTCGGTGTTTTCCATATGCTTTGGGATCGCAAAAATACTCTCAATTATGGCTCCAGCTGGGTTTCGGCGGACAATTTGTCCCACCCCACCGCCGCTACCTGCTAACTTTGCACCATGTTAACCGCCAGATTGCGTCGAAAGATCTCTCCCCGGGTCCTCCTTGGTCACCCCTGGGTTTTTGCCAACGAGCTGGAATCCGTAGAGGCTTCCGCCACGGATGGGGAGGTGCTGCGGTTGCTGACACACGACGGCAAATTCGTGGGGCAGGGGTATTACAATAGCCAATCTCAGATCCGGATCCGCCTGCTGACCCGAGACCCCAAAGCCACAATCGATGCAGCCTATTTTATGGAACAGCTGGAACGCTGTTGGCTATACCGAAAAAAACTCGGTTATGTCGAGAACTGCCGGTTGGTATTCGGAGAGGCAGACGGACTGCCTCAACTTATCATCGACAAGTTCAACGATTATTTTGTTATCCAAACCCTGGCCCTGGGGATCGATCGGTGGAAGCCCGCCTTGGTCGAGGCCTTGGAAAAGATCTTTCAACCCAAAGGCATCTACGAGCGTAACGATGTACCGGTACGGGAGCTGGAAGGATTGCCGCTTCAAAAAGGATTTCTGTCTGCCCCCTTCGATACCCGAATACAGATCCGGGAAAATGGATTGAACTTTCACGTCGATCTGGATCAGGGACAAAAGACCGGCTATTTTCTCGACCAGCAGGACAATCGCCGTGCCATTCAGCATATCGTACGCGACGCAGACGTTCTCGGTGCCTTTACATATACCGGAACCTTTGAAGTACATGCTGCGCACTACGGTGCCCGTTCGGTGCTCGGATTGGATATCTCTGCCTCTGCTGTAGAAATGGCCAATGCGAATGCGGCGCTGAACGGATTATCGGATCGCTGTCGCTTCGAAGTGGCCAATGCCTTCGATGTGCTGAAATCCTGGGGGAAGGAGGGGAAGTCGTATGATGTGGTGATGTTGGATCCGCCTGCCTTCACCAAAAGCCGGGAAACCATTCAGAAAGCCATTACCGGATACAAGGAGATCAACTTGCGGGGGATGAAGTTGGTTCGCCCAGGTGGATTTTTGGTTACCTCTTCTTGCACCAACCTGATCCAGCCCGAACTCTTTTTGCAGATCATCGAGATGGCTGCCAAGGACGCGCGAAGAAAGATCCGACAGGTGACCTATCAAACTCAATCGGCCGATCATCCGATCGTCTGGGGACAGGAGAATACGCAATACCTGAAATTCCTGATCGTGCAGGTGCAATAAAAAATCAACAAGGGTTACTTGGAAACTTGAAACGTGGCGCCGCCCAGGTACGTGCCATTGGCGCTGAACATCCGAAACACATAGAGGCCGGGTACAAAATCACTCACGTTCAATCGAAGGGAGTTGGACGTAATGGATGCGGCTACCATTTGTTTACCTGTTACACCATTCACGACCAAAATGCGGGCCGGGCGGAGTTGCGGATTCCAATCCACCTGAACATAGCTGACGGCCGGATTGGGATAGAGACGAACCTTGGGCTGGTCCGTACCACTCAGGGCGGGGCGAGCCGTTTGTGCCTCCAGGTCAACACCCAGCGTAAAAAACAACAGGATTATGAGGTATATCTTTCGCAACGTTTCAAAGCTATATTTATTTCGGCATAAAAAAAATACCGGGGCAAGTGCCACCGGTATTCTTGGTCAGCTTAGAAGTCGATCGTTGATAATCAGCTTGTTACTGGCAGGCGGTCAAAAAAATTGAAACTTTTTTAACAGCTGCTCAGGGCTTCCTGGATCTTTTGGAAATCGGGCAGGTTCCCGGGATTGTCGAGTACTTCAGCGTATTGTACGACGCCTTGGGCGTCGATCACAAAGGCTGCTCGCTTGGAGACCCCTTTCATGTCAAGGATCCATTCTTCGTACAGGCTTCCATAAGCGCGAGAAACTTCTTTGTTGAAATCGCTGAGTAGCGGGAAATTCAAATTTTGTGTTTCCTTGAATTTGGCCAGTGTAAATACAGAATCAACCGAGATGCCGAGCACCGTGGCGTTGAATTGTTCGTACTGAGCCATGTTGTCCCGGGCCGTGCAAACCTGTTGCGTACAGACACCGGTAAAGGATTGCGGAAAGAACATCAGCAAAACCTTTTTACCGCGCAGTTCGCTGAGGGTGACTTTATTCTTATCCGAATCGTAAAGGGAAAAATCAGGGGCAGCTTGCCCAGCAGATAGAGACATAAAATTGATTTTAGTTAAGACGTTTGAGGAGGGCAAAGGTAAAGGGAACGGTTCAGAAACGCGGGCATCGGGCATCGGGTGTAGACTCAGCCTTATACCAGCGGTAGACCAAGCCTGCTTCGAATCCGCCACGTCCCTGGTTAAAGGGCGTGAGGTTGGAAACAGTGATGTCATAGCTGAACGATGCTGAAACCGTGCCTATATCGATCTTAATGACAGGAATGAAGGCCTCGTTCAATCGCAGAAAGGCACCGGCTTGGATGGCATGTGTGGCATTTTCGGGATCGATGCCGAGACGTAGTCCGTACAAGGCGCCCGCCACGGTTTGTTCAAATCGACCTTGACGGCTGTGATCGGCCATCACGGTGATAAATCCCTGTTCGGATACACTCCATCTCATTCCGGCGGAGATCACCCATTTGGCATTCAATTCCACGTTCGCGTTTCGGAAGTAAAAGGATTGCTGGGGTCGGTTGAAGTGGTGATAGGCTACTCCCACATAAAAATTATCGGAGGACCGATCGCGGATTTGAGAATTGTAACTGAGTCCCACGCTTCCATCGATGTATCCAAATGACGTATTCACGAGATTCTCACCCGTGCCGCCGGTTTCATAGGTGGTGTTGGTGGTCATTTTGCTGGGATCAAATCGTCTTTGTACCCAACCACCCATGGCACCCAGCGAGAGGTATTGATTTTTATCGGTACTCAGTGATTTATGGTAATTGATCGCTGGCAAGAATTGAGTGGTCGTCCACCCAATGGTTCCGGCACGATCAAAGAAACTTTGTAATCCCACGGTCAGGTAATCATCACCCGACCCAACCGAGATCTTATTTTCCAAGTTCAAGGATCCGGTGCGATAGGCATTGGTGAGATTGTTCCATTGATCGCGGTAGATCGCTTGCACCCGGTAATCGCCTTCGAAAAGTCCGGCCAGGGCGGGATTGCGCAGCAGCGACGTTTCCCAAAATTGCGAGAAGTGCACGTCTTGCGCCTGCAAGGGCAAGCGAAGTCCGATGAGTGCGGCGCAGCAGATCCCTATGGTAAAAAGTTTTTTCATCGGATCAGCGAGATATTGCCGCTTAAGGTGAGCAGGGTGCCATTTTCACAAAAGACCTCTGCGGTGTAGATGTAAGTTTCAGCTTGTGGGGCTTGTCCCCGGTAGCGACCATCCCAACCTTGTGAGGGGTCGTTGGCCGGAAAGTTTTGTTTTTGGAATACGACTTGTCCCCATCGATTCACGATCTGGAAAGATTTGATCCGGTCCAACCCTCGTCCGCGCGGATAATACACGTCGTTGCTGCCGTCTCCGTTGGGCGAGAAGGTATTGGGGAAGAATACGTTCGTCTGCTCACAATACACCAGCACCAGTATCTGGGCCAGGTTTCTGCATCCATTGGCATCTTGCACTTGTACTTGGTAGAGCCTGTCGTCTCGCGGGGCCACGGCAGGTCGGGGGCATTGGGTACAACTCAGTCCGTCGGGCGGCGACCAGGACCACTGATTGACATTGGCTGCATAGCTTACTGGCATGAATACCGGAAAACCATTTCGTACGGCCATTTGCACTGGCAGGTTGATGATGGGAAGCGGATCGATCCGAAGCGGATGATCGACGGTGTCTTTGCAACCGCTGCTATTGGTAGCGACGACCCGTATCTGAAAACTGCCGGCGGTGTTGTAGGTCTGGGCGGGTGGGTTGATATCCGTGGAGCTGGCACCGTTGGGAAAGTTCCATTGCCAGTTCACCACGGAGGTGTCGGGCACGATAAAACTGCCCTGGTGTTGTAGGGTACTGTTGATACAGGCTCGGACGGCACCACTCACGCGGATGTGTGGCCTCTCTACTATTTTGATCAGATTGGGTTTGACTAGCGTATCTCTACAGCCGGCTTGCGTGGTGGTGATGAGTTGAACGGTATAATTTCCTGCTGCGGTGTAGGTATGCGTGGGATTGGCTTGCGTAGAAGTACCGCCGTCACCGAATTGCCATAGATATTGGAGGGGGGCATTATTGGTTACGGAAGAATCCCGGAATTGGATGGGTCCGCCGTCGCACAGGAAATTCAAGTTCGATCCGAACGCGGTTTCAACACCTCGAATGCGGATCCGACCGCTTCCTACGATCGGGATGCGGCATCCGGCCGAATCCACTGCAACCACCGAGGGATAGAAATCACCCAGCGTGGTATAGGTATGCTGATAAGTTGAGGCATTGGTGACGGAACTTCCGTCGCCCAGGTCCCAGAAATAACTGGCCATGGGGCCGTTTGTAACGACCGAGAGGGTGGCGGTATAAGGTCGGCAGGCCGTTGCCGCTATATAATTCAGGATAGAGTTCGTGGTATCAAATACACGGACGAGCTGCACCGTGGTATCTCGGCAACCGCCCGGGCTGGTGACGATCAGTTGTACCGGAAAGGAGTCGACCCGGTTGAAGAAGTAAACCGGACTGGTCTGGTTGGAAGTGCCTTCACCCACTCCAAAACTCCATTGGCTTTGGTTGAAATAAGTAGAGGTGTTGGTGAACTGCACGCGGAAGGGCGTACAGGAACTATTGGTAAAATCTTTGGTAAAGGCGGCGCGGGGCGTATCGATGCGGATGTATTGGTTGCGTATCAACGAATCGGCACAGCCATAGCTATCTTGAACCACCAGTTTCACGTTGTATTGGCCTCCATTTTGATAGGCATGCACGGGTTGCGTGGCCGAGGAGCTGTTTCCGTCGCCGAATGTCCACTGGTAGGTCAGTCCGCCCGGACTCGACCCGTTGCTGAATGATACGTTGGCGCCCGGACAACTCAACGTGTCGGCACTGCTGAATGCCGGCACCGGATCGGTTGAGTGAATTTGATTGGTTTTCGTGATGCTGTCTTTGCAGCCATAGGCATCGGTGATCACGAGTTTCACAGCAAAGTCGCCCACCGTGTTGTAGGTATGCTGAAAAGGGCCAGCACTGTAATTCTGTACGGCGCCGTCCCCAAAATGCCATTGCCATTGCGTGAGCGCATGGTTGTTGTAGGTAGAGGATTGATCGAGAAAGGTGGTGGTGAATCCTTTGCAGCCCGACGTGTCGATGGCGCGGAAGCGGGCGGTGGGGCCATTCACTCGGATATAGTTGTTTTGGATGGCGGTGTCTTTACAGCCATTCAGATCGGTGGTCACCAGCTGTACGCTGTACAACCCGTTGTTGGCGTAGGTGGCCTGGATCGAATCGATAGTGGTGGTTCCTGTAAGCCCGCTTCCAAAATCCCACGCATATTGGCTAATAAGTGCCTTGTTGATCTGTGTGGCGTAAAAGCGAATGGTGCCGGTCTTACAAAAAGTGGTCTGATTAGCTAAAATGCCGGGGTTCTCATCGATCAGTCGAATGCTCTTGAAGATTGTATCGGCACAGGTTCCGTTTCGGGCGATGAGTCGGACAGTGTAGGGTCCCAGCGCCGGGAATACGTGGGTGGGATTGGTGACGGTAGAAGGCGGACTGCCATCTCCAAAATCCCACTCGCTGCTGGTGGCATCGATCGATTGGTTGGTGAAACTGAAAGTGCGACGGTTCGTACAATTGGGTACGGGCGTGAAACGCGCAATGGCGGGAAGCACCCGCACGAAATTATTTTTAGTGATCGAGCGTTCACAACCATTGTTCAGGACGATCAGTCGCACGGTGAAGCGCCCGGTATCGCTGTATCGATGCGTGGGGTGACGGGTGGTGGATCCGTTTCCGTCCCCAAAGGTCCAGATCCAGGTGTCGACCGGCGGTGGGGTCAAGTCCGTAAACTGAACGGGTTGAGTACCACAAACGGGGTTAGGAGCTGCCGTGAAATTCGGGGCGGGAATGGTGCCTACTCGGATGGCGGCATTTACCAGCAGCGTATCTCGGCAGCCGGAGCTGGTAGTGATGATCAATTGAACATTGTACGTCCCCTGTGCCGTGTAGGTGTGTGAGGGGGTCGGTTGAGTAGAGGTATTGCCGTCGCCAAAGTTCCATTGATAGGTCAGGATGTTGTCCAGCGAATTGATGGTGGCACTGAAGTTGTGGCTGTAGGGAATACAGTCCTGTACCGGCAGACTGGGTATCTGGATCTGTGCGCGCCGAATGTGGATGTAACCGGGCATCAACATCGTGTCTTTGCATCCAAATTGACTGGTTACGATCAGCCGCACCGTAAAGGATCCGTACGTGGTATAGTTGTGTGCAGGATTTTGCTGGGTAGATGTATTGCCATCGCCGAAATTCCATTCCCAGGCGGTGGGACTACCCGTTGAAAGGTCCTGGAAATTCACCAGTAGGTTAGGCGCACATTTGGTTCGTACCGGGGCGGTGAAGTTGGCACTGGGTTTAGGTCGAACATTTACGATTCGGAAAGTTGAATCTTGGCAAGTGGCATACGTGTTGACGAGTTTAACCAGGTATGTGCCAACGGTGTTGTACGTATGCGTTGGGTTAGCGGCGGTGGAGCCGTTGCCATCTCCGAAGTTCCATTGAGAGGAAACGGGTGCGGGCGTAGAAGTGTTCGTGAAAGAAGCCGGGGAGCCGATGCAGACATCAGTAGGGGCATTGAAGTTGGTGGTAATACCGCCAATGGTGATCGGATTGCTTCGGAATGTATCTACACAACCGGCGCTGCTGGTGGCAACCAATGTTGCTGTGTAAGTGCCATTGGTGTTGTAGGTGTGTGTGGGATCGGCAGCTGTGGAGGAAAATCCATCGCCAAAGGTCCAGAAATAACTCAGGGTGGGTGGACCGGTCGTAGTATTGGTGAATGTTATGGCTGCAGGAGCGGCGCAAACGTTGGGGATGCTAGACGTGAAGGAAGCATCTACCCCCGGGTTCACGGTTATATAGGCAGTGCGGGTTATGGTGCGGCTGCATCCTTTGTCGTTGGTGACCTTCAGTGAAATCGAGTAGGTGCCCGCTGTGTTGTAGGTGATCGATGGATTTTGCTGGGTAGAGGTTTGCCCCCCGCCCAGATCCCAATTCCAGGTCGTGTTCACAGTGCCGGCAGCTGCGGTGCTGGTGTCGGTGAATTGTATCGTGAGCGGAAAACAGCCACTCCTGATGTTGCTGCGAAAACCAACATTCGGGGTGCCGTAGGAGTTAATATAGAGACTGCGCGTGAGGCTGTTGCTGCCACTGGCATTGGAGACGGTTAGTTTAACCGTGTAATTCCCCGGGTTGATATAGGTAGCAACCGGGTTCGCCAGCGTGGAGGTATTGCCGTTGCCGAATTCCCATAAGTAAGCGGTCGGATTTCCGGTAGAGGTATTTTGAAATTGGACGATCACGGGGGCGCAGCCGGCGGTGAGGTTGGACGTGAAATTGGCGACAGGGGCCTGTCCCAATAATGTCATTTTTGGGAGGAGGAATCCCAGTAACAGGACTGCTCGGAAAATGGTGTTTTTGTATAGGTTAGTTTTCAAGTAAAAAAGATTAGGACGCAAACGGATGTGGAAAGGCAAGCCCATCTGCTTTGTGATGTTACTCTCTATCCAGCCGTAAGGTTTTCAGTGTGCCGCTCTGTGAAATGTTCGCCTCGACAAAAGACCATCCGTTACGCGTTATATTCCAGGTTCCGTTGATGATCAAAAGGGGTTGCGTGGCATTGGGAAACTCCGCCACGATGCTCATGGTGCTGGCGTTGCCATTCCAAGTGCCCGTTTTTTCGATCGCTCCGTTCTTGATGGCGTTCACGGTATTGTCTGTGTTGTATTTAAAACGGTACGGAGAAAAGTCGGCCGTACGATCCACGCCGTTCTCCTGAAATGAGGTAATTTTCCATTGGCCGGTTGTCATAGCTTGCACGACCAGGTCCTCTAATATCTCAGTCTTCTTTTTACATCCTAATAAACAAAGGGTCAATAAAAAGAGGGATATTGCATTTTTCATGAACGCAAGTTACATGCATAAAATTATTAATACAATCGTAAAACTCCTTAGTAGATAAACATCATGAACATCGCTGATATCTGTCAGGTTTTGGAGCAGTGGGCTCCCCCCATTCTTCAGGAATCCTATGACAATTGTGGATTGCTAACCGGCGATCCCCAAGCCGTCTGTACAGGCGTGCTCTGTGCGCTTGATGTAACGGAATCGGTCATCGAGGAAGCAGAAGCCAACGGGTGTAATCTCGTGGTGGCGCACCACCCGCTGATCTTTGGGGCCCTCCGGCGGATCGATCCGCATCACCCGGTTGGCAGAACTTTGATACGGGCCATTCAAAAAGGGATCGCCGTCTATGCCATTCATACCAATCTTGACAATGTCATACATGGGGTGAATGGTGCTATGGCGGACCGACTGGAATTATCCGACCGCCAAGTGCTATTGCCTAAGTCATCTCACCTGAAAAAGCTTTACACGTTCGTACCGGCTTCCCATCTGGAGGCGGTGGCCGATGCGTTGTTTGCGGCCGGAGCGGGTCACGTTGGTCGATATGACCAATGCAGTTTTCGGCAGCTGGGAGAGGGGAGTTTTCGCGCCTCTGCCGGAACCAACCCATTTATCGGGAAGATCGGCGAACAGCATCGCGAACCGGAATGGAAATTGGAGGTGCTCTATCCGGCCCATCTGGAAAAAGCCGTCGTGCTGGCCTTGCAGGGTGCTCACCCATACGAGGAAGTGGCGTATGATCTGGTGATGCTGAGCAACCCGCACCCCTCCCTGGGTTCGGGACTGATCGGGGAATTGCCCCAGCCGATGGACCCTGCCTCCTTTTTAGACCGGGTCAAATCGGCGTTTGGCTGTTCGGTGCTGCGGTATACGGGTGCGAGCAACACGCCGATCCGCCGGGTGGCTCTTTGTGGTGGGGCAGGAAGCTTCCTGATTTCCAAGGCCTTAGCATCCAAGGCGGATGCCTTTTTGACAGCCGACCTAAAATACCATGAGTTTTTTGAGCCCGATCAAAAGATGTTATTGGTCGATCTGGGGCATTACGAGTCGGAACAGTTCACCATCGGGCTCATTCAGAGCTTTTTAGCGGAAAAATTCCTTAACTTTGCCGTCCTTAAAACCGAGCGGATCACCAATCCGGTCCGCTACCATTAACACCAAATAGTTCCGTTGCATGGCCGCCGTTAAAGATTTTTCCATCCAGGAGCGACTGAGCTCCGTGCTCCGTCTCCAAAAGATCGATAGCAAACTCGATGAGATCCATATTCTGAAAGGGGAGTTGCCCATGGAGGTAGCCGACCTGGAGGATGAGATCGCCGGACTGAAATCCCGTCAATTGCGCATCGAGGAGGAGATCAACGGTGTCAATGAATTCATCAAGCAACGCAAGGAGGCGATCGCTGAGTCTGAGGCCTTGTTGAAGAAATACGAAAAACAAAGCAGCAACGTCAAGAACAACCGCGAGTACGAGGCGATCAACAAGGAGATCGAAATGCAGCAGTTGGATATAGACCTCGCCAAGAAGCACATCAAAGATGCAGAAGGGGAGATCGCCCTCAAGGCCGTGAACCTGGAGGAGGCAAAAAAGAACATCGACGTCAAGGATGGCGTTTTGCAGACCAAGAAAGGTGAGTTGGACAAGATCATTGCCGCCAACGAAAAAGAAGAGAAGCAGCTCAACAAACTGGCGGTAGAGGCCAAAGCCGCCGTGGAGCCCCGCCTGTTGCTCAGTTATGAGAAGATCCGTTCCAACTACCGCAACGGATTGGCCGTGGTGCCCGTGGAGCGTGATGCTTGTGGGGGCTGTTTCCATGCCATTCCGCCCCAAAAGCAAAGTGAAATTCGTCAGCATAAAAAGATCATGATCTGTGAGAACTGCGGACGGATCTTGGTGGATGAGGAATTGAACACCAGTGTGGCTTTGGGCTAATAAACCCTGAAACAGCTTGGATCCCGGCTTCGGCCGGGATTTTTTTTACCCGGAAAATTGTAGCCGTCGCCACGCGGGGGGAAAGGATGATGAAGTAATTTGCCTGTTCGGATGTTGCAACAGTTGTACATACGGAATTATGCCCTGATCCGGGAGGTCCGAATGGATTTCTCGGAGGGATTTTCGGTGCTAACCGGGGAGACGGGTGCCGGTAAATCGATCTTGTTGGGTGCCCTGGGTTTGGTACTCGGCGAACGCGCCGATACGTCGGTACTTCATGATCCATCCGAAAAATGCATCGTGGAAGGTCTGTTCCGGGAACCCCGCCTCGCACAGCATTCGCTGGCGGTTGATCTTGACCTGGCGGGGGAGACCGAATGGTGTATTCGTCGGGAGGTCGGAGCCAATGGGAAATCACGGGCCTTTCTCAACGATACGGTGGTGACCCTCGCACAATTGCAATCGTTTACCGCCGAACTCGTCGATCTCCACCAACAATTCGATACACTGGAGTTGACCGAAACCGATCGCCAGCGTGAACTGCTCGATGTCATGGCGGGTTTACTGCCGCAGGTGGAGACCTATCGGATCCATTACGAGTCATGGCGTCGCGACCTGGCCCTGTTACAGGAACTGGAAATTAAGCAGGCCCGTGCCCAACAGGAGCAGGAGTATCAATTGCATATTTTACAGGAGTTGGAGGAGGCCGCTTTTCAGCCCGGAGAGATCGAGGCGCTCGAGGAGAAGGTCCGCATCGGCGGACAATCCGAAGCCATGCTGGTGGCCATAGCTGCCGCTACGCAGCAGTTACAAGGGGAAGGGGAGAATATTCAGCAACAACTTCGTCGGTTGCAGCAATCGCTGAATCCCTTCGAAAAAAATGAGCAGCAGGTTCGCGAGTGGTTGGATCGCTTGCGGTCGGTCGACATGGAACTACGCGAATTATCCCGCGAAATGGACCGCTATGGTGCCCGTGAACCATATGATCCACAAACCCTGGCGCAATGGCAGGAGCGAGTCTCCTTAGGATTTCGCTTGCTGAAAAAACATGGCCTTCAAACCACGGACCAACTTCTGGAGCTGCAAGAAAAACTCCAAGCGCAATTGCAATCCGTTCAATCACTCGAATCCCACATACGCGAACTGCAGCAAAGCACCCGGCAGCAGGAAAAATCCCTTCGCACGCAGGCAAGCTCTATTCACGACGGCAGACAAGCGGCCATCACGCCATGGACAAAAAAGATAAATGCGTTGCTGGCTCAGGTGGGCATGCCTGCCGCCCGTTTCGGGATTGCACTTGAGCCGACCGACTTGCAGTCGACCGGCGCCGATACCTGCTCTTTTCTGTTCGATGCCAATTATGGCGGAGGCAAGAGCGAACCCAACTGGCAACCCGTTCGCAAAGTTGCCAGTGGGGGAGAACTCAGTCGCCTGATGCTTTGCATCAAATCGCTGGTGGCCGATCAGATGCAGCTTCCTACCCTGATCTTCGATGAGATCGATACCGGTATCTCCGGAGAAGCAGCCAAGCAAGTGGGACGCCTGCTGAGAACACTCGGCACAAACCGACAAGTCATTTGTGTGACGCATCAACCGCAAGTAGCGGCCAAGGGGCAACATCATTGGCATGTAACGAAAACAGCCGCCAACCGCGGCATTGAAACACAGGTTCAATTACTTACGGAATCGCAACGCGTGGAAGTCCTGGCCCGGATCATGGGCGGTGAGCCGCCCACCGACCTTACCCGACAGAATGCAGCCGAACTTTTGGCCAGTTAGCCGGTGTGGATAACCCCGCTTTCGGGGTGTAGAAATCGTGCAGAAAGAAAAATTTTTTTCCCATCGGGGCAACGAGTTATTTCGTGTGACAGGGCCTTTGTGAGGTCTTTCAACGGATAGGTTATGGAGATCAAGAACACTCAAAAAGAACGCGACCGGAAACGGGGCAAATCCACACTCGACATGAACAGCCTGGTGTATGGTAAGGTGCCACCCCAGGCCAAGGACCTCGAGGAAGCGGTATTGGGAGCGATCCTCCTGGAGAAAAAGGCTTTCGACCAAGTCACCGAACTGTTGAAACCCGATTGTTTCTACGTGGATGCCCATCAACGGATCTACCGGGCTGTACAGGCACTGGCCCAAAAAAATCAGCCCATTGATATCCTCACCGTTGCGGAGGAGTTGAAGTTTCGGGAAGACCTCGAGATCATCGGAGGCAATTATTACCTGACGCGGCTTACCAACGCGGTGGTCTCCTCCAGCCACATCGAGGCCCATGCCCGGATCATCCTGCAGAAATACATTCAACGGGAATTGATCCGTGTCAGCGGCGAGATCATCGGCGATGCGTACCAAGATTCAACCGATGTGTTTGAATTGCTGGATCAGGCCGAGTCCAAACTCTTTGAGATCACCAATAGTAACCTTCGAAAGAATTTTCAAACCATTGACTCCATCCTGGTGCAATCGATCAAGCGCATCGAAGACCTGCGTAATAAGTCAGAGGATCTGACCGGAGTGCCCAGCGGATTCCCCAGCCTCGACCGAGTCACCTATGGATGGCAAAACACCGACCTGATCATCTTGGCGGCTCGTCCCGCCGTCGGTAAAACCGCCTTCGCCCTGAACCTGGCTCGCAATGCTGCCATGCACGCTTCCAAGCCCACCCCCGTAGCCGTGTTCTCCCTCGAGATGAGTGCGCCACAATTGGTGCAACGGATCCTGGCTGCCGAAAGCGAGATACACATGGAGAAGATCAACCGGGGTAACCTGGCCGATCATGAAATGAAACAACTTTATGCCAAGGGCATTCAACGCCTGGCGCAGGCACCCTTGTTCATCGACGATACTCCGGCGCTTAACATTTTTGAATTGCGCGCCAAATGCCGCCGCTTGAAGAATAAGCACAACATCGGCATGATCATCATCGATTACTTGCAATTGATGAGTGGTACGGGCGATAACAGAAACTCCAACCGCGAACAGGAAATCAGCAATATCTCCCGAAATCTAAAGGCCCTGGCCAAAGAACTGGCCGTTCCCATCATTGCCCTTTCCCAGCTGAGCCGTGCCGTCGAAACACGCGGTGCCAGTAAGGATGGTGTCAAGATCCCCCAGCTGAGCGACCTGCGGGAATCCGGTGCCATCGAACAGGATGCGGACCTGGTCATGTTCCTGTATCGTCCTGAGTATTACGAGGTCAACATGGACGAGAACGGCGAGAGCAACCGCGGCGAAACCATCGTTAAGATCGCCAAGCACCGGAATGGATCGCTGGAGACCATCCACCTGCGAGCATTGCTGCATATTCAGAAATTCATCGACGAGAAAGACGGCGGAAACTATTCCGGCGCCATGTTGCCTAACTGGAAGCCGGTGAACGACGTAGATGACCAAGGACAAGCCAAGATGTTTCTCCAGACGCCCAGCCGCATGAACGATTCCGAACCTCCGGAAGATTTTGACGATTGATATGGTTCCCTTTTTTTACCACACGAATCTGACCGCCGACACTATTCTGGAGCTGGATACCGATACCAGTCACCACATCGCACAGGTACTTCGTATGCGCTCCGATATGCCGTTGCATCTGACCGACGGTGCCGGTACCCTGATTCAGGCAACGCTCCAAGTCGTTTCTAAAAAGTCATGTACGGTTCGGGTCGAGGGGCGCACCCACCATGAAAGAGGCGGGCGTGCTGTATCGATCGCCATCGCCCCCGTAAAAAATAACAGTCGGTTCGAGTGGTTTTTGGAAAAAGCAACCGAGCTCGGCGTATCGCACATCATTCCTATACTGACCGAGCGCACGGAAAAACAGCGATTGCGTACCGATCGATTGCGTCAACTCGCCGTAGCGGCTATGTTGCAAAGCCAACAAGTATGGTTGCCCCAGATCGAGGAGCCGATTGCTTTTGATCAATTGATCGGCCATTGGAAAAATCAACCGCTGCAGCGACTGATCGCCCATTGTCAGAACCAGGTGAAAAACGAAATCGCTCAATGTTCGTTGACGGATGCAGTGGGGATGCTGATCGGACCAGAAGGCGATTTCACAGACAATGAAATTGCGCAGGCCCTGGCTGCCGATTTCACGCCCGTTCAACTGGGCAATACCCGACTCCGAACCGAAACGGCTGGTGTAGTGGCCGCTGCGTGGCTGCGTCTACAGCAATAAAACTTTCCAATAATTTTTTTGATTTAGGCGTCGTTGCGCATGATCTTCTGCACGATGCCGGGGCCTTCGTAAATGAATCCGGTCCACACCTGCACCATCGACGCTCCGGCTACCTGCATCCGTCGGGCATCCGCTGCGGTGAATATTCCACCACTGGCAATAATGGGCAATTTTCCGTCGGTCCGTCGATAAGCAAACTCGATCCACTCGGCACAACGGTTGGTGAGTGGTGCTCCACTGAGTCCGCCGGCACCCATTTCCTCCACTGTTTGCTGGGATGTTTTCAAACCGCTTCGGGAGAGAGTTGTGTTGGAAAGCACCAATCCCTGCAAGCCGATCTCCCGAGCCAGATCGATCACTTCCCCCATGGCTTCTTTTTCCAGGTCGGGTGCCACTTTTAGCAAGATCGGTTTGGGATGTTTGACCTGGGAATCGGCTTGTTGCAACGTGGTGAGAATTTTACGGAGTTGTTCGGGTTCTTGCAGGGAGCGTAGTCCGGGTGTATTGGGCGAACTCACGTTCACCGTGAAGTAGTCGACGTACGGATGCAGTTTTTCGAAGCAGATCAGGTAGTCTTGCCAGGCTCCTTCGTTCGGGGTCTGTTTGTTCTTGCCGATGTTGCCTCCGATGATCAGGCGGGATTGGGGATGGGTCTTTCGCCAACGTTTCAATCGCTCAACAATGACCGTAACGCCGTCGTTGTTGAATCCCATCCGATTGATCAGCGCCTTGTCAGCCGGCAGCCGAAACAGCCGGGGGGTGGGATTGCCGGATTGTGGCAGAGGGGTGACGGTTCCGATCTCGAGGTGACTAAATCCCAACGTCTCCAACGCTTGCAGGTAACAAGCATTCTTGTCGAAGCCGGCGGCCAGTCCCACCGCGTGTCGAAATCGAAGTCCCCACAACTCCACTGGCCGCGCTCGGGGTGCAAAAATTTTTTTAATGAGGATACGAGTGGGCGATATGGCACAAGCCCACCGCAGCAAGGTCATGGATACGGCGTGTGCCGACTCGGCCGGCAGCAAAAACAAAATCCTACGAAGCAGCGCGTACATGATTTGCAAAGATACCACCAATGACGGCCATTGTCTCCCGATTTCATTTCGGTAATTTTGAGAAAGCCCATTACGCATGCACGAAGCCTTTATCGTTGCCGGTTACCGTACGGCCGTTGCCAAATCCAAAAAAGGAGGGTTTCGTTTTACCCGTCCCGATGACCTGGCCGTGAAGCTGATCCAGGAGCTGATGCGTTCCGTTCCTTCGTTGGCTGATCAGCCGGTGGATGATGTGATCGTCGGCAACGCGGTACCCGAGGCGGAGCAAGGGTTGCAAGTGGGTCGTATCATCGCCGCTCGGGCTCTCGGCAATCAGACGCCGGGAATGACCATCAATCGTTATTGTGCGTCAGGGCTGGAGGCTATAGCCATCGCTACCGCCAAGATCCGAGCCGGCATGGCCGATATCATCGTGGCCGGTGGGGTAGAGAGTATGAGTTTGGTGCCAACTTCCGGTTGGAAAACGGTTCCTTCTTATGAGATCGCATCGACCGAGCCGGATTATTATCTCAATATGGGATTGACGGCAGAAGCGGTCGCAAAAGATTTCCATGTTTCCCGTGCCGATCAGGATGCCTTCTCGTTGCGTTCACATCAAAAAGCCCTCGTAGCCATCGAACAAGGTCATTTTAGATCGGGTATTCTGCCCATCCCTGTGGAAGAAATTTACTTGGATGAGAAAGGAAAAAAGCAAAAAAGACAATTCGTGGTAGATACCGATGAAGGTCCCCGTGCCGACACCTCACTCGAAGCACTGGCCAAACTCAAACCGGCCTTCTCACCCTTGGGTACGGTCACGGCTGGCAATGCCTCACAAACCTCCGATGGAGCAGCTTTTGTGATCGTAATGAGTGAGCGTAAAATGAAGGAACTCGGACTCTCTCCTATAGGTCGATTGATTTCCTGCTCGGTTGCCGGGGTACCGCCCCGGATCATGGGTATGGGGCCGGTTGCGGCCATCCCCCTCGCACTTAAACAAGCCGGTCTCACGCTAGGCCAGATCGATCTGATCGAACTCAATGAGGCCTTCGCCGCCCAGGCCCTGGCTGTGATCCGGGAAGCAGGACTGGATGAGGACAAGGTCAACATCAATGGCGGGGCCATTGCCCTGGGTCACCCCTTGGGTTGTACCGGTTGCAAGTTGACGATACAGAACCTCCACGATCTCAAACGTTTAGGTAAACGTTTTGGGCTGATTACGGCTTGTGTGGGGGGCGGACAGGGAATCGCCGGTATCGTAGAATCACTCTAAAGACCTACATACGCTGACTGGAATTAGTGAATTAAAGGGATTTTTCTTCTTTTTCCCTTGGCATTGCACTAAACTTTTGGGTTACTTTTAGTCAATAGTAACAGCCCAATCCAACTGCTATGGATAGAAGAGAATTTTTGACCGCTTCCCGGCGCAGCCCTTCCGCTTCTGCCGTCAAGCTTCCCCGGACCTTATCCGGGATCGATACATATACCGGACCATGGACGGAACAGGAAGTTGTGCACTTGCTAAAGCGTACCATGTTTGGAGCCAAGCTGGCCGATGTCAATTATTTCAAAGGGCGCACGCTGGCTCAAACGGTTAATGAGTTACTTAATCCCACAGCCCCCGACCCAACTCCACCGCTGAAAGAATACGCGACCTCCACCACGCCTGGGGTGAATGCGGATGTAAACATTGCGCAGGGTACCACGTGGATAAACGACATCAACAACGACGGAACCGTACAGGGCCAGCGAAGGGCTTCCTACAAAAAGTGGTGGACCGGAGCGATGATCAACCAAGACCGCAGCATACGAGAAAAATTCATCATGTTTCTGGTCGATCATTTCGGAAATGAATCGACCGATGTTGGTAACGGAAACTGGGCCTATCGACAGCATCAACTGGTGCGTCAATTCGCCTTGGGCAATTACAAGGAATTGGTTCGAAGCATCACGAAGGACCTGATGATGTTGCGCTACCTAAACGGATACTTGAACAATGCCTCTGCTCCGGATGAGAATTATGCCCGCGAATTGTTCGAGTTGTTTACCTTGGGTAAAGGGCCTGATTCCCGCTATACTGAAACTGATGTGAAGGAGGCCGCCAAGGTGCTCACGGGTTGGCAGATCAACTTCACGACCTGGCAAACGATCTTCACGGCCTCTCGTCATACCACTACCAACAAGACCTTCTCTTCCTTTTTCAACAATACGGTCATTACGGGTCGTACCGGCGCCACGGCCGGCGATCTGGAATTGAACGATCTGATCAATATGACCTTTGCGCAAAACGAGGTCGCTAAATTTCTGGTGCGCAAGCTCTACCGTTGGTTTGTGTATTACACCATCGACGACGCCACGGAGACAAACGTCATTACGCCGCTGGCGACGATATTCCGCAATAACAACTATGAGTGGAAGCCTGTTTTATCCGCGCTGTTCCAGAGTCAGCATTTCTTCGATGTGATGAACCGGGGTTGTGTGATCAAGAATCCAGCCGATCAGGTGATCGGAGCCATTCGGGAGATGAATACCGTATTCCCGGATCCTTCCAATTATTTGGCCAATTACGGGATGTGGAACACGTTCTACAGCTGGATGACCAACATGGGCATGAACTTGCATGATCCGCCTAACGTATCGGGGATGCCCGCCTACTACCAGGAGCCGCTTTACCACGAGATCTGGATCAATTCTGATTCGCTCCCCAAGCGCAATCAGTTTACAGATATCATGGTGAACACCGGCTATCTGATCAGTGGCGTTCGGGTGCGCTTCGATTGTGTGGCGCTGGCGCAAACATTTTACAATCCGGGCAATCCCAATGACCTGATCGATGAGGCTGTGAATCGTTTTTTCCGCAATTCCATCTCTACCACCAGCCGTTCGCAGATCAAAACGCAGATCCTGTTGACTGGTCAGCAGTGGGATTACTACTGGACCAACGCCTGGATGGCCTATCAGGCCAATCCCACTACGGCCAACTTCAATACGGTCAACACCCGCCTGATGAACCTGTTCAAATACTTGTTTAACCTGGCCGAATATCAACTCATTTAAGCCTACGTCAACCGCTTCATATGAAACGTAAAGACTTTTTATTCAGTTCGATCCCGGCGGCAGCGATGCTTCCGGAAATGATCAATGGATATTCGATCAAGGCATTCAATGCGCAATCGCCCCTGGTGCAGGCGTTGATGCAGGGTACCACGCTGACCGACCACGTGCTGGTTATCGTGCAGTTATCGGGTGGTAATGATGGTTTGAATACCGTCATCCCGGTGGCGGATTATTCCCGTTACTTCAATGCCCGCAGCAACGTGGCCATTCCGGAGAATCGGGTACTTTCCATCGCCGGCGTGACGGGAACGGGGATCCATCCCTCGATGACGGGTATGCAGTCTTTATTTGCCGAGGGAAAAGCCAAGTTGATCCAAGCGGTCGGTTATCCGCAACCAAACTTCTCACATTTTCGGGCCACGGATATTTGGATGAGTGCCTCCAACAGCAATCAAGAGGTGTACACCGGTTGGGCAGGTCGCTACCTGAATTATGAGTATCCCGATTTTCCTATCGGCTATCCCAACACCGACATGCCCGATCCGCTGGCGATCCAGATCGGATCGACCACGTCGCTGACGCTTCAAGGTCCGACCGTAAACATGGGGATGAGCATCACCAATCCCACCAGCTTCTACAACCTGATCAATGGCACTACCGATCCCGTTCCCAACACCCGGGCCGGAAAGGAGTTAAAATTCGTTCGTCAGGTCAATCAACAAACTCAAGGATATGCCAGTGCCGTTCGCACTGCGGCCAACAGTGTCACCTCTCAATACACCTATCCCACCAACAACTCACTGGCCGATCAGCTCAAGATCGTAGCCCGACTCATCAAGGGCGGATTGCGCACCCGCGTGTACATGGTGAGTTTTGGCGGGTTCGATACACATTCCGTGCAAGTGAACGCGGCCGATACCACCACCGGTTCACACGCTACGTTGTTACAGCGAGTATCGGATGCGATCAAAGCTTTTCAGGAGGACCTCAAATTTTTAGGTGTCGAAGAGCGCGTGGTGGGGATGACCTTCAGTGAATTCGGTCGACGTATCAAATCCAACTCCAGCTCCGGTACCGACCACGGGGCAGCAGCACCGATGTTCCTGTTCGGAAAATCCGTCGACCCGGGCATGTTGGGCGTAAACCCCACCTTGCCTGCCACCGCCACGGTGAACGACAATATTCCGATGCAGTACGATTTCCGAAGCATTTATTCAACGTTGTTGGAAAAATGGTTTTGCTTGGATCGATCGGTGGTCAACTCCCTATTCCCTCCGAATGTTAACAGTCAGCTGCAAAGCTTGCCGCTCATCAAGGCGGGTGTTTGTAACAGCGTTACGCCGCCCAATCCGACTCCGGTAGAGGTGATGGTCACCAATTATCCGAACCCATTCCAGACCACCACCACCATCAAGTTTCG